>NZ_CP043930.1:3723333-4023611 GCF_009720525.1 Gimesia benthica
GGACTCGATCTCTGCCCGATGCGCCAGGAATGTCTGCACCATCTCGCGGCGGATACGCATTACCAGTTCCCGGGTCATCAGCGTGGAGTGATCTTTGCCCGGATGAATTTCTACGACCGACTGCGCGTCAACTTGCTGGTTCAGTTTATCCAGCGAAAGCTTGAGCAGCACCGTGGCTCCCGTCAGGTAAAATGTATCTTCCTCACCCATGAAGACGTGGATTTTACCCGCCAGTTGCGGGCCCAGATTCTCCCAGTTCTCCTCGAGAATCAAGCGAATGTCATACGCTTTCCAGGTTTCGGCAACCCGGGGATCGATCTTGCCCGTCTCCCGGTCATACAGTTTCAGTGGCCTGCCGTCAGCGCCACGTGGGGAAAAGACGGCTTCAAAGCTTCTTAGCTGACCGCCGTAACCGAGCACCTGTTCCATTTTCGCGAATGGTTCAAACCAGAGGATCGGTTTCCCGCCGCGACGCCCCAATGGCCGTGGTCGGCCATTCGCATCACGATAGACGTTGCTGTCCGTTTCATAGATATTGATCAACTGAAAGTCGCGAAAATCGACCGGGTCGGGAGCGGTACTCCAGGTTCCGCCAAACTGATCAGGATAAGTAATCTGCAACCACAGCGAAGACCAGCCTCCCGAGGAATGACCGGTGAGGAACCGCGCCCGTGGATGTGGGATCGCCCGGAAAGACTTTTCCAGTGCAGGCAGGAACTCGGTCGTGAAGGCTTTGCCGACTGGACCATTGGTGGCCGAATCGGCAAACACGTGATGGCCCCACTGGCACTGGGGATTCAACTGCACCCGCAGAAACTCAACCCCCTGCTCATTCTGTTCGGTAATCGGTTCATTCCGGATTCCCCGCATGTGATCGCCGCCAAACCCGGGGATGGAATAGATGACGGGATATTTCCGCTGCGGCTGGCGGTAATAACTTTGTGGCAGTAACACCGAGGCTTCCAGAAATGTCTCGCGACCATGAAACCTGGAAAGCAGTTCAGAACGCACCTGGATCTGTTTACTCCAGCGGGTTTCGGGAAACGGTTTCGCGGGTACCAGTGAATCGATGGTTAACAACGGCGGCTGAGTTGAGACCACGGAGGGCACACGGAGAACCTGGCTATAGCCGTTGCCCGGGCCGGTGCCGATCTTCGGTTCTCCTGCATTGAAACGTGCGACAGCCTGCACCTGATAACCGTTCAGATTCATGTCCGCATACGGGTCTGGATAAGAGAGCAGACCGGGAGTCTCGGCAGAAAATTCAAGCCGCTCGCCCGGCTTCCAGTTGGTAACATCCCGCGCCACGAAGGACTCCGGATTAAACCACGAAGGACCCAGCCGGGGTTCACGCCCGGAGCGGGTGAAGAACAGATAGACGCGGCCCGTAAACGGCTGTGGATGCACGCCCTCCGTAAACTGGACCTCAAACCGCTGCTGAGCTGCCTCTGCCGGTAAGGCCTGAAACAGAGTAAGCAGAAGGGACAACATCAGCAAGCGAAGTCGAAATACGGGAATCATGATGAATCTGACCTGAGCCTGTTTCAAAGTGGACCGTGCGCGAATAAAATCTCCCTACATCATAACCGGCTGTCCCCCGCTGAAAAGCCGCTTTCCCGAAAGATCAAAGTCCCATGAGTGAATCAGCTTCTCCCCTGGAAGAAGTCTCTTCCCGCCTGAACCAGATTGAATCAGTGCTGATGCACCTGCAGCACGATGTTGAGCAATTGAACACGGCGATCCTGCATCAGAATGATGTGCTGGACAAACTGAGTCGATCCATGAAGTTACTGGATAACCGCATCGGGACGCTCGAAGATGAGGACGAAGGTCGGGATCCCCTCCAGGAGAAGCCGCCGCATTATTGATGCAGCGATGGTCGACAGATCTTCTGAAATCGGTTGTTGCCAGGCAGGCGACTTGCAAAACAGAATCGAATGCGGCATGCTGAAAGTGCTCAACCTGGCAGCGTTTTTCTGTTTTCATCCCGGAAGGTTCTGCTCATGTCACGCTTCTGTATTACTTCTGTCATGCATTGTCTGATCGCTGTGGTCGCGCTGGTAAGTTCCGGTTTCCTGCAGGCGGCCGAACAGAAACGCCCCAACGTCGTGATCATCATGACCGACAACCATGGGGAATGGACGCTGGGCTGCTACGGTAACAAGGACATCAAAACGCCGCACATTGATCAGCTGGCTCAGGAAGGCACACTGTTTACCAGGGCTTTCGCCAACAACGCGGTCTGTTCGCCTACGCGGGCAACCTTCCTTACCGGACTGATGCCGTGTCAGCATGGCGTGCACTGTTATCTCAGGCCACGCATCCAGACCGGTCCCGATTCCTACAACACGCTGGAGGAATTTCAGACCATTCCCCAGATCCTGCACGATGCCGGCTATGTCTGTGGACTCTCGGGCAAATGGCATCTGGGCGACAACCTCTATCCTCAGGAAGGTTTTTCCTACTGGATCACCAAGCCGCACGGCGCGAGTTCGGGATTCTATGATCAGGAAGTGATCGAAGACGAAAAGATTCACAAAGAACCGACCTACCTGACCGATCTCTGGACGCAGCACGGTATCAAGTTCATCAAACAGAATCAGGATAAACCCTTCTTCCTGTTCCTGGCGTATAACGGTCCCTATGGACTGGGTTCCGCGATGAAGGAGCCGATTAAAAACCGTTTCAAGGAAGAGTACGAACAGCTGACCTTCCCCTCCTTCCCGCGGGAAAAAGCGCAGCCCTGGAACTTCAACTACGGAGACTGGATCGGAGACCTGGGCATCATTCGCAAATATGCAGCGGAAGTCTCAGGCGTGGATGATGGTGTCGGGCAAATCATGCAGACACTCAAAGAGCTTGGTCTCCGTGAAAATACGCTGGTTATTTTCACAGCCGACCAGGGGCTGTCCGGCGGCCATAGTGGCTACTGGGGCATGGGCGATCACACCCGCCCCTTAACGGCCTTTGACTGGACGCTGACAATTCCACTGATTTTCTCTCAGCCAGGTCAGATCGTGGAGGGAGCCCGGCAGAATATGATGGTCGCCAATTACGATGTATATCCGACTCTGCTCAACTACCTCGGTCTCGCGGATAAAATTCCGGCCAAGCCAGCCCGCCCCGGACGCAATTTTGCACCCGTACTCAAGGGGAAACAGATTCCCTGGAAGGAAGAAGTCTTCTACGAATTCGAAAACGTGCGGGCCGTTCGGACACCAGAGTGGAAGTTTATTGAACGCTATCATGAATCGCCCAACGAACTCTATCACCTGACCCGGGATTCAAAAGAGCACAACAACCTGATCGATGACGCCCAGTACAAGCAGAAAAAAGACGAGCTGAAACAGGAGCTCGATCAGTTTTTTGCCCGCTATGCCGATCCTAAGTGGGATATCTGGAATGGCGGTCAGTCTAAAACTGTACTGATGACACAAAAACTCTTCCCCAAGACCTATCTCTACCTGCCAGAACCGAAAAAGAAGTGAACGCCGGAATACTTTTCTGGTCCGATTTGCAAAATTTTTCTGGTCAGCGCCTGGGGCAACTGCTATAAATTGTCTAATCGATACAATTTATCAATGTTATCCAGGTTGTGCCTTTTGTCTGGTGATTCTTTTATGCAACACGTTCTTTCGCGACATATCCTTAATGTGTCGGAAAGATAAGCAGGCTGGGTAAAAACTGCTGCAGCTCCTGATTATCTGGTCTAAAAGTTGCAACTCACTTGATGTGGCACAAGCTCAACTTTCCGATACGTATTTAAACGAACCGTTTTGAAAGTCTGAGCACAACCAGGAGGTACGTGCGATGTCAGTGACTCTTTTCACTGCTAAAGAGATCGAAGATCTCGAAACAAAATCGACAACTCCCCGTTTTTCACACTCACTGTTCGGATCCATCGCGATCATGGCGCTGGCATTCCAATGGCCCTCCCCTGCCTGGTACTTTCAGGTCGGCTGGACGATCATTGCTGCCTACAGCATGTTCTGCTGGTCGAGCTGTTTTCATGAAACATCTCACCAGGGAATCTGTGGTAAAACCTGGGTCAGCGTCTGGCTGGGCCGCGCGATCGGCACCGGACTGTTAGTCTCTTATACCGCTTATCGCGAAGCCCATATCCGTCATCACGCTTATCTGAATAAGCCCGGTGACTGGGAATTGTGGCCGTATTCCGATCCTACAACGTCTCTGACATTCCGACGTATCTTCTGCTGGCTGGAATTCCCCTTCGGGTTCTTCACGTCACCTTTCGTCTACAGTCGGCTCTGTTTCAGCAAAAATACCCCGGTTAAAAACCCCAAGGTCATTCGCACCATGCGTCTGGAATACGCGGCGATGGCTGTGTTCTGGGCTGCCGTCCTGGGAACCATTGCCTGGTTCTCGCTCTGGCGTCCGTTCATCGTCGCCTGGGTCATTCCTCACTGGGTGGCCAGTGTGATTCAGACTTTCCGCAAATTTACCGAGCACCTGGGAATGAAGAGTTACGATCCGCTGCTCGGCACCCGGACCGTGATTGGCAATGGTCTGATCACCCGGATCTGCACTTACATTAACTTTGACATCTTCGTTCACGGGCCACATCACCGGCATCCCAAGATTGCCCACAACAAGCTGGTTGAAAAAATGGACAACTATCAGCAGGACAATCCCGACACGAAGTACCCGGTATTTACGACCTACATGTCAGCCATCAAGCATACCCTCCCCGCCCTCTGGAAACCGGGCGTCGGTATGAACGTGGGAGCTCCCGCACCGAAGAAAGAAAAATGGCTGGGCGCAGACAACTTTGTCACCGATGTCGCACGCGAGATTCTCTCCGACCGCGATGTCTCCAAAGTACACCGCGCATCGTAGTCATCACGAAATCGAAAACGCCCCAGCTGTCATCAGGACACTGGGGCGTTTTTTTATGTAGACAGACTGTCCGGATTCCGCTTATCTGCGGAACAGACGCCGACGGAACATGCGACGACGCTGCGGTACATAGTACCCTTCCTGCCCACAGCAGGGATCAGCAGTTTCCTCGGGAGTCAGCTCTTCGCGAACTTTGAGCAGCAGCTTCTTGCTGGCTTTGATGCCCGCGTATTCATCGAGTTTCTTGCCTTCGTACTCGATGCCCACGTAACCGTGATAGCCGGCGTCCAGAACGATCTTCATCATCTTCACATAGTCGGTGTTGATCTCGTTGCCATCTTTGTCAAAGTCATGCGTTTTGGCGCTGACGGCTTTGGCATAAGGCATCAGTTCTTTGACGCCTTTGTAGCGATCATACTGCTCGCCGGTTTTACGATCGAGTACGAAGTTACCGAAGTCGGGCAGCGTGCCACATTCGGGCATGTTGACCATCTTCATCACACCGGCCAGCCAGGCACCGTTAGACGACAACCCGCCGTGGTTTTCCACCAGAACGTTGATGCCGTACTTTTTGGCGAATTCCGTCAGACGACTCAGGCCATCTGCGGCCAGCTTCTGCTGTTCTTCGTAGCTGCCATTACTGCGGGCATTCACACGGATGGAGTGACAGCCCAGTGTCTTGGCAGCGGTGACCCACTTGTGATGATTTTCAATTGCCTGGGTCCGTTTCTTGGCATCGGGATCACCCAGTGCCCCTTCCCCGTCGATCATGATCAGCACGTTCTTAACGCCGACATCGGCGGCACGCTGATTCATTTCCGCCAGGTATTTCTTGTCTTCGGCTTTATCTTTGAAGAACTGGTTCACGTACTCGACCGCGTTGATGCCGAATTCTTCTTTGGTGACTTTGGCAAAATCGAGGTTGTCCAGTTTGCCCCCGCGCAGAGCCCGGTGCAGCGACCATTGGGCCAGGGAGATCTTATACAGAGGCTGGTTCAATGCGGTGTTGGCCAGCAGGGAACCGGCCCAGCCGGAGACGGCCAGTCCGGTTGAAAAGGCGGCGGTCTGTTTTAGAAAGTCACGGCGCGATGAGGCTTGTGTCATGGGAGAATCTTTCTCTATTGGTGTAATCGAAAAAACAGCATGCAGAGCACATCCCGTCTCAGGAATGAAAGCGGAACGGTCCGGCAGTGATCCCTCAACGCCAGACCGTTCCCGGATTATAGAAACTGGCTTCTGATGTGACAATCAGACTTTGACGCGGCGCATAAAAAGACCTCCGAATCACTGTCGCAGCGATTCGGAGGTCCTGATTCAATTAAAGCCGAGGGACTCTTAGTAGCGGTAGTAGTCCGGCTTGTAGGGGCCTTCTACTGGAATTCCCAGATACTCGGCCTGTGCGTCTGTGAGTTTGGACAGTTTCACGCCCAGTTTCTCCAGGTGCAGACGGGCGACTTCTTCGTCCAGCTGCTTAGGCAGCATGTAGACTCCGATTTCGTACTGGTCTTCGTTGTTCCAGAGTTCGATCTGGCCGATTACCTGGTTGGTGAAGCTGTTGGACATCACGAACGAAGGGTGGCCGGTGGCACAACCCAGGTTGACCAGACGACCTTCGGCCAGCACGATGATCGCTTTGCCGTCGGGGTAGACGAACTTGTCGACCTGTGGCTTGATTTCGATCTGCTCGATATCGCTGCGGTTCTTCAGGTAGGCGACCTGGATTTCAGAGTCGAAGTGACCGATGTTGCAGACGATGGCTTCGTTCTTCATCTGGTCCATGTGATCGCCCCGAATGACGTCGCAGCAACCGGTGGAGGTCACAAAGATGTCGCCGCGGCTGGCAGCATCTTCCATGGTGGTAACTTCGTAACCTTCCATGGCAGCCTGCAGAGCACAGATCGGATCGATTTCGGTGATCAGCACGCGGGCGCCCAGACCTTTCATCGCGTCGGCACAGCCTTTACCCACATCACCGTAACCACAGACAACAACGACCTTGCCGGCGATCATGATGTCGGTGGCCCGTTTGATGCCGTCAGCCAGCGATTCCCGGCAACCGTAGAGGTTGTCGAACTTGCTCTTGGTGACAGAGTCATTGACGTTGATGGCGGGAACACCCAGTTTGCCCTGCTCGAACATCTGGTGCAGGCGGTGTACGCCGGTCGTGGTCTCTTCGGTCAGACCTTTGATCTCCTTCAGCAGCTCGGGATACCTTTCATGGACCATCACGGTCAGGTCGCCGCCATCGTCGAGGATCATGTTCAGACCTTCGCCGTTGGGCCAGAACAGAGTCTGCTCGATACACCAGTCGAATTCTTCTTCGCTCATCCCTTTCCAGGCGAAGACGGGAACACCGGTGGCAGCGATCGCTGCAGCAGCGTGATCCTGGGTGGAGAAAATGTTACAGCTGGACCAGCGGACTTCAGCGCCCAGTGCGGTCAGAGTTTCGATCAGCACAGCGGTCTGAATGGTCATGTGCAGACAGCCGGCGATCCGGGCTCCTTTCAGAGGCTGATCTTTACCGTACTTTTCCCGCAGTGCCATCAAACCTGGCATTTCCGTTTCTGCCAGCTCGATTTCCTTGCGACCCCAGGCAGCGAGTTTCTGGAATTCTGCTTCGCTGTAATCCTTCACTTTATACGGCAACGGGTTGGTTTCGGTGGACATTCTCAATCCTTGTTGATTCAGTTGGAAAAGGGGAAATTTGATTCATCTTCAAGCGGAAACCGACTTGAAACGTGTTATTATAGTTGCTTTACTTAAGCAGACCAATTAATTGACGATGAATCTCCGCGGGTTTCATCGATTTCGATCAGAGCCTCAACTCTGTTCAGAAGTAGGCCACTTCTGGTTGAGATTCCTCTAATCCCCATCTCAGGTTCGCGATCACCGCCTGCTGTTCAGCAGGCCGCTGGTTCAGCACTGTCTGCGCAGGTGGCTGGTTCAGAAGTTGGCAAACAGGCAGGTAAACCGCCTCTGCACTCACTGCAAGATAGGTAAATCCAGCCGGACTGGCAATAGAGAATGCAGTATTGTTGACCGGCAAAACACATAATTTATACACTACGCGAGCCGTAACTTTGTGATATAAACTCGTACCGAGTTCGCCTCACCCCTTCGAGACAAGAAAAGATAATGCGAATCAGCGAAATTTATCGTTCGGGAACCTTTGGTCTCTCTGTAGAAATTTTCCCTCCCAAAAATGAAAGTGGCGATGCAGAGTTGTTTCGTACACTGGAGGAACTGGTTCGTTACAAACCTGCTTTCGTCTCCTGTACTTATGGCGCGGGCGGATCCACCAGCAAGCGAACCATCGAACTCTGCAATACCATTCAGAAAGACCTGCACTCGACCGCGACGGCCCACTTCACCTGTGTTGGTTCCACCCGGGAGCAACTGGTTGACTGGCTGAAGGAAGCCAGCGAGGCAGGCATCGGTAACATCATGGCGCTCCGTGGGGATCCACCCAAGGGGGAAGAAACGTTCATTCCCGCAGACGGCGGTCTGAAGTATGCCAGTGAACTCGTCACCCTCATTCGTGAGAATTTCCCCGAGATGGGCATTGGTGTCGCCGGCTATCCCGAAGTGCACCCTGAGGCACTGACTCCGCAGGCTGACCTGGAAAACCTCAAACGTAAAGTGGATGCGGGCGCGGACGCGATCTACACCCAGCTCTTCTTCAACAACCAGCACTTCTATCGCTTCCGGGAACGTTGTGCCCAGGCAGGCATTGACCGTCCAATCATCCCCGGCATCATGCCGATTACCGAATACCGGCGGATCCAGCGGATCATGTCGATGTGCAGTTCCGAGTTCCCTGCAGAGCTCGTGGGCCGACTGGAGGCCGCTCAGGATGACCTCGAAGCTCAGTTTGAGATCGGCGTGGAATACGCCATCGCGCAGTGCCAGGAGTTAATCGATGCAGGTGTTCCGGGCATGCACTTCTACGTGTTGAACCGTTCGCAGGCCTGCAAGCGGATCTTTGATGCCCTAGGCTGGCACGAATCCGAAGCCTGAACGGAGCCCTTTTTCTTCGCGACCCACAGACACAACAGGGAGAAAGCACGACATGAATCAGCCGCTCAACTTCAAACAGGAACTGACGTGTGTGTTCGGACAACCGGTCGCAGAGAACCCCACGCAGTGTATGATGGAAGCAGCCTACAATGCCTGTGGTCTGGAATGGCGGTACCTGACAATTGAAGTGGCTCCCGAAAATCTGGCCCAGGCCGTTGGCGGTCTGCGGGCGATGGGCTTCCGCGGCGCGAATCTGACGATCCCGCATAAAGTCGAAGTCATCCAGTACCTCGACGGCATCAGCGATGCCGCCGCGATGATGGGGGCCGTGAACTGTATCGTCCGCAAAGACGATCAGCTCCTGGGCGAGAACACCGACGGCAAAGGTTTCGTGCAGTCATTAAAAGAAGTGACGGACCCGGCCGGTAAAAAGATCGTGATGTTTGGTGCCGGCGGCGCGGCGCGCGCGATCGGCGTGGAAACCGCCCTCGCAGGAGCAGCCGAAATCACGATCGTCAACCGCAGTACCGAGCGCGGCGAAGCGCTCGCGCAGCTGCTGCAGGAAAAGACCGGCGTTCCCGCCACCTTCACGAAATGGGACGGCGACTATACCCTCGCGGACGATGTGGACGTGGTCATCAACGCCACTTCGATCGGTCTCTTTCCCGATGTGGACGCCGTCTTCCCGCTCGACTTCGCTTCTCTCAAATCGAACATGATTGTCTCGGACGTGATTCCTAATCCTCCTGAGACCCACCTGCTCCGCGAAGCCGCCAAAGCCGGCTGCACTACACTCGACGGACTGGGCATGCTCGTCAACCAGGGCGTGATCGGTTTCCAGCTCTGGACCGGCGTGGACCCTGACCCCCAGGTGATGCGCGCCGCCCTCGAAGAAGTCTTCGGCGTCTGAAGAAAACGCACGCTGGGGTTTAACGGGAACGAATCCCCCCAAATCCCGGGTGAGCCCGAATGCCATTCGGGCCGAGCGCAGCGAGCAGGAAATCACAGCTCACGTGTTCAACCCAGAGCCATTGACCCTGTCTGCTCCAAATGGAGTGAGGCTAATCTGCTCAACAGGCAACATTCACCCTGATAAAGAAATTCTTGAGCTTCGGTTTCACAGTCGATACCCTAAACTGTCTATTCAGAGAGCCTTCAGTTCTTGGATCGAGAGGACCGTTGCATGTCATGGAAAGAACAGATTCTGAAGTTATGTAGCGCTGCAGAATTCTTCCCCGGTGTCAAACGGCACGAGATTCAGCAGGCGGAAGCAGAACTGGGCGTTGCACTGCCTGAAGACCTGGCGAGCCTGCTATTGGAATCGAATGGCGTCGAAGGCGAATACGGTCTGGGGCTGATCTGGCAGCTGGAACGCATCGTCCAGGAAAACCAGGCCTTTCGTGAGAATCCGGACTTTCCCGAACTGTATATGCCCTTCGATCATCTGCTGTTCTTTGCCGACGCCGGGAATGGAGATCAGTTCGCTTTTCCGATTCAGGCCGGAGCCATCCGCAGGCCTGATGTATTTGTGTGGAACCACGAAGAAGACAGTCGAACCTGTTGTGCTCCCTCACTGTCGAAGTACCTGGAACGCTGGCTCACTGGAGAGCTGCTGTTGTGAGGGCTGCCAGTCGTCATTTAAATCAAGAGGATTCTATGATCTGCCTTGAGATGAATAACAAATTCCGTTGCCCTGTCGCAGTGAGGCTTCCGTAATGTGGGGCGCAATTGCCGGTGATGTGATCGGTTCTTACTTCGAGTATGTGCCTACGAAGTCGACACAGTTCTATCTGTTTCGCGAAGAGTCGACATTCACCGACGATACAGTGATCACAGCCGCGGTTGCGGACTGGCTGTTACATGACTCGGATCTGGTCAGCACGCTGCAGCGGTATGTCAGACGCTATCCCGATGCCGGCTACGGACACACGTTTCTGACCTGGGCTCAGTTGCGACAGCGCATGCCCTACCAGAGTTGGGGGAACGGTTCTGCCATGCGGGTCAGCCCGGTGGCTTATGCTGCTGAAACAATGGCCGACTGTCTCTACCTGGCAAAAAAGTCAGCCGAGGTGACCCACAACCATCAGCAGGGAATTTATGGTGCTCAGGCCACAGCAGCCTCCGTCTTTCTGGCACGTACGGGAAAGTCGAAAGCAGAGATTCAGGACTTTGTCGAGCATGAATTTCAGTACGATCTGCAGAGAACGCTGGAAGAGATTCGCCCCCATTATGTATTCGATGTCTCCTGCCAGGGCTCGGTACCAGAGTCGATCATCGCTTTTCTGGAATCGACCGATTTCGAATCGGCCATCCGCAACGCGATCTCACTGGGCGGCGATGCCGATACCATGGCCTGTATCGCCGGTGCGATCGCCGAACCCTTTTATGGCGGCGTGCCTGCAGAAATTTCGCAACAGGTTTTGCCACTGCTGGACGACCGATTACGAACGACCGTGCAGACGTTTCATGATCGCTTTGTCACCGGCGGTCTCCAAAACTCAGATAGAAATCAAAACGATGCAACTGAATCTGACTGAAGATGAGGCACTGGTACTCTTCGAACTGCTCTCCCGATTCTCGGAAGATTCGATTTTAGGAATTGCCGATCAGGCGGAGCAGCGTGTGCTCTGGAACCTTCAGGCAATATTGGAACAGGTGTTGCTTGAGCTATTCCAGGAAAACTATCAACAACAACTGGCGACTGCCCGTGATTGGCTTCGCGATGACGCCGGACTCACAAATGCGGATCAAGAACAGCAAAAAGGGCGACTGGCACTCTGGCTGGAACCGAATCAGATCCGGTTCCTCGCGAATGAGTGGCGTAAGATCCCCCCGAATGCGCCCGAAACGGTTCGAAAAAAATGGGGCGAAGTGGCCTTTCGTTCGATGGCCGCCTTACATCAAGCCGGAATTGAGTATGAACCAGAGACCCCTCAGAGCGGGGAGGCGTATCAGGTAGATCAATGAAAACGCTCAGCTATAGCGGACGCGACCTGCTGCTGCCACTCGCCGGTGATACGTTGATTGCATTTCAGGAGACCGGACTGACGGGGCTCGTCTTCGCAGACGAAGAAGCCGTGAGGTCACTGATTGAGTTCGAGGACGAACTGCAAATCACGGATATCGACGGCTCGCGCACCCTGCGGGGGACAAAGCCGGGAGCCGGGTTCTGGCGCTCGGATCTGGAACGCCTCGACTACCTGCTCGGTTACCGGCTGACGTCAGCAGTTGCCCGGAATGATGGTTGTTTGACATTGGAGTTTGAAACCGGGGTCCGTCTGGAAGTACAATCAACGACCGGTTATGAAGCCTGGCATTTTCAGTGTCCGCTGTCACAGACTTCAACGAAGCAACATCCCATTTCCGTATACGGAGATCACGGAAAACTGATTATTTCGTCCTGATTGTCAACACTGACCATCATCCTTGAATTAGACATACTCCAGGCATGCAGATCCGTAACAAAGTCATCATCTCCGTAGTTCATCAGGGGCAGGTTCTGCTGGCGGAAGGCTATGATCCGCACCGCGAGTTTCTGTTCTATATTCCCGTGGGTGGTGGCGTGGAGTTCGGCGAGACCCTGGAAGCAGCCGCGAAACGGGAACTATTTGAAGAACTGGGCGTCACAGCGCACGCGCTGCAGTTCCTCGGTTTTTATGAATCCCACTTTGAATATCAAGGGATTCCGGAACATGAAATCATGTTCCATTATCTCTGCTCGATCGACGATTCAGTGCGCGATGCACTGCCGGAAACCGGAACGGAATCGGATGGCGTCCCTTTCAAAGTATTGTGGTTTTCGCGGGACGAACTGGCGACGGTCAAACAGCAACTGGTGCCGCCCGGGATTTATGAACCGCTCCAATCTCAGTTGCAGTAGAGACTTACAGATTCAAACGGGGACAGCCGACTACTTCGCTCTGGATGAGTCGGAAACTGTGCGGTAACATGATTGAAAAAAGGGAAGCCCTTCGATGAAACGGTTTGACCTGTATCCTACATTAATTAACTGGATGGCGATCTGCCTGGCTCTACTGTTCAGCTTATACATCGAGTACAAAATTTATGGTGTTCCGTTCGCGCTGATCTGGATGCTGTTTATTCTCGGCGGCGAATGGTATCGCGTCTCCCGGATCGTAAACCAGCTGGCTCCCGAAGTGACCGTAAACCAGATTCAAAAATACTATTCCGGCGACGATGCACGCAGATCACTTCCCTGGCGCGACCAGGTTCGGGGAATTAATCAGGAAACAGGCACAAAAAATGAGCCTGAGTGTGTCTGATTGACAGGAGGGAGATGTCATCCCCTCTTGTAACAGACACCTTTGGAGCTGGTCGAATCGATGAATGTGGAAATTGTCAGCGGGAATATTCTTGAGCAACCTGTGGAAGTGATCGTCAACAGCTGGAACCGCAATGTGATTCCCTGGTGGCTGTTATTACCTCAAGGTGTTTCCGGTGCGATCAAGAAACAGGGAGGAACGACGCCGTTTAAAGAGGTTGCGAAACAGGGTGCGATCCCCCTGGGAGAAGCCCGGCTGACATCCGCAGGACGTCTACCTTATCGCGGTATCATCCACGTCGCCGGGATCAACCTGCTCTGGTTCGCGACCGAGTACTCGGTTACGCAGTCCGTCATCAACGCGATGAAGCTGGTCGACGAATATGAGTTCCAGAGCGTCGCCTTTCCCCTCATCGGTTCAGGGTCCGGAAATCGGGGCAAAGACTGGTCGCTCGGCGTTATGCAACGTGCCCTGGCGAAGATCGACAGTCCCGCGCAGGTCAGAATTGTCAAATATGAATCGTATTCGAGTCCCGCATCGACCTGAGTACTTAGTCTGTTTTTTGCGGAGAACTGTGAACCGGAGAAAGTGATCGCTGAATGCACGTTTCAGACGAATGCAGCGGGTGAGTATGATTTCCATTCACAGAAAAAACTTGATTCCAGAAACAACAGCCCGACATAATTAAACCAGCTAACACAGTTACTAAATTTCGACTCGCTGGCAAGCCTGAGGTCCTCTGATGAAATCGTTTTCCATTTCACGTAAACAATACTGGGTGTTTCTGGTCGTCTTTTCCCTGTGTGCCCTGCTCGGAGTCGTCAGCCTGGTGATAGCCGAGCTCTATCTGCCAAACAATCCAGGGGGCATGGCCGGACGCGTTGCCATATATCGTTCTCTGGGGTTGGGCACACTGACCTGGGCGGGTATCGCAGCCTGGTCTGCCGGGGCGCTCTGGATATCTCGCTCATCACGGTAAGATTAAACAGGTGGTCCCCCGGGCGGGACCCCTAGTCTTCGTATGTAACAGAAATGGATGTCATCAGAAAACGAAATCGGGAATAGATTCATGTATTCAAACGCACCAGAAATGTCATCGGGGATTAAAGTTTATGGTTCAGCAGTTCTGCATGCAGTTCCTGATACCGCGTCGATTACCGCGGGGATAACGCGAATCGAATCAGAACCGAAAGAGGCCTTCGCAGCCGCCCGGACAGGTGCCCAGGCAGTCCGCCAATATCTCAAAACGTGCGAAATCAGTGAAGTGGGGACCTCACGGATCAATTTAGAGGAAGAATGGAGACACGAGGGTGGGATCCCTCGCTTCATCGGCTACCAAGCGAAATTGAGTTATAACATCATTGTGAGAGAGATTGATCGTCTGGAAGAGATCATTGTCGGCCTGATGGATGCGGGAGCGAATAAACTCGGTTCGGTGTCGTTTGAGACGACTCGCTTAAAAGAATTGAGGCGAGAGGCCCGTATTCGTGCAGTACAGGCGGCCCGATCGAAAGCGGAGGTTTATGCAAGTGCAGCCGGTCTCAACGTTGGCGAAGTGGTGGCGATAGAAGACGTCAACCCGGATATACTCGAAAACGGGAGCAGCATGCATGTCAGACGCGTCCTCAACATTGAAGATGCAGGAGACGTGGGTGCGGTCGACCCCGGAGCCATCTCCGTGGGAGCCGCCGTTTATATTCTCTTTCATCTGCAACCGTAATCGAACTGGCAGTCCTGTCGCGAGTACGCAGCTAGGCATATTGGCCCTTGTATCCATTCCTGCGGAATCTGTTTTTCGTTGAAACAATTTGTGCAGAATGAGAGCCTTGCTTTAAATTTCCCTGGGACGATGACACGATTTTTAAGCGTTATCTCGACTCTCGTATCGACCAGCGCGGCAATGACGGGCTTTTTCAAAGTGAAACGCTCATCAGATATGACCAATACATTGATGATGACTGGAATGTCCTTGTCCTAGCAGATATCCCGGACTTAAAAGAGAATAGAAGGCCAAAGAATAAGATCCTCGATTCAACCCTTGCTTCAACGGAGCTGGAAACGGGCAGAGTCATTTTTTTCACAATTATGACGGCGCATTCTGGCATTTCTTTACGAACGATGAGCAAATGATTGATTCCATGCTTCGCAGCCAGAAAACCAATGCAGATCTGTACCTGCGATATGTTCAATATCAAAACGACTATCCGAATCCGGGTGCCTATCGTGATGACGATCCACCTCGAGTCTGACAATAGGAGACATCGGAATTCGTGCGAACGGATTGGCGGGTCAATGCACTTGCAGTTAAACACCTGCCCGGGCTATTTGAACGAACAATCAAAGCGAAGTATTCAACAACCGGATTTATTTGTGATTCAGCGATTCACTGTAAGGCAGTTCTTCGATGTTCCCCAGGCCGAAGACCTGCAGGAAGCGGCTGGTTGTGATGTATTTGACTTCGGCTTTCTTGTCTTCGTTGCGCTCAATGGAGATCAGTTCGCGACGGATCAACTGACGCAGGATGCCGGCCGCCTTGTCTTTGCCGGCGGCGATGATCTCGTCCTTGGTGATCGGCTGGCGATAAGCGACCAGCGCGAGGACTTCCAGCGCGTCCTGGGTCAGTTTGACCTCCTTAGGGCCGAAACCATACACGCGGTTGCGGATGCGTTCGAAGTCGTGACGGAGAATCAGGCGATAGCCCCCCTCCTCCATGCGGATTTCGTACGGGCGGGCCTCGTCGTTGTACTGGCGGTTCAGATCGTCGAGCAGATCGTCGACGTAAGATGTCGAGTACTCGTCGTTCAGCAGTGAGCAGAGTTTCTTCGTGGTCAGTGGTTTGCCGCCGACAAACAGCGCGGCTTCGATGATAGCACGCGGGGGAATCCGGGTTTCCCGTTTGGTGGCTGTCTGAGAACTGGTTTTGACGGCAGCCGCTGCAGCAGGCTCGTCTGTCTCAGGTTCCTCGGGGAGTTCCAGGTCCCGTTCGACGGCTTCCAGCGCTTCGAGCGTCCGTTCGTAGTCGGCGTCGATTTCTTCATCGACCTGACCTGATGACGAAAAGGCGGCCAGAAAGTCATCTTCGCTGGAAAGTCGATCGTCGTCGGCTGGGGTTTCTTCTTCCTGGGACATTCCCTCAATCCTTTCAGGGAACCGGAGAAATCAGTCAGTTACTGATTTAAGGTCAAGACAAACGCATCCCACTCGGACTCTTCCTGTAGCGGACCGATGTGGGCAGTGGCGTTATTGTGCATGTTTATGCGAAGTTGATCAACCTTTTTCTGGCAGCCGGGACAATGGGCCAGATGTTCCTTCATTTTACTGGTTGTTTCGGCGTCGAGCTTGTGAGCGACGAACGCTTCCGCATGGTTCAGCGCTTCATCACAGTACAGTCCACCCGGGCACTTCTTACCGACCTTCTTCGCGACCTGTTCGGTTGGCGGTTCTGCAGAGCCTGAGAACGAGTTCAGACCAAAAAAGCCGACCAGCCCGACGGCCAGACAGGCGGTGAGAATCTCGGCCCCGGTGATCATGTGGCTGACTTTACGTCGCTTCTTCATCACGGTGACAAATTGTTCCAGGTCGCCCGGCGCACAGGCCTTCCATTCAGATTCTGATTCGGTTTCGGATGTAAGTTGTGTATTCATTTTTTAAACCTCCTACTGTCAAAGTAGGATTTGTACCAGTTCTCGAGCGGGGTGATACCCTGTGTTCATTATCGTAGTCTGCTCTGGTGTGATCTGTGAGATAGCTTACACTTCCTGCACATTTCTGATGAGCACATCTGGGGATGGACAATCTAAGTTCAGGCTTCCGCTCCTCTTAAGACAAATTCTCCCGACTGATCCGGTTTGGACTGAAAGGCGGGGGTGAGTTTGAAATCAATCGAATGAGCCAGATAGCGGGCCTTTCTGAGGATGATATGTCGTTTCTGGATATCGATACTGCGTTCGTCCTGCAGTTCGCCCAGCAGGACAGTCACGGTTTCACGTGTGCTGCCGATAATACTCGCCAGTTCCTGGTGCGAGAGTTTGATATTGATCAGGACGCCTTCGGGGGTAAACCGGCCGTATTTTTCCGCCAGTTCCAGCAGCAGGTGCGTCAGCCGGTCGCGGTTGGAACGAAACAGCAGGGATTTGAGCCGCTGTTCCACCCGTTGTCGTCGGAGTCCCATCAGCTTGGTCACGCCCAGTGAGACTTCGGGATGCTGGTGCATCAGATCCTGAATCACGACTCCGGGAATGCGGAGAATGGTCGATTTCAGCATGGCTTCGGCATACTCTTCACGTTCGCCGCCGCCGAGGATCGCCAGTTCCCCAAACAGCTCACCCGGCTCGATCAGTGCCAGCAGAGCCTGTTTGCCTTCCCCCGTGATGTGGTAGAGCTTGATTCTGCCGTTGAGCAGCAGGTAGACCGAGTCGCTGGTTTCGGTCGGGAGATAAACCATGTTTCCCCGCGCGAACTGCTTGACGGACGCATTCCGTTCGACCTGGGCGATTTGATCTTCGCTCAGTCGTTCGAAGAGGTCACAGTTCTTGAGAAACCAGAAGTTTTTGTCCATGGACCTAAATCTCATCCCTGCGTTTTGACGCAGGTACCGGTAGCAGTAGTCAACGGTCAGTCAAACAGGCCCACTCACTCGGGTTATCGGGCAAACTATAATATATCGGGTTTAAGGCAGATTTGAGAACCCCCGTTTTTGCGAATCGGCTGTTTTTTCCATTTTGTCGGCTGATGACAGCTGGGAAGTGAGAGCCGCTGATCAGCCAGAAACTACTGTTTTTGCAGGAGTTCCGTGATGATCTGTCGCGGTGCACCGATCCCCAGCACATGTACGGTGCCCGTATATTGCTGCGACTTCGGTTCTGCGAAACCTTGCTTTTCAGCCACCATGGTCGCTGTTTGCGATGCGACAATGCATTCTCCCAAAGTCTGTCCCGTGTCACAGTCGAGGCCCGAGGGGAGATCGATGGCCAGGATGTTGGCGGGGGCATCGTTCATCATCCGGATCGCAGTGGCAAAAGGTTCGCGAACCTCTCCCTGCACGCCGGTCCCCAACAGGGCGTCGACGATCCACTCGGCTGAATCGAGGAACGCACGAAATCGTTCCGGATCCTGCAGATCGGGGTCGGCTTGAATCGAGAGACCCATCCGCGAAGCGACCTGGTAATTCGTGGCGGCATCACCGGTGAGCTGTTCGGGATCGGTGAGCAGATAGAGTTCGACGGGGATACCGGCGTTTTCCAGGTGACGGGCGATGACGAAGCCATCCCCGCCGTTATTCCCCTTACCCGCACAGATTTTGATGGGACCCTGGGCTTTGAGCGAGACGAGTAACTCGAACACGCCGCGGCCGGCATTCTCCATCAGGGCAATTCCGGGGAGCCCGAATTCTTCAATCGTACGCTGGTCGACGCTGCGAACTTCTTCCCGGCTGAGTCGTTCGATCGGTGACATTTTGCTCCTCATTTGGTCAAAAAACCGCTTTGACTTCAATTTGAAACGGCGAAAAATCGATCAAAGCGGGGGTATAAACAGTGGTTACGGGGTTTTCACCAGACACAAATTCAATTACGATTCCCCCTGACGCGGGCAGCACTTCTTCCCGGCCTCTTTTCAAATGGAAAATCTAAGTCTCCAACAGGATACTTCTGGAGAGTCAGCTGTGATAGACGAATATTCTGATCGATGGGCTCTGATTACGGGTGCTTCATCCGGAATCGGCCTTGAATTTGCGCACCGGCTGGCCGCACGGGGAATGCATCTGGTGCTGACGGCACGTCGTCAGGAGCAGTTGGAAGAGCTGGCAGCCGACCTGCTGACCCGGCATGGAACCAAAACAGAAGTCGTCGTGCTGGACCTTTCCGAACCGGAGGCACCCCGGAAACTCTATGATGAGATCAACGCACGTGGTGTGCAGATCGAACTGCTGATCAACAACGCCGGTTTCAGCGTGGTTTCGGATATTGCCTCGACCGACCGGGAACGGGTAATGCAGATGGTGCAGCTGAATATGGGCGCATTGACCGATCTGACTTACCTCTATCTGCCCGAAATGATGGAACGGGGACACGGCGGAATCATCAATATCGCTTCGGTCGCCGCGTTTCAGCCGGTGGCCTACATGTCCGCCTATGCTGCCAGCAAAAGTTACGTACTGCACTTCACCGAGGGACTCTGGGCGGAAGCCCGCGACAAAGGGGTGACAGTGACTGCACTCTGCCCCGGAACGACGCAGACGGAGTTCTTCGATGTGGCCGGCGTGGAAGGCTGGCTGAAGAAGCATCGCTATCAGACCGTCGATCAGGTGGTCAAGACCGGCCTCAAAGCCCTGGAAAAGAAACGCCAGTATATGGTTTCCGGCTGGGGCAATTACCTGCTCTCACTGCTGGTCCGCATCGCGACCCGCCGCACGGTGGTGGTCGAATCGATGAAATATTTCCGCCCGCAGCCTCAGAAAGAGAAAAAATAGAGCGCGCATGAACATGTGTGTCAACCGGGGGCTGTAAAGAATTTCGGAATGATTGCTTTTTTTAGCTCATTTCAGAGCAAAAACAGTCCGGCAAGTTGACGATCTGGCGGGAGACTCAGTATAACAGTCGTTCCTATTTTTGGAATTTGTCGAAGAAGGTATATAAATGGCATCCAAATCGAAGATTGAAAAACAGAAGAGAATTTACGCTCTGGTAGAAAAGCATGCTGAAAAGCGGGCTGAGCTGATTGCCAAAGGGGACTACGAAGGCCTTGCCAAACTGCCTCGTAACTCCAGCCGCACCCGTATGCGTCGTCTCTGTCAGCTGACAGGTCGTCCTCGTGGTAACTACCGTAAGTTCCAGATTTCGCGTATCGCTCTGCGGGATATGGCTTTAGATGGCCTGATCCCCGGCATGAAAAAATCCAGCTGGTAAGCGAACCGGCCGCACTGTGTGAGTCGCGGCCCCTGCCAGCAAACTGAAATCAGCGTCGCCCCGGTTTCGGGTGTCCTATGTCCTACGACGCATGAAAAAGGAATAACACTATGTCAGTCGGTTTATCCCGTAAAGAGATTGTCAAACGTCGGAAAAAACGAGCTCGTCTGAAAAAGAAGCTCAAATGCCGGTTCTGCCCGGATGGTAACATTCCACGTCCCGTGTATGTCGATTACAAGGATCTGAGAACCCTGCGTTCTCTCCTGGATCGCGAAGGACGTATCCTGCCCCGTCGTCGGACAGGGACTTCTGCCCTGTACCAGCGAGCTGTCCGTAAGGCAGTTTTGCGGGCACGCTTCATCGGTCTGCTGCCTTACGTTGCAGAAGACTAAGCGACTGAAGAGAAGAGACAAACGAAAAAGCTCTGGACTGATCTGGTCCAGAGCTTTTTTAATGCGCGTTGTGAAGACAATGACTTCTGTGTGGTCGCTTACCAGTGAAACCCGGTGGGAAACGAATCGGTTTCGAAGGCATCGAGCAGGCCGGCGTCCGTTTTGTCTTTCTGATCCAGGGTTGCTTCGGCACAGGACTCTTCGGTTTCCCAGATCACGACTTTGACGGCCTGTACTCCCAGGTCGTTGAGCAGATTCGGACAGACTTCGTCCAGCAGGTAGCGGGCCATGTTTTCTGCGGTCGGATTGTACGGCAGTACGAAGTATTTGGTCGGTTCGACCATGCGGATTGCGTTCAGGCCGTTTTCGTCTTCGATGTTGAGCAGGAAGCCGTGATCCCAGTTTTCGTCGATCCAGCCTTTCAGCAGCGCCTTGAGTTGCGCAAAGTCGATAATCCGACCCACGGCGTCCGTTTCCGGGCCGGTGACGTAAAAATCAGCGATGTAATTATGGCCGTGAAAGAACTGGCATTTTCCTTCGTGGCGAAACAGACGGTGTCCGGCGTTAAACTTGACCCGTCGCATAATTGTCATACCCATGTGACTCACTCAACCTCTCAACTGGGGTTTGCTGAACGATTCTGAAATTCGGTTAACTGTTTAACAGGGACTGCATGCCCTGCGTCATAATAGCGTCTATCCCGGGATCGCAGAAAGCGACGCTGACTTCATATCCGCCGGCGGGGTACTCTTCGGCAACCGGGATGTACCATGGTCCCCCATCCCCGTAAGCGGCTGTGGCGATGAATTCATCCGGCTGGATTTTCTGGGCTCGCAGCTGGTATTCAATGAAACTCTCGGCGGGCAGGTGCAGCGTTTTGATATCGTTGACCTGCAGTGAACTCAGGGTGATCGGGATCTGCTTCTCAATCCGTTGCAGCCAGGCCAGCATGTAGGAAGGACGGTTGCGATTCACAACGCTGTTACTTTTGTTGGAAATCGTCTTCGTTAACTCTTCTACGCTGAAACTGCTCCGCACGGGAGGTAAAATGTCATGAGTTTTCCAGGTCAGTTTGCCGACCGGCTCAGGTTTGAGCCCTTTTTCGGAAGCGACGATGCCGTCGTAAATCCGTCGAGCCAGAATAGCCCGCATCGGCTTGGAGCCGTCATTGTACTTGCCGGCGGAAATGTTTCCGGAACAGCCGGTGAAGTAAATGTGCGTGCAACCCGGTTCTTCCTGCTGACGCTGTTTACGGGCCATGCCGGTAAAGTCGCTGCTCACGCGGCCGTCGCCGTAATAGCTCATCGGATGGGTCGCATAGTAGTGACAGGAGACCAGCTTTTTGTCTTTGTTGTAGAAGGCGACTGTTTTCAGGAAGGGGTCGATGGTGCCTTCCGTCATGCTCCGCAGGCGTTCGTCCCGGCAGCTGCTGCCCCGCATACTGATGATCTTACCTTCCTTGTCGCGGTTGATCCGGCGGTTGGAAGCGACCTTGTCTACCCTTCCCTGACTGTGCGCGATATGCGTGAACGGCTCAGCCTTCGTAATCGCTGCAGAGACCGCTTTGCGGCCCTTGTCCAGGCATTCGTTGTAGAAATCCAGCTCGACGATATGCGGCAGATCTCCCTGTTCCAGAACAATCTGTTCGGCGTTCAGACAGGCGAAAGGAGCATTGTGCTGGTGCACGCATTGCACGGCCACGCGATCAATGCTCGTTCCCGCGGCTTCGGCTAAAGCCTGCCGCCAGTTGATGTGAGCATCGTTGAGCAAGCCGGTCCAGTCGACCGCGCAGACCACAATCGGCTTGCCCGCACCCAGCAGTACATAGCCGATCGCTTCCAGTGAATCATCGTAGCCGACGACCGGTTTAATCCAGCCACCACAGAGGGAATGCCCTTTGGGAGGCGACACATCGAACCGGAAGGGGGCGATGTGCAGATTCGGATTGTTGGCTGTTTCGCTCTGGTTGGCAAAAGCCCACTCTTCGAGCGAATAAGCAGATCCCGCAGCCGCCAGCGAAGCAGCCAGGAAATCACGTCGACTGAAATGACTCATAATACACCTGTCGTGACTAAAACCGATTTACAGTTTGGTTGGATTGGGAGCGTCTCCATAAACCTCTTTCGGATCGAAAACCTTTTCGGTTTCCGTAAATTCGAGCGCCAGGCCTTTCTCTTTGCCTTCTTCACCAACGGGCACACGGCGATAGAAACAGGAGCGATAACCAACGTGACAGCTGGCCCCGCCTCCCATGACATCGACACGCAGCCAGACCGTATCCTGATCGTCGTCGATCAGCAGTTCTTTGACTTTCTGGACCAGCCCGCTGGTAGCACCTTTGTGCCAGAGCACCTGTCGGCTGCGGCTCCAGTAGACGGCTTCACCCAATTCAATGGTCTTCTTGAGTGCTTCCTCATTCATGTAGGCATGCATCAGCAATTCACCTGAGGTGTAGTCGGTGGTGACAACCGGAATCAAACCGTCCTGGTCAAACTTGGGGGCCAGTTCGTTTCCTTCTTCTACCTGCTCGACTGAAGTCCTTCCAGCGAATTGAATTCCATCTGACATGATTTGTCTTTCCTCACTTCAATACGATCTTGATATATGACTCTGGAGAGTTTCTCTCCACTAGAGACGATTGTTTCCGGGTGGGCAGGTCTTCCAGCGGATGCGGTTGCGCATCGTTCTCTTCGGGAAATCAGCGCTCCTGATGATATCATACGCAATGCGATCAGCGAGACACATCGTCTCAGGCGCTGTTCAAGCGGAAAACGAGAGATTTCCTGCCTGCGGGTACGGTTTCTTAACCGAAATAGTAAACCCAATGATGGGGCAGGTCAGCAGTTTCAGCCGGGATTTTAAGAGGTTTCGCAGAATAATCGACGCGAAGCCGGCGAATAGTATACATGCGCAATCTGACACTTTGAATCAGGGGCTGAGTAAAGGGGTTTGTTTTGTCTGATGACCCTGTTTCCTGACCCCGGGTTCGCTGATTTTCAAACCTCATTTACTGTAAATCTGTGCGATCTTGGAGGCCTGCTGCTGAATCAGATCGCGAAACGCCCGCGGCGTGACCACTTCTGCCTGATCGCCAAAGCTCAGGACCCAGCCGACGAGTTCTTCCAGCGTGTCGACCCGGGCCCGGAATTCAATCATCCCCCCCTTCAGCTTCCTGATCTCCTGGGAAGGATCCCACATGATCTGGGACACCTTCTGAGCCAGTGTGCTCTGAAAGCGGATCGTCACCGACACGCGTTTTCCATTCCCTCGAATCGGGTCCCACGAATTGCCCAGGTAGCGGTCCAGTTTGAAGCGGGAGGGGCGACTGAAGGTTTCATCCAGGATTTCGGATTTAACAATGCTCAGAACGGGAAACGCTTTGATCCCACGGTCTACGGATGAGCGTCCCACCGTGTACCATTGTCGGTTGGCGTACAGAATATGATAGGGGCTGAGCATCGTAGAGAGTGGTTTCTTCTCCCCGGGAACAGCGTATTGAATGCGGATATTCTTTCGCGAGATGGCAGCCTGAAACAGATTCTTGTGGTGACTGGCACTTAACTCACTCGGATTCACCGGGGTGCCCCAGACAGAAATGGTCTGAGCTGCATCGATGACGTTTTCGCGAAGTGTGTCGGGCAGACTGTTCAGGACCTTGGCGGAAGCGGAGCGGGCAAACTGGTCAAAGGGGAGGCCGACTGTGGTCTGGTCGAGATCCTGGCACAGCACAAAGAGTGCCAGTGCTTCTTCAAAGGTGAGGTCCTTGAAGGGAACGATGGTTCTCCAGGGAAGTGAGTACCCCTGTTTCTCCTCGTCGAAGAGCACATAGATACCCGATTCCTGCAGCGTTCTCAGGTCGCGGAATACAGTCCTGCGGCTGACTTCACATTCGCTCGCAAGTTGTGCGGAATTAAAAACTCGTCCCGATTGTAGCAGCGCAATCAGCTTCAGGAGACGATGGATTCGTCCTGCCACCATTGACTATCTTTTCAATGCTTTTCCACAGGCCTGGTCAGTGGCGGGTTTTCAAACCCGAAACTTGAGTTGCAGCTCCAGCACGTCTCTGCAGCAAGAGCCAGAAACGGTAGAGACCTCAACTATGGAAAACAACAATCGATGGAGATGGGCATCGACACAACGATTCACAAATGAAAGTTAAGCGGCTGCAGGAATTTCACTCACTTGTGACGCTCAAACCTAACATCCGCTGCTCGCAAAGGATACAGAAAATCAAACACGACCATAAAAAACAGGGACGCCCCTCCTGTTAGTCGGTGAAAGCGGTATGACCTGAATAAAGCGACCGCTCAATCGTTTAAAGTTCTACTGTTAGAAACTGTCGGCAGACCGAAATTCCAGATCGAGGTTGTCTTCCGGATTGGCAATCGGCAGTTCTGCCTGTGAACTCGGGATTTCTTCCTGAGGAACAGGCAACTGATCCAGGGTTCCGCCAATCGGTGTCACATACAGGTCGCTCTGGGGTTGATCCGATTCCAGTGCCACTTTCACCGCCCGATCGACCGAGGTCGGGGCGAGCGGGTTGGTGCCGCCCTGCCCGTTGAGCTGGATGCGTGCCTCAGGCTGTGGAGGTGGTGTGACCGGCGGTGCATATTCAGGTGACATGCCCGGTTCCGGAACAGGCTGGAATTCAGGTGTCATTCCTTCCTGCTCGGAAGAGTAAGTTCCTTCCTGGGCCGGTGGAGGCATCACGCCCACTTCGCCCACATAACCATCGGCCACGAAGGGAGCCGGCTTATGCTGCAGTTTGTGAGCTTCGATACCGTGGGTACGAGCCCAGGCTTTCCGCAGTGCCTGCTGATAGGCGATCGGATTCCATTCGCCTTCCATCAGGTGAATGTTGTTGTGTTTGAGTAAGGTTCCCTTCCACTTGTGGAGGTTCTTGATCGCGATGTTGTAAGCCACCAGCGAACGGTAGTATTCGGTTTCTGCCTGTGCCAGACTGGACTGAGCACGCAGCAGGGTATCCAGAGTCGTGGTACCCGCCTGGACTTCCGCGTCGAACAGTTCCACACGTCTGCGGGCAGCACGCCAGCGGTTGAAGTTGGACTGAGCGGTCGCATAGTTTTTGGTCAGGTCCTGGAAGGTGATCGCGAGCTCCTGGCTCACATCCATTTCCTGTGCCTGCAGGATCGCCCGGGCTTTCGACAGACGGAATTCGAGATTCTCGACCTGAGCATGTGCCGAACGGAAACCGAGGGGCATGCTGAATTCCCAGCCGAGGGTCCAGCTGTCCTGGTCATTATCCATCATGGTTCCATAGGCACTGTGCAGCCCCTGACCTGTGATACCATCTGTATTCTTCTGACTCAGCAGACGATCGCCGAAGCCGTTAACCTGGTAACTGGAAACGAAGTCGAACCGGGGTTTGGTCAGGCTGGTTGCCGCCAGAGCCTGCAGTTCGAGACTCTTGATATTCCATTTCTGTTTGCGAAGTTCAACGCGGTGTACCAGAGCTTCTGTGAGACACATGCTCCAGTCTGGCGAGAACTCTGCTGCAATGGGATCATCGATGGGTCGGATAATTTTACCATCATTAACGGGCAGACCGACCAGTCGACGGAAACGGCTTTCAGCAGTGTAGATATCACTGCGGGTTGCCTGGACGAGTGCCTGGGTTTCAAACAGACGGTCTTTAGCCTGGGCTTCATCAGCCGGCTTGAAGTTACGTGTACCACCAGCTTCCAGCTTGGCATGTGCTTCACGCCAGCTGCGTAAGGCGGAGTTACGGGCGACGACCTGTGTATCGTACAGACGGTAAGCCAGGTACAGCTGCCAGTAGCTTTCTTCAATATCAGAGATCAGGTTGCGCACGTTGCGTTCAAAGTCAGCGAGTGCCTGGTCATTGTTGATCCGGGCAATCACGACCCCCTGGCTTACCCCGGTAATCCCGGAGAAGCTGGTTCCGATCGGACCGGCGATGCGGGTGTATTCGACCCCGGCTCCCGCCAGCATAGGTTGACGATAAGACAGCCCGAGGTTCCCGGCATAGTTCGAGGGGAACAACTGGCTGGAGGCATTACTGCCGGTGTAATTCCAGTTATGATTGATGGCGAACTGACCACCGTTGGCGAAGTTCTTGGAGAGCCCGGACTGAAACTGACCGGTTTCCTGAACCAGCGTTCCTCCGGGGACGCCACCAAAGAAGGGACTGTTCTGAACCTGTTCGGAACGACCCCACAACATATTCGCGGTGAATGTGGTATCGAAGGCGGATAACGCTGCTTCCACACCACGGGCACCACCGAGCAGCACGTTGGTCTCCTGGATTGCCGGGTCGAAAATCGAAGGCGTTCCGTCCGGATTATTCAGCAATGAGTTGCCGTTCGTTCCCAATGCGCCGGAAACACGAATCACCTCACTGTTCGCGAGCCCCAGGTGGACGGCGTCCATCAGAGGCAAGTCCCAGATCTGATCCTGAGAGCGATCGACCAGCGTCCGCGGCTTACCCGAGAAGGTAATTTCCTCGGGTGTTTCTTCGTAAACTGCGGGATATTCTATCTTTGTGGCGACGTCTTCATAGTATTGAAGCTCTTTGTCACCCAGATAGTGCAGATCGGTATCCGTTCCCAGACCATGACAACCCATTATTTGAGTGGTCATCATGCATCCACAGAGAATCAGGCGTAAATTCCGGCGTAGGTTCATGTATCCATCCTTAAAGACATGAACGTCAATTATGGTCACAAAGCGTTTTATTGAAACAACTTATAATTCATAATCGAAGTAGCGTTCAGGGAGAATCTGCTACCTGAAACAGTCTGCCCCACTGGTTACGAACACACGGGAGCGCAAGGCAGACGGCACAAGTGGCAAAATCACTACATTCGGTATCGGCGCTTTAATCGTTACAACTTGACTTTTTTGACGGTTGGTCAAAATTCTGTTGAGATTGGGTCTGTGGACCGAACTCCCTGAAGGGGATTCCCAGTAATTTTTTGAGCAGAATGAGTTCGCCGGCGTCATTCTGCTCAATGGCATGCCCCAGAAACTGCAGCACATACCCCGCTACGAACGCGGACCAGGCATAAATCCACTCTCCTGCGATGCCGAATCCGATGAGACCCCCGAATGTGAGAGGCACCCCGATCAGGTGCAGGATCTGATTGGCGCGGTTCTGGTGTCGAAGCAGGTAATTATGAAGAAAACGCTGGATCATCGGGGTGCTCGGATTGAGTTGAAAACCGGGGGACGGCTCTCTCGTATAGTTGAAAAGCGATATCTGATTTGCTACGGTCACTGCTTATCTGTGAATGATTTCATCAGTATCAACCAGTCAGGCCTCTGGTTTCAAGAGTCATGAGGCCCCTCGCCTTGTTATTGGTGCAATTGAGATCCCGGTCACATTCCCTTTTTGTCAGAAGTATTAGAGGAAACGATGTATAAAGTCACATTAATCCCGGGCGATGGTGTTGGTCCCGAAATCGCCGAGGCTACCAGAAAATGTGTTGATGCGACAGGAGTCAAAATCGACTGGGATGTTCAGGAATGTGGAATCGAAGTCATTGAAGCCGAGGGCGGTGTTCCCGATCGGGTCATGGAATCGATCCGGGCGAACAAAATTGCCCTCAAAGCACCAATCACCACCCCGATTGGAAAAGGTTTCCGCAGTGTCAACGTGTTCCTGCGTCAGGAACTCGGACTGTATGCCTGCATCCGTCCCTGTAAAACCTACAAAGGGGTTCGGACTTATTTCGCTGATTCCAACGTCGACCTGGTCGTCGTTCGCGAAAACACCGAAGACCTCTACGCTGGCGTTGAATTCCAGGCGGGCGAAGAAAAGACCGCTGAGCTGATCAAGACGATCAACGAGTTCGCGACCGGTAAGAAGATCAACACACCTCTCGATGAGACCGGCGTCAGCATCAAGCCGATGTCTTACCAGGGAACCCGTGATATCTGTAACTACGCGTTCAAATACGCCGTCGACAACAAACGCAAAGCAGTCACCTCGATCTGCAAAGCCAACATCATGAAGTTCACCGATGGTCTGTGGTACGATGAAACCCGGGCTGTCGCGAAAGCCTATGGTGCGAAGTTCGAATGGGAAGACCTGGCAGAAGGCGTCGAACCAGATGCCAAGCTGGCTGGTAACGTTCCCGATTGTGGCGGCAGCATTGAATACAATGAGCGTCTGATCGACAACATGTGCATGCAGCTGGTTCAGAAGCCCGAACTGTACGACGTGCTCGTTACTTCCAACCTCTACGGCGACATTCTGAGTGACCTCTGTGCCGGTCTGGTCGGTGGTCTGGGCGTCGCTCCCGGTTCCAACATCGGTACCGAAGCTGCCATCTTCGAAGCAACCCACGGTTCCGCTCCGAAGTACAAAGGCCAGAACAAGGTCAACCCGGTCGCCCTGATCCTCTCCGGTAAAATGATGCTGGACTACCTGGGTGAGCACGAAGCAGCCGCCAAACTGGATCAGGCTGTTGCTGATGTCATCGAAGAAGGTAAAGACGTCACCTACGACCTCAAGCCTGACCGCAACGATCCGACCGCCGTCGGTACTCAGGAAATGGCAGAAGCCATCTGCCGTAAGATGCAGTAATCTCTGAGAACCATTCGACAAAGAATTCAACGATGCAGAGCAGCCAGTTTGCTCTGCATCGTTTTTTTATTTGTGGTGTGCGACATTGTCGCCACTTCAACATTTACTGTTGGGGAAAGATCTGAACCAGGTGATAGTCGTCTACCTCGCGGAGTTCGAGGGTCAGGTTGCCAGCCGTATCAAATCGTCGGCGGAACACGCAGGTGCCATGCTGGAATTCATCTTCCTGAATCAGATTCCCATCGCGATCGTGCCGGGTACAGTAACCATGCTGTCTCCCCTGGGCATCAAAGCGACCTCGCCAGACTTCACCGGTCGTCTGATCCACTTTCATGACCGGCGCATCCCCTTTTAAACCAGGTACCACTGCCACAGATAATACGGTCAGCAGTAGTACGAACAGGACGTTGAAGTTCACGGAATGGCTCCTCTGGGCGCTCCTGTATCCCTGGCTTGACCATCAATGGGCGCACTGTCAGGCTGGATCGGGAGAGATCTACAGGTAAGGCAGGAAATCAGTTGACGCTGGTTTCAAATGAACCAGCTGGAGCGCGGGGTGACTTTGGTGGGTGCTGCTTTTTTTCATAAAGCAGTGGAATAATCGCAGAAATCGGAGAGACGTCAATCGTCTCTCCGGAGATTGGGCGGCTTTTTTGTAAAAATGTTAAGAAATTCGAATTATCTGTCTACAATTCATAAGCTGGTCAGAGTCATTGCCGTTTCCGAGCTCGAAAAGACCGACTTGGACAGTGACATAGTGTGCAGTTTTGGTGGGTTAATTTAGATGACCTTGGTCTCGTTTAAGCCATTGCTACCGGCCTGCACATAATGGGTGAGAACTTGCAGACCTGATCAGTTTGACAGACATGTTTATTTGCCTTGAGACGAGACCCGCTATCATGAAATTCAGGACGACGACTATGAGACCGCTGCTGTTTGTTTTGTTTGTATTGTCATTACCCCTCAGTCTGTCCGCGCAGGAAAAGTGGCCCGGTTTTCTGGGAGCGGGGGCTTCTCCCCTCAAGGCGGAGACCATTCCCACGCAGTGGTCGGTGGAAAAGAATGTCGCCTGGAAAGCAGGGATCCCCGGCTATGGACAGTCGAGCCCGGTGATCTGGGGCGACCAGGTGTATGTCACTTCGGTCGAAGGGCCAGACAAGGAGCAGCTGCACGTCGTCTGTTATTCGCTGAAGTCCGGCAAACAGCTTTGGGATCACATTCAGCCTTCAACCTATCCCGAGAAGAACAGTGTCTACATCAGCCGGGCCGCACCGACACCCGTACTCGATAAGAACGGCATCTACGCTTACTTCGAAAGTGGCGACATCGTGGCCCTCTCGCATGCTGGCGAATTGAAGTGGGCGGCCTCGCTGACTAAACGTTACGGGGCACCCAAAAACAAGTTCGGTCTGTCCGCGTCACCCGTGCAGTGGCAGGATCGTGTGATTGTACTCATCGACGACGAAGGTCCGTCTTACATCACCGCGGTCAGCAAAGCGGATGGCAGTGAGCTCTGGAAGAACGATCGTAAGAGTCGCGTCAGCTGGAGTTCGCCGATGATCGTCCCAGTGGGTGAGGCACAGCAGGTGGTCTGCAGTTCTGCCGGTTCCATCGACGGCTACGATCCGAAGACAGGCAAACAGCTTTGGATCTACGACGAAGTGGGCGGCAATAACAAGACCAGCCCGATTCCCGCAGGCAACGGCGAATTCCTGATCGGCGCTTCACCGGGTCGGGAGGGCGAGAACAACGAACTGGCGAAAAAATCGAACGGTCTGTTTGTGGTCAAACAGCAGGGCGCTGCATGGGAGCCTCAATTCGCGTGGACCAATGCCAGCCCGACGCCCTCCTGGGGAACGCCCATCGTCTACCAGGGGAATGCCTACTGGGTGAACCGGGTCGGCGTAGTTTACTGTCTGAATGCCAGGACCGGAGAGTCGGTCTATACCAGCCGGATTAAAGAGTCCTGCTGGGCGACGCCAGTCGGGATCGGCGATCGTGTCTACTTCTTCGGCAAGAACGGCGTGACGACCGTTTTGAAAGCGGGTAATGAATTCGAAGTCCTCGCCGAGAATGAACTCTGGACCGAAGACAATCCACCGGTCAACAACGTTCCCACCGCCGAGGAAACTTCAGCCGAACGCCGCCAGGGCGTTGCCATGTTCTCGCGACCAACTCTCTACGGTGCGGCGATTGTCAACGGCTACCTGGTTCTCAGAACCGGTAGTCAGCTGTATTGCATTAAGCCTTAGGCAGAAAAGCTGTTTCAGGAATAACAAAAAGGGGCAGGAACCGGTAACATTGGTCCCTGCCCCTGATCCATTTTATAAATGGATCGTACGGTTGCCTATTTGGCTTTCTTAAAGCCGGCATCGATCAGGTCATCATAACCGGGCTCGAGTGGCCGTACGTCGTACCCGTGCTTCAAGAGAACATCAGCCGCTTTGCAGGATCGGAAACCGGCTGCACAATGCGTGTAGATAATGTGTTTCTTGGAAAGCTTCATATTCAATGCTTTGGGGGTGATTCCATTGCTCAGCGTACTGAGAGGTAGAAAAGTCGCACCGGAGATGTGGCCGTTATCCCACTCAGATTTTTCGCGGACATCCACCAGGACGGCTTTTTTGTTGTTCAGATTCTTTTTGACCGTGTCCAGCGAATCTTCAGTGGGATCTGCCCCATTTCCAACACTCACCAACAATAAAGTGCAGGCCAGCGACAGTAAACACGACTTACAGAGATTCATCTTAAACAAACTCCTTCGAAATTGATGATTAAACAAAAGGGATTTTCAGCCTCTGCCGGGCTCGTTCCCGGCGCTGTTTATCCGCCTTCAACTGGGCAGGCGAACGTTTGATAACGGGTTCTTCACGGCCGAGTAATTTCAGCATGTCCCCCACCAGCCTGGGGCGTGAAAGGTAGTAGCACCGCAGAGCTCCTTCCTGGGCAAAGTCCACGAGCTTCGCATTTCGCAACACGCACAGATGCTGTGAAAGGTTCGCCTGTCGCACAGGCAATAACTCTTCCATGTCGGTGACGCACTTAGGGCCGGCCAGCAGTTCCTGCAGAATCGAGAGCCGGGTGGGATGCGAAAACGCCTTCAGTGTCTCCGCCGCAGTTTCCGTTTCCATCATGAGTGATTCAGTTCAAATTGGTTATGGATATTCGAATGTTCGAATATTATAATATTGGATCTCAGACTGGACAACCTCCATTTTCCCTGTTTGTGGTTTCACTCACCAGCGGCGTCCCGTTTGCGTGCCTGGGCTGCTGCCCGGATGGCGGCGCGGTTGGCATACGTCAAGCGGACTTCTTTCAGGGTCTGTTTCTCAGACGAAGTTAACGACTGAACTTCCAGCGTCACGGTCTTTTCTGGTGGATGTCCCATGCGGGTCATTAGTTCCACAAGGTCTTCCTCAAAGCGTTTCTGCCATTTCTCGCCGTAAGTCTCTTTGCTGAAGTCGATCATCTTTTCCGCGGGAATACCGTCCAGCGCAATCAGCCTGTACCACTGGTCGTTTACCTGGACCTCCGGCTGCGAGTCCTCCCAGCGGACCGCCGCGAAGGGGGAACGCTTCGGATAATCTTGACCGTTGCCAGAGTCCCCGTTCTTCGCCTGGTAGATAATGAAGAACACCAGCAGCATGAGGGCGAGAAACAGCACCAGGCCGACAAACAACTGAACCGGCGAGGCGCACGGAGCCGGCGGAATCTTTCCCGGAAAGGGGAGGTTCGGCAGTGCGATCTGCCCGTTGATGCCCTCGTCCGTGGTTTCCTGCTCAAGGCTGGCGCGCAGTTTCTGTAATTCTTCCCGCCGCGGGATGAGCTGTGTGCGTACAACGCGTTTATTCATCAGATAAACCGAGCCATATACGGCCAGCAGAAAGCCTTCCAGCAGCACAAAGAAAATGAGTGCATACAGCCAGCCTCCCCCTCGCGACTGCCAGGAGACCTGTGCGAAGAAAGCCGTGATGGAGAGCGTGGGCGGCAGCAGGTACCACCAGAAGATATTCTTGAGCAGCCAGATCTGTTGTTCCACTTCAGCCAGGGAACGCTGCACGCACTGTTGCAGTAATGGTTCCGTTGTCTGCTCAGACTCGGGCTGGTGACGTTTGCGGTAGAGCAGCATGAACCCGGCGATCCACAGGAACACCGGCACACTCAGATACCATGTCCAGGGGAGATCCAGCATAAAGCCCATCACGAACCAGACAGGAATCATGATGACCGCGACCCCGACTTCACCAAAATCGCGATAGGAAATCATCGTGTTGAACTGACGCTGATCGCGCTGCACTTCTTCACGGAGCAGGTCCGCGTCAATGACAACCCGCGTCTGCGCGGAGTGCGCCTGCCAGGCTTGCTGGAATTCATCAGGAGCCATCGCTTTCCCCTTTCATCAGTTCGTTCAATGCCTGCCTGGCCCGATTCAGTTTCACGCCAACATAGTTTTCGGAAATCCCCAAGACGTCGGCCATCTCGCGATAACTCAACTCTTCCAGATAAAGCAGTACCAGGGCGGCATCGGTTTTCGGCAACTGGTGAATTGCCTGATAGAGCTGTTCGACCAGATCGCGCTGCTGTGCCGTGGCGGCGCTGTCGGCCTCTTCGGCGGTCAGCATCTGCACTTCCAGTAACGGTTTCTGTCGGACCCGCCAGGGTGCTTCCTTTCTGCGCCAGTTCATCGCCGTGTGTAATGCCACGCGATAGAACCAGGTGGCCGGGCTCGACTTCTGTTCGAACTGCGGCAGTGACTTCCAAGCCTGAAGCAATATTTCCTGGGCCAGATCCTGAGTCTCTTCCGTCGTCAGGGTGTAGGCGCGTGCCACTTTCCAGACTGACGCACCATGCGCGTCGAGCCAGTCCGTAAACAGCGATTCCTGTGATTGGTCTTGCACGCGAACACCCCTTTCCACAGGTATTAGTACCCGCTGCGGACGCCGACTTACAGAAAAAAGGTGTCGTATGCAGATTTCTCAGAAAATAATCGATCGTTCAGCTCGGTAACAATCGATCTGGTTTCTATTCGCACCCATAAAACGTTACAGAAAAATTCATGAATCGGGACCTGTAAACCCTGCTGCCGTCTACATAGAATTGACGCTAAGCGTTCCTCTCGAGAAGCGACTCAATTCCACCAGCGAAAGACCAGGAAACGAATAGATTATGCTACGTTTGAAACGTCCTTTGTGGACAGCCACGTTATTGACGACCACCTTGCTAATCATCTCCGCCTCCACGCACGCCGCCGACTGGCCGCAGTGGCAGGGACCCAACCGCGACTCCATTTCCGCCGAGACCGGACTCCGCTCCACGTTCCCCGAAGACTTCAAGCCTGTGTGGTCCTTTAAGGACTGTGGCATCGGTTACTCCGCTCCTGCTGTAGTCGATAACATTGCCTACCTCCTGGGTGCCGACAAACAGGAGAACGGTGACTACGTCGAATTTGTGCTGGCACTGGATCCCAGCGGCAAGCAACTCTGGAAACAGGAAGTCGCCCATTACAAGGAAGGCATCATGCTGACCAAATGGGGTCACGGTCCGCGGAGTACGCCCTCCATCGCCGATGGCCGCCTGTTTGGACTCGGCGCCAACGGCGATCTGTTCGCCCTGGATCAGAAAACCGGCAAACTGCTCTGGAAAGCGAATCTCCGTGAAACCTACGGCAGCATGCTCAGTGGCGCGCGGGGCAAACCTGAGAATACCTGGGGGTACTGTGAGTCTCCCCTGGTGGACGGCAACCATGTCATCTGCACACCCGGCGGTGAGCAGGGCGCGGTCGTTGCCCTCGAAGCGGCGACCGGCAATCTGGTCTGGCAGTCCAAAGAACTGACCGACCCCTGTAGTTACTCCTCGACCGTGATCGCTGACTTTGGTGGTGTGAAACAATACGTCGTGCTGACCGCCAAACAGCTGGCGAGTGTTCGCGCTTCTGATGGCAAACTGCTCTGGACGGCGGAAGTACCCGTGAATGAAGTTGCCGTGATTCCCACGCCCATCGTGACCGGGAACCGGGTCTACACGACCTGCGATTACGACGCCGGCTGCGGACTCGTCGAAGTCAACAAAGAAGGCGATCAGTTTACGGCCAAGGTGCTCTACAAAAACAAGACTATGAGCAACCACCACGGCGGCGTTGTGCTGATCGACGGCAAGATATACGGCTGGACCGGTAAAACCACTTCACGTGGCCGCTGGGTTTGTCAGGATCTGGAAACAGGAGAAAGCGTCTGGATGGAAGGCCGCGCCGCTCCCGCGGGTGCCGTGATGGCCGCGGCTGGGCACCTCTATTGTTTTACGCAGGACGACGGCGTACTGGTCTGCATTGAAGCCACCCCGAAAGGATTCAAAGAAACGGGCCGCTTCACGATTCCGGAACGCACAGAAAAACAGAGCATCCTCGGGAAAGTCTGGGCCCGGCCCGTGATCTCCAACGGACGGCTCTATCTCCGAGATCAGGATCTGCTGTTCTGCTATGATATCAAACAGGACACCTGATCTCTGTTGAAGCAGGAACGACGAAATTAAAAAGTGGTCAGCGCTTCATAAACAGACGCTGACCACTTTTCTTTGAAAGACGTCGCAAAAAAGTACTGGCCGACCTGCCTCGTTCGGTTTAAATTGAGGAGCTACATCATTTTTTAGACAAAATGGTGACAGCTAGTGACTCTAACAAGATGAAGTCACGGCTTTCTTTCTATCGGTTCCAAGAGATGAAATGAAACAGTTCGCTCTCCCACCGAAACGCAGACGCGTCCTGCTGGTCTGTCTGGCAGGTCTCTTACTGGCGGTGTGCGCGTATTGTTTTACCGGTGAGGAACCTCGTCCCCTGACAGCCGAGGAGCAACAGCTGGTGGGGGAATGGAGTGATGGCAATTCTGGGATCACGCGCGGTTTCCATGCAGATCGGACCATTTCCACGTCGAATCGTCAGTACGTCGGACGCTGGCACATTGAGGACGGGAAATTAAAAGTCGTTGCCTGGGAACTGTTTGAACTGCCGCGTTCGCTCAGTCTTTCCAGCATCCGGTTATCGTGGAACAGTCTGCAGCGTCATTTTGAGGAGGAGAAATACTCCTGGCAGATTGATTTCCTGGACGACGGCCGAACGATGACGCTGAACCATCCCGTCGACGAGCAACATCCGGACGGGAAATGGCTGTGGACGAAGCAGATGGACCGTTGAATTTCTGATCCACTCTTCCAGAACCCGAGGCAGGCCCGTATAGTCGTGCTGCGTTTGGAAACTTTCCGGGGTTTATTTCAGGAGCCGTTCGTGGATCCCAATCATTTGCTGGTAGACGATTCGCTGCCTTATTATAACGCGCTGAGTCAGTGTATTGATCACTGGGGACTGGTGCCTGAGAAGACAGAATTAGTCCGCGATGGGGTGAACCACATCTTTGCCACCGAGTTCGTTAACGGTGCACCGGTCATTATCCGGATCAGTGATGGCAATCTCCGGGAACGGGGCGAAGTGCTGGGCGAACTGCTCTGGTTGGAGCATCTGATCTCTCATGGATGTACGGTTACGACGCCGATCCCTTCGCGTGGCGGGGAACTGCTGGAATCGATTGAAGTCGATGCAGGTACGATGCATGTCTGCTGCTTTGAGCGTTTCGGGGGCCGACAACTCGACCCGGCGACCGACGCCCAGTGGAATGAGGAACTCTTTCTCAAACTGGGACGGGAGATTGGTCGCATCCATCGGGCTTCGGATGAATTACAGCTCCCGGCCGACCAGGATCGTCTCTCGTGGCATGAAATCAGGCTCGGACAGTTTCCAGATCCGCTGCCCGACTATTTTCACCCCGAGGTCGTCGAAGCGATGCGCGGGTATTACGATGACTGGCGGAGCCGCTCTACCCCTGCAGGACCCTATGGACTGGTGCACCGGGATCTGCATGCGGGAAATTTTCTGGTCGAGAACGGTGACGTGCAGATCATCGATTTCGATCTGGGTTGTTACGGCTGGCGGACCATGGATTTAGCCGTCCTGCTCTTCATTTACTATTATTATCCCAGCCTCCGAGTGCCTGGCGCGACGCCAGAGCTGGCCGGCCATGTGCTGGCCAAACTGGTAGAGGGCTACCGCGAGGAATTTACGCTCGACCGCGATCAGCTGGCAACGGTCGCCGACATGATGATGTTGAATACGATCAACAACTATTTTCTCATGCTACCCGACCCGGAACACTGGCAGGCCGCGATGGGCAACCCGCGCATCACAGTCATGGAGAGCCTGACCTGGATCGAGCAGCTCTGGCTGGACAACCGGAAACTTCAGATCGAACTCGAGCTGTGATTAATGGGCAGGCGGGCTGTCAGAATCCTGCTTCGAATGCACGGCATTCTCTTTCGATTGAATGGTCAGCCACAGGGGGACGTGCAGGTCCCAGTGGATCACGGCGCTCCGCAGACTCATGATCAGGGCAGAGCAGCCGACGCCGATCAGGACGGCATGTTGGGGCAGCCAGGTGACCAGCGCGACAAACAGGATGCAGCCCAGGGTGACGGGAATCGCGTAAATTTCCCGCCGCATTAACAGCGTGGGCTGTCCCGCGAGGACGTCACGCAGCAGGCCACCACCGATTGCGGTCAACACGCCCAGCAGGATCGGCGCGAGCGGCATGCCGAACTCAACCCAGATGACTTTCTGAGCTGCCTGGATCGCAAACATCGAGACCCCCAATGCGTCGAGATAAAGCATGGTTTTGAAGATCTCTTTGCGCGTCATATGCCGGTTCATGAGAAACGCCAGAAAGCTGGCGCCCAGCGCAACCCAGATGTAATTCAGATCCGCGGCCCAGAAGACCGGTACCCCCAGGATTACATCACGAATGGTGCCGCCGCCGATCGCGGTGATCAACCCCAGCACACAGGCACCAAAGAAATCGACGCCGCGCGGCGAGACTGCCAGCACACCCGTTACCGCAAAGGCAACCGTGCCAATCATTCCGAGGAGGTATTGTAAGTCTGCAACGCTCATGGTGAACCTGCTGACGCGGGTCAGGCCTTCTTGACGAATTCGGATTTCAGTCCCATTGAACCGATCCCGGGAATTTTGCAGTCGATGTCGTGATCCCCTTCGACCAGGCGGATGTTCTTGACCTTCGTTCCCACCTTGACGACCGACGAAGAGCCCTTCACTTTAAGGTCTTTAATGACGGTGACGGAATCCCCATTTTGCAGGATGTTCCCGTTAGCGTCCCGCACGACGGGGCCGGTGGAGGTTTCGGTCGCACCCGCCGGATTCCATTCGTGGCCGCATGACGGACAAACCAGCAGGCCTCTGTCTTCGTAGGTATATTCTCCATCACATTCCGGGCAATTCGGTAACTCGCTCATGTTCTCGTATCCTGCAGTCTGTCTGATTGGTCTATCAGCACCGCAACTCCACCCGGTGCTTAATCACATTAGAATAGCGAGAGACTGGTACAGAGAACAGGAAGAGGCGCGGAAAGCCAACTGGAAAAAGCAGCTCTTAACAACCTTTAATATTCTTCACTGGTTCTTTTCCAGTGTCATTCGCATCATTTGCGTTGCAATCAGCCTCGGCTCTGGCAGATAATTGAAAACTTCCATTCCTATACCATGAGACCGGTCGTGTCGGGAATTCGAACACGACAACATTGCTAAGGACGCTCACCATGCTGGCTCGTATTTCCGTTTTTCTGTTACTCTGTTTTGTGATGATCCCCGGTCGGGTTCAGGCTGAAACTAAGCAGCCGAACATTTTGTTTATCCTGACCGACCAGTGGCGGGCACAGTCCCTGGGCTACGCGGGCAACGAGCAGGTCAAGACGCCGAATATCGATGCGTTGGCCCGACAGAGTGTCAATTTTCAGAACGCGGTTTCCGGCTGTCCGGTCTGCTGTCCCTTCCGAGGTTCGCTGATGACCGGCCAGCGTCCGTTGACGCATGGCGTGTTTCTGAACGATGTGCAACTGCCTGCGAAAGCGGTGACGATCGCCGAGGTGCTGGACAACGCCGGTTATGAGACCGGTTTCATCGGGAAGTGGCATCTGGATGGTCGCGGCCGCTCAGCGTTCACGCCGCCGGAACGTCGACAGGGCTTTGAGTTCTGGCGGGCTCTGGAATGCACGCACAACTACAACCGTTCGTTTTACTACGGCGACTCTCCGCAACGACAGACCTGGGAAGGTTACGACGCGTTTGCCCAGACGCGCGTGGCCCGGCAGTTCATTCGGGACCAGTCCCAGAAAGGGCAACCGTTTCTGCTGGTGATGTCGTACGGCTCGCCACATAATCCGTATCACACCGCACCGCCGGAATACCAGAGCATGTATGAACCGGAGAAGATCAAAGTGCGTCCCAATGTACCCAAAGATCAGCAGGCAACTGCGCAAAAAGAACTCGCCGGCTACTTTGCTCATTGTTCGGCACTGGATGATTGTGTCAGCGATTTAATGGCGACGCTCAAAGAGACCGGCATTGATCAAAACACGATCGTTGTCTTCACCTCTGATCACGGCGACATGCTGCGGTCGCACGGGCAGATCCGTAAGCAGAAACCGTGGGACGAATCGCTGCGGGTGCCGATGCTGTTCCGGTTGAATGGCGTAGAGCACGCGCAAGGTCGCACCGTCGATTCCCCCATCAATTCCGAAGACCTGATGCCCACGCTGTTGGGACTCTGTCAAGTTTCGATTCCCGACACCGTGGAAGGACTGGATTATAGCGGCTACCTGCGTGGCGGGAAAAATCCTTCAGACGGGGCGACGGTCATCACCTGCCCTTCCCCTTTTGGTGAATGGCAGCGGAGCCGGGGCGGAAAGGAATACCGCGGCTTGAGAACGACCCGCTACACGTACGTCCGCGATCTCAGTGGACCCTGGTTATTGTACGACAACGAGGCAGACCCGTATCAGCTGAAAAATCTGTGCAATGATCCGGAAGCAGCCCCGATCCAGGCAAAACTCGATGCGCTGCTCAACAAAAAACTGGCCGCCCAGCATGATGAGTTTTTGCAGGGGAGTCAGTACATCGAAAAATTCGGTTACCAGGTGGACCCGAAAACCGGGACGGTGCCTTATACGAATTGAACCGCGAAATGCAGGCCTGTCGGGTGGCACTGTTGGCTTGCCGCCAGTGAATTGATGAAACTACCACGAAAAACACGAAAGTCACGAAAAGGGGGAGAGCCCTGAAACCCTGAAGTATTAGGGGCAGCTCCTTCTTCCAATAGATACAGTCCTGACGAGACAGAAGGATTTTCGTGTATTCAGTGCCTTTCGTGGTTCTTTATTAAAATACTCACTCAACCACTTTCCACTCCAGCTGCACAGCCAGACCTTGACTGTTGACTGGTAGTTGAGGTGATAATTTCATCTCGAAGTGATTGTTCTTGTTTTGCATGTGTGCCAGTGCGCGGGGGGCGAACTGGAACAGTAATTCGGAGTTCAGCTTCGCGACTGACGCTGCCGGGTCGTCGCCATTCGTGTTTTCGCAGCGAAGATAGAACCCATAGACTGCAGTGGGGTGTTGCTTGATCCAGGCATCGAGGGAAACCGTAAGTTTCTCTACTTTGAGAGTCGTCTCCAGCGGAGTCCAGGAAGTCCCGTTCGAGGAGACGGAGATTGTGGGAGCCGACTGACCTGGTGCGAGTTTGAGTTCCAGCGCCCCTTTCAGCAGCACATAGGGCCAGGTGAAGTGCCAGTCCCGCTGGTGGGGATGCGGCTGTTTCAATGACTCCAGCTTTGTAATGCTGCGTTTCAGAGTACCGTTCCCCGCGACGGGGGGCTGTTCCTCGTTCGGCATGTTGCGTCGATGAATATATTCCGCAGCGATGTAGTCAAACTCGAGGCGGTCACCGGGTTCCAGAGTGGGAGCCAGATTCGAATCCCGAATCGCCGGTTTGCGTTCGGAAGGCTGGTTATCAGCGGTCGTTGTGTAGAGCCGGGCGATTGCCTGCGAGGGACTGCCGATCGGATCCAGGGGCGTTTTTGTAATCAGTTCGGGGTGCTGTGCCAGTTCCTCAACACTCGCGATCACTCCCTGATCATTGCGATAAAAGACTTCATGATCGGGATCGAACATGTGCCACTTACCGTCATAGAAGGCTTCCGCAACAACGTGTCCTGAGAGCCCCCAGGTCCGACTTCGCACACCTGCTTTGCGGGCCAGGACCGCGAAGTTCGAGGCACAGTCATCACAGAAGCCGTACCCGTAAACATTGAGAAACTTCACGGGGTCGTGCACTTCATCTCCCGGTTCTGCCGGATAGAAGTGATACCGCCAGTCGACCAGGAATTTCCAGATCGCCAGTGATTTCTCTTCGTCCGTCATCCCCGGTTTGAGAATGCTGGCGAGCATCGCCTGCTGGCTGGAGAGATCGGGGGCCCCCTGGCGCTTCCAGTTCAGCTGGATGCTTTGCTGCGGATCCCGGTTTTCCCAGACCAGCTTGACGGGTTGCACGCGTTTGCCGGAGATATCAGGAAATGAGATCAGCGAGTCGGCATCGGTCAGTACGAATTGCGCTGACTGTTCGGTATAAGTTTCCGGGCAGACCAGTTCATATTTGCGTCCATTGGTGCGGGGATCGGAAGAATCGCTGGCGGAAAAATAGAGCGTGGTCGGCGTCCAGTGACTGTAGTGCCCTTTCCCTGTTTCGCGGATCAGCTTATGCAGCGCGTGGGGATGCGGCAGGGGTTGGCCATCTTCCAGCAGGATGCAGGTGGATCTGGATTTACTGTCAGCTTCATGCGGAATTTTGAGGCGGGCCACGTAGCCGACACCGGTCTCATGTGTCATCGCCGCGGGCGTAATCAGTTCGCGAACCTGCCCGGTTTTCGTTAGCGAGCGGATTTCGGGACGAACGGTTTTCACGGTCTGAGTGTCTGAATCACCCCACACCGGCGAGAACGGGATGTTGCATGTGAGCAAGAGGCTCGCCAGGTAGAAGTATGCTGGTTGTGGTTTCATATTGAACTCTGCAAGAGAAAACAGGGTACACGAGTGCGGGCAACACGCAGATATTATACCCCTGCCTGTTGCTGACGCTTGCCATTTCCAGCGAAAAAACTGAAAGTGGACAATAGATCGAGAAGGCTCATATCTAAGTCATCGCTTTCAATTTAATAATCCTCCTGCAATCAATGGAATCAAAAATGTTCAATCAATCCAGGCTGTCAGCGCGTTTCATGGGGCATTCCTTCGCTTTCGCTATGGTCGGGCTGGCCACTTCGTTTTTGTCTGCAGCTGATAAATATACCGAGCAACCTGGAACGAAAGGGAACGGCAGCTATGTTGTCGGGCCCAACTACAAGATCGATCCGAGACTCACTGATCGGGGCAATCCCAAGGGGAAACGCTTCGAGTTCGAGATGCCCCTGGCGGAGAGCAAGATCTTTCCCGGCACCGACGAGACGCTCGACCCGAAAAAAGAGGTGCGAAAAACCCGCAAGATCTTTGTCTATGTTCCCGCAGCCTACAAAGATGGAACCAAGGCACCGATTCTGGTCATGCAGGACGGACCGAGCCGGATGGACCTGGTCTGCAATGCCCTGGACAATCTGACGATCTCGAAAGATCCGGCACAGCGGCTGCCGGCGTTTATTGTGATTGCGGTCCAGAACGGCGGTAACGACGGCAAAGGAAGCGAACGCGGTCTGGAGTACGATACGATGTCCGACCGTTACGCCCGGTTTATCAATGACGAAGTCCTGCCGGCCGTGCTGAAGAACAAACAGATCCGTGCCGCGTATCCGCACATCGCGTTTACCGAGAATCCCTGGGGGAAGGCCACGATGGGCTGCAGTTCCGGCGGTGCGGCTGCGTTGACGATGGGCTGGTTCCGACCCGATCTGTTCCGCCGCCTGATTACCTATTCCGGTACCTTCGTCGATCAGCAGGACGACGACGCACCCCAGGAAGCAGAGTACCCCCTGGGTGCGTGGGAATATCATTCGAGCATGAAGCTGATTGAAAACAGCGATCCCAAGCCTCTGCGGATCTTCACGCATGTGGCAGAAAACGATCTCCGGGCCGACGATCCGGAAGAGACGTACCACAACTGGGTGATGGCCAATGAACGGACGGCCGAGGCCCTCAAGGCCAAGGGTTACGATTATCGATACGTCTTCAGCAAGGGGACCCGGCACTGCGACCGCAAGGTCTTCGAACAGACGCTGGCCGACACCCTGCTCTGGATGTGGCAAGGATATAACGGCGAGTGATATTTAAAGAACCACGAAAAAACAGCGGATAGAATAGAAAAAGGGTAGCCTCGAATGTAATTCGGGGCGAGCGCAGCGAGCAGGAAACTGTCAGTGCAACAGACCGAATCAGCAACAGGAAACCGGTCCGCTTGAAGCAGGGGACGGACCCATGTGTCCGCCCGCCTGGCGATACATGAGTTGCTTTGACATCTGATGGCACCCGCAGAAGAAATGGGAAACAAAATGACCAAACACAAAGATTTCAAATTTATGGCGGAATCCGAAATTGTAATTCCTGCGATCGATGAGAAAATCATTCAAAGGAATGAAACGTTTTTAAGTCATTATAATGAAAAAGTAATCAGGTTTCCTGAGGAACTGGCAGCCTGTTTTCTAAAACATCATGGCGGTATTCCCGAGAAGCAGTGTTTCAGAATGCCGGAAGGCTCGGTGAGAATGATTTGCCGCTTCTGCACGCTGCTGGATTATGATGAGATTCCAGTGCCAGAAGTGATGACATGGAGATCAACGGAAAGTGATATCAGATATGATTATAGTCTGGATTTTCTGATGAATGCGGATCCATATTCAAGTCGCTTATATCAAAGCAGAGGGGTGTTAGTTCCTTTTGCCGTCATTGACACCGAGGGGCATAATGCACGCTCCATGCATGATATGGACTTAATTTGTCTGGATTATCAAGAATCAGCAGAACCATCCGTTGTTACCTGGAGCTTCGAAGAGTCGTGGGCAAGTCCAGAAGAAACCGTCAAAGTTGCAGATTCTTTCGCAGGGCTTCTCGAAATGCTCTTTGAGCGCCCCGCTGATTTTCCCTGCACGAATGAATGCGAATACTTTTAGATCTCGTTCTGGATACCCGGTTGCAGGGTCAAGCAGGAAACTGGCTGAGAAACAGTCTGTTGTAGTGAGAGTAAACCGATAGGGCGCTTGTCCTTCCGCAACCTTGATATGCGAGAAAGCAGCCTATGAAGCCGAAGTTTTATAAATTTGACGATCACTTCGAGGGTGTGGGCGTGGTGCCGCAACACCAGAAGATGGGCGCCGACTATGATTATGATGCGCCGGATTCCGTACACCAGCTGCCCTTCGATGAGTTACCCGACTTCGCGCCCAACTTCAATACGGTTCTGCTGGCTGACCGGGCGATCGTTACGGATCTGATCAGTTCTGCACCAATCCGGAACTGCGGCTGGCTGATCAGCGGGAAGTTCAAGTCGATCCTGGAGACGTTCAAACTGCCACTGCACCAGTTTTACCCGGTTCCGGTCGACCATCGTGGTACGGAGCTTCCTGATTACTGGTGGCTGCAGTTGCCGCAACCCCCGGTGAGCATTCCACCCGAAGCAGCCTATGCCGAGGCGGAAGATCTGATTCTCAGCTGTGAAACTTTACATGACGTCGCCCTGTTCAGTCTCTATCGCCCGCCCCGTTTTATGGGGTATTACGTGCGTCAAGATCTGAAAGCAGCGATCGAAGAAGCCGGAATCACGGGCTATAGACTCAGTACGCCCCGCCTGTTTCGTTAGGGGCATCTTTGTGTTGAATATTACGATTGCACCAGATAGGGGGCTGGGTCAATGGTATATCGCATGATTGATTACTATCTGGTGACTTTCCATGAGCAATTCTGATATAAAACCTTTTGAAGAACGTAATCAGACAGATCAGGCACGCCGTAAACTCAAAGGTCTGGCGAAGTCGTCAGGCATGGATCTCGAATTGATCACCGCCCTGGCCAACTTCACCTGGGATTATGACAAGGTCACCCCCAGAGACGGAAATGGTTGGATCAACAAAACGCCCCTCAACCCAGCCGCCAGGAAACAGCTCCGCCTGATCGCTGACACTGTTCATTTAACGCCGAATTTCACACTGGAATATGACCAGGCAGCCAAAGACCTGATCCGGACGCATGCCAAGCTATCATCCGAAATTGTGTGGACCAATTTCTACCCGGCGGTTGCCAACAAAAATTATGGTCGCGTTTCCGAGTTCGCCTCCTGGTATTACCTGCGCGGACTCAACAAATCTCGAATGAAATCGCTGGACTGGAAGACCAAACCTGTGGGGATGGTCGAAATTGCACGTGAACTATTCCTGAAATTCTTTCGCGGAGGAAGCATCGAACGAGATAATCTGGATTATCTATGGTGCGATTTAACCCTCCCACTGGAGTACAGTTATCCCAAAACGTCAAAGGTTACTCCCTGGCTGGAGCCATTATTGTCTGCTATCGAAGGTCTACCACCTCATTCCGGTTTGAAAGATCTGCTTGCCTGCTGTAAGGGCCTGGTGGGTGGAGACAAATTTTTTAAGCAAGAAGTCCTGCAGGCTCTAAGTTACGCCGATGTACTCCAAGTCAACGACCTGTCAGTAACCGCGATGTTCATCGCTGATCGGCGGGACGAATTGAGTTCGCATTATTATTCGAACGAATGGTCCTTTCCACTCCGATTCTGGTCGACCAACGGTGGTAACGTGAATCGTGAAGCTGTGCCTGAGACGTAAGTATCGTGTTAACCTGTCTGAGAAAGCTAACAATTCCGTATTGAAAGGAGCGCTGCCATGAATAAAAAACTGGAATATCTCTCCGTTCTGGCTGGCTTAATGATTTTGCTGGTCGGCGCAGGAGCTGCGTACTATTCTGATCGAGCGTCGTCAGAACATACGGTCATTTATCGGGGTGGCGTCAGCTCGATTCAGTGGCAGAAAGGCCTGGATAATGTCACAGGGTTTTCCAGTGCCAGGAAACGGGATCTATCAAAACCGCTAAAACCGATTGGCCGGGTGGTCGTGTTCGAGGACTGGGTGGAATTCAAACGAATCGACAGCCTGGATGCACCGCTGCTGATTCCCCGCGAACGGATTATTAACCTGGAACTGGTGCCGGACAACGCTCCGCCGCAATAATCAGAATGGTAGCGCTCAAAGAAACCAAAGAGGCAGGCAACCTCATGCGACAGCTCACACTGGGTCTCAATGTCTTCGTGGCGGTGTTCTTTGTGGGGTTCCTGATCTACACTTTTGTGGGGCAGCAGCACCTGGAAGGGCTGGCGCGTCAGTTCGTGACGGAAAAGACGATTGCCTACTCCCTGCCTCTGGTTGATGCGGTGGAAGAGGGCATGCGTTCGCCGCTGATCAAAAAACTGTTGAACGACGATCAGGAAACCGCCATCAATCAGCAGATCCAGGAATACCGCAACAATCCTGCTGCTTATATTGCCGATCTGACGCGTCAGAAAAAACTGCCGCCGGCTCCGCAGCGATTGAATCCCCTGTTACGGAAAGTCAGCGAGACCAAGGAGAAGATCCGGACGTATTACGATCAGACGCTGGCAGCACTGATTGCCGACCTGCGGATCTTTGCGTTTTCGAATCTGTGTGCCGCCCTGATTGCTTTGGGGCTGATCTGCTGGTCTCCCGGTAAAATCAGGCAGTCCGTGGTCTGGTTTTCCTTTCTGATCTTTGCTGCGGTATTATATTGTTCGTATCTGTATGTCGATGGACTTTCCTTCTTTCGGATCCTGCTTGGTGTGCACCTGGGCTGGACCTATCCGTTACTTCTATGTGTGGCTGTAGTCGGTCTGTTTCTGGAATACCCGCTTCGTCGACGGACAGGTGAAAATCAGAACGCAGACGCGGTGAGCAACGGCGGGACTTCATGACCATTCATCGCGAAACATGGAACAGACTCACCAACTCAGAGCGGGTTGATCTGGCTCTCGCGGTGCGCAGATCACTGCCTGTTCCCTTTGCTTTTTCGGGCATCAGAACCTTTCAATACGGGGCTCAGGAAAATTCGCTGGCGGTTTTCAATTATGACAATTCCGAATTCGTACTCATTCCGGGAGACACGGTTCGGCTCGGCTATGAGTGGGAACGCCCCTTTCCGCTCACAGTAGAACAGGCGGAACTATGGGAAATAGCACTGGAAGAATTCGAGACGCCGATGTCCTTCGATGACTACCTCGAAGAAATCATGACGCCGCCTCGTGACGTTTCCCTGGATGCGTTTCTGCTGGAAACAAAAATAAAACGACTGGTAGATCAGAAGCTCAAAGGCGCTGCTGTTGATGAGTCTGCAGCATTTCCACATCATGCCAGAGCGCGAGCCCAACTGGCATCCCAGGGCCTCAGATTGCCGACCTCGGATGAATGGGAATATGCCTGCGGCGCGGGTGTGAGAACCCTCTATCGCTGGGGAGAGGATGCCCCGATGGACTGGAGCCCTTCAGAAGACCGGGGCTGGCTGCAAAGCGGACCCAATGCCTTTGGTCTCACCATCGCGAATAATCCCTGGCAGTGGGAAGCGATTCACGAGCCTGGCTTCCGCAGAGGCGGCGATGGTGGCGGGATGAGCTGTGGAGGCGGAATGCCTTATATGCTTGAGTGGCTGCTGCTGGCGACAGCGTACATCGACAAGGAGGACTTTGACCGTCCGGTTCTGGGTGATGACGTACGTCGGGCGCTGACGGTAGAACTGTAGAAGCATCTGTCAGATCACGATGGGGTTAAACACGATCTCTACCAGGACCTGTCCGCTGGCGAACAGGATTACCAGGTTCGCCAGCAGCGTGGTACCCTGGAAGCGGCGGTCCCGGATGTCTGCGCTCAATAAAAATGTCGCAACGAGAAAGACCACGAAAGAACAGCCGACAAATAACAACAAAAGTAGAACGGTGACATAATTGCTCCCGTACTGTCCCTGTAAGAGTAACAGCAGCCAGACTCCCGCGTAAGCGCCCCAGAGCATGACCGCCGGTTCGGCGCGGCGGATGGTAACCCATTGATAGAGCAGGACCGGTACTCCCAGCGGAAGTGCTGAAAAGACGATTCGCAGCAGGTAGTCATGGGCGTTGTAAGACGACACCATGATGTAGCCCATCACCCAGTATGAGAGGGCAAACAGAACCCCCAGGCTCACCACTCCTGAGAGCTGGTGAAGACGACTGGGTTTGACGGGGGGAGTCTCTGTTGACATCTCAGTGTTCCTGTCTGCAGACCTTGAGTACTTCATTGTAACGTATCAGGGGGCTCGTAACCTCAAGGTGAGCATTGCCTTCAATCACTTTGCCGGGAATCTCAGCGAAATTCGCTGGTCGTATTTCGAAAGTCATCTTTCAAAAGCAGGGATCTGTGCTTCCGTTAGCGGCGGATTCACTGTGGGAAATAAAATGTCACCCAAAGAAATATCCATGCCGATAATTTCGATCCTGCTGGAGTGAATGTTAGAATAGGCGGAGCAGCAAATTGTTTATACCCGTTCCCTCATGCGCATGCCACTGGTTTTCTTTACCAGAGACATGTGAAATCGCATTACGTTCTCCGAGGTCACACCATGACCGAAACCGAAATCCAGGAACTGGAAACCGCGACCGGCTGTATTTTGCCGGCCGCTTATCGAGAGCTGTTGCTAAATTATCCGCAACGGTTGTTAGACCTGGCGGAGACACTCGGCGTCGAAGAACTGGAGCTGCTCACTCATAACCAACAATCGCTGATCCGGATGAATGTGGACCAGGCAGAGTACGTGCACATGTTTTTTCCACCCCACTATTTCGTCATCGGCGAAAATGGGAATGGAGACGTGTACGCGATCGATACCTGGTCCCCTGCCACTCCCGTCTATATGGGCGGCCCACATCACGGCGAATATCCCGAGGATGCAGCAGGGAACCCCCTGCCCGACGCAGACAGCCTGCAGGAGTACGTTGAGTACGTCGTCTTTCTCTACGAGGATGCAATTCAGTACGAGAGTGAGCTGGATGACACAAGGGTCTATCAACCACCTGGAAAGCTGATGGAGACACTTAGTGTCTGCCTGAGTCTTTTGCTCGCGCCGGTCATGCTGCTGTTACTGTTGTTCTCTATGATCATCGCAGTCCCGTACTTTCTACTGCTGGAATTATGGGATAAGCTGAGACCTGTCCGGAAATGAGCTGTTGCCGATACGTTTCGGGTTGCGCGATTTGATAATAGTGCTTGTGCGGTGCGGGGTCATTCCGGACAATCGGGGAGTCGAATCCACTCTGATCTGAAACGGGAAACCACACACATGAGAATCTCCTGCCCTGGTCATCTCTATCCGCTGGTGATCTTGTTTTATCTGCCCCTGTGTCTCTCTGGTTGCGGGCAGAAGCCGGTTGCTTCAGAGGCAGACGCGGTGACAGCAATCACTCTGACGCAGGCGTATGAGGTGCTGCAGCAGAAGAAGTTCGTCGATCTGACGCATGCCTTTGAGCCGGGGATTCCGCACTGGCCCGGCTTTCCCAATGAAACGGTGAAGACCATCTACTGGTATGACAAACAGCCCGACACGCTGGGAACCGGATTCTTCGCGCAGCTGTATTGTCACGTTGGACAGTGGGGGACGCACGCTGATCCTCCCGCGCACTTTATCAAAGGGGGCCGCACGCTGGATCAGATCGAGGTCAAAGAAATGATCTTGCCGCTGGTGTTGTTTGACGTTCATCAGGCGGTGAAACAGAATCCTGATTATACGATTACGATGGACGATGTCCGCCAGTGGGAAGCGAAGCATGGACCAGTCCCCAAAAACGCATTTGCCGTGATGCGGACCGACTGGTCGCAGCGCTGGCCTGATGACGCCGCCATGCACAACAGAGACAAGGCCGGCATCGCCCACTATCCGGGTTGGAGCCGGGAGGTGTTGCAGTATCTCTACGAAGAGCGCGGCATCACCGCTTCGGGGCATGAAACCACCGACACCGATCCCGGCGTCGCCACCTCGCAGGACGATTATTTCCTGGAGACCTACATCCTGAGCCAGAACCATTATCAGATTGAGCTGTTAACAAACCTGGATCAACTGCCCGAAGCGGGGGCCCTGGCGGTGGTCACCTTCCCCAAACCCAAAGGAGGCTCAGGCTTCCCGGCACGCGTGTTTGCGATTCTACCCTGAGAGTGGCAGTAAACCATGTCAGATGCAGCCCTGCCGCTCTGTCACGGTTTTAAGTTGTGATTGATGAGGGGCTGCCGCTATAGTGAAGAGCACGGATATTGAATTCACTCCCTGCTGTTTCGTTGGAATCTAAGACGTCATGCGCTCCCCTCTTATGTTTCTGTTGATCGCGGTCTGCTGTGTGTTGACCTGCCTGGTTTCTCAGGCTGCCGAGCAACAACCGCCGAATATTGTATTAATCCTGGCTGACGATCTCGGTTACGGTGACCTGGCCTGTTATGGAAACAAACAGGTCCAGACGCCCCACATCGATCGCCTGGCTGCGGGTGGCTTGATGTTTACCGACTTCCATTCCGCCGGCGCCATGTGTACGCCGACCCGGGCTGCGATGCTCACCGGGCAGTATCAACAGCGATTTGGTACCGAGTTTGAAGGCGCCCTCTCAGGCAAAGCAGACCGCGACATCGGTCTCCCCCATCAGGCACTGACGATGGCCGAGCTGCTGAAACAGCGGGGTTACGCGACCGCCTGTTTCGGGAAGTGGCACCTGGGCTATCAGCCTCCCTGGCTGCCCACCAGTCAGGGTTTTGATGTGTTTCGCGGTCTGGCCTCGGGAGACGGCGATCATCACACGCACGTCGATCGTTCGGGCAATGAGGACTGGTGGCACAACAATGCGATCCAGATGGAAAAAGGTTACACTGCCGACCTGTTGAGCAGGTATAGCGTGGAGTTTATCAAAGCCAATCGCGAGCGGCCCTTCTTCCTCTATGTGCCTCATCTGGCGATTCATTTTCCCTGGCAGGGGCCGAACGATCCGCCGCATCGGCAAGCGGGACAGTCTTACCATGCGGATAAATGGGGTATCATTCCCGAGCCGGGAAATGTCAGTCCTCATACGCGGGCAATGATTGAATCGCTGGACCAGAGTGTGGGACAGATTCTCTCCACACTTCAACGTCTGCAACTGGAAAAGAACACGCTCGTCATTTTCTCTTCGGATAATGGCGGCTATCTCAACTATGGAAAACAGTTTCAGCACATCTCCAGCAACGGTCCCCTCCGCGGTCAGAAGGGGACGTTGTACGAAGGCGGGCATCGCGTGCCCTGTCTGATGTCCTGGCCGGGCACCATTCGCCCTGGCGTCACGGATCAGACCGCGCACTCCATTGATCTGCTCCCCACCTTCGCCAGCATCGCGGGGATACCAGAGGCGGATTACCAGACTGACGGCGTCGATCTCGCACCGCTCTGGCAGGGAGGACAGAAGCTGGCCGACCGTAGTCTGTTCTGGCGGATGGGAAATCGCAGCGCGGTGCGCAGTGGGAAGTGGAAGCTGTGCGTCACCAATCAGCGCCGCGAACTGTTCAATCTGGAAAACGATCTCGGCGAACAGCAGAACCAGGCAGCGGTGCATCCGGAAATTGTTAACAAACTGAACCAGGCTTTGAAGGGATGGGAAGCGGATGTCGATACGAGCGCTCAGAAACTTAAACACTGATATCAGCGGCGGACTGCGATTCCCGTTTGCCTCTGTAATATTCTGGCTGATAGTCTGTCTGCTCAGTGTGCCGACTGCGGTACAGGCCGCAGAGAAGCAGCGTCCGAATATCATTTTCATCATGGCCGATGATCTGGGGTATGGTGATTTGGGTTGCTACGGGCAGAAACTGATTCAGACGCCGCACATCGATCAGCTGGCCGCCCAGGGGATGCGGTTCACACAGGCTTACGCGGGCGCCTCAGTTTGCACGGCTTCACGGGCCGTCTTGATGACCGGGCTGCACAACGGTCATACGCCCGCGCGGGATAACATCCCCCACTACCCGACTTACCTGCAGGCGGACGATGTGACTGTTGCCGAAGTGTTACAGCAGTCGGGGTACCGCTGTGGCGGCGTGGGAAAATGGTCGCTCGGCGATGCAGGCACGGTCGGGCGGGCTACGAACCAGGGATTCGATATGTGGTTCGGCTACCTGAACCAGGATCACGCGCATTATTATTTCACCGAGTACCTGGACGACAACGAAGGTCGCCTGGAGCTGACGGGGAACCGTGAATCGCGTCAGCAATACAGTCACGATCTGCTGACCGATCGTGCCCTGAAATTCATTCGTGCCTCGGCTGCGGAACCCTTCTTCCTGTATGCCGCTTACACCGTGCCTCACTTTTCCGCGAAAGCGGAAGACCCGCACGGGCTGGCAGTCCCTTCGACCGAACCTTACTCCGACCGGGACTGGGATGCCAAATCGAAAAAATATGCCGCGATGGTCCATCGACTGGATCGCGATGTCGGACGAATCATGCGCCTCTTGAATGAGCTCCAGCTGCGCGAGCGGACGCTGATTATCTTCACCAGCGATAATGGCGGACATAAAGGTGTCCCCGCGCGATTTAAGACAAATGGACCGTTACGGGGTTTTAAACGGGATCTCACCGAGGGAGGCATCCGCGTGCCTCTGATTGCCCGCTGGCCCGGCGTCGTTCCTGCAGACACCGTTAACGAAGAAGTCATTGCCTTCCAGGATATGTTGCCCACATTTGCGGAACTGGCGGGCACCCCGGTTCCTCAGGACCTCGACGGCATTTCCCTCGTGCAGACGCTTCAGGGAAAATCGCTGCCTGAGAAACATGAATATCTTTACTGGGATTACGGCCACTGCCGAGCCCGCTACGATCAGGCAGTGCGCTGGAAGCACTGGAAAGGAATTCGCCACGGCCAGCAGGGCACGATTGCGATCTATGATTTGAATCAGGATCTGGGAGAGACCACAGACGTCGCGAAACAACATCCCGAGGTCGTTCAGCGGATCGCACAGATCATGGAGACCGCTGCGGTCCCCAGCGAACGATATCCCATCGGCACCCGCTACCGGGGCAAAGCTCTGTGGCAGCCTTGATGGTAATGATCCTGTTTTCTGAATGCGATACCGGCTCAGTCAGATTCCACCAGCGCGGCGTCGTTGCGGGTGCGGTAGAGAAAGGCGTCTGATGTCAGCAGGGAGACGATGAGTGCATTCATGCTGCCGCCGTTCTCTTTGTAGGCGCGATGGGCTGCCTGCAGCACCGGGGCATCGTTCAACGTTTCGTTGCGTCCCATCCAGAAGCGGAATGCATGGCGGACAAAGACCTGCTCAGCCCGCTCGCTGGCCGCGATCTTTTCGATGAGCTCGAGCGCGTTGGCGACTTCACCATCGAGTTTGGGATCGCCGGAGTCGATGATTGCGCCGGTGGTGTCGACCGGTTTTTCGAGTTCGGTCTCGCGATACAGGCCGGCATGGTTATACATCTCGAAGGGCAGACCCAGCGGATCCATTTTCTTGTGGCAGGTCCAGCAGTATTCCTCGCGAGTCACCCGCATCCGTTCGCGGAGTGTTTTATCCGGTTCATCGGGCAGCATGGCATCGACGGTGATCGGCACATCGGGAATACCGCCACCCAGTAGCCGTTCTCGAATCCAGCGGCCGCGACGAATGGCGTGATTGTCCATCGCATCGGAATGTGAGACCAGCCAGCTGGGATGCGTCAGGATGCCCAGACGCTGATCTTCCGGGATTTTTGCCAGGATTCGCTCCGGTTCCATCGAACCTCTACCAAAACTGCGACGACTGACGCGGGCGAAGATCTCCGGTCCTGTGAGCTTCGTCGGTGTGACTTTATGGTTGACCTGCGCGGCTTTTCTCTTGTCGGCCTTGCTGGGTTCCTTTCCGGTTTTGGCCGCTTCTTTTGCAGCCTGCTCCTGCGCCGCTTTGCGGGCGGCGATCTCTTCCTTGCGGGTTCGTCTCTCACCAAAATAGATTTCATCTGCTTTGGTCGCGACGACCTGGTTGGTTGTCAACAGACGCTGGAAGACATCGCGATCGTCTTTCAAGATCAGTTCGATCAGGCGATCTGTACTGGCCGTCGAATCGAACATGGCCCGATAATGGGCCTGACCCCGGTTGCTCACTCCTGTATCTGCGAGTGCTTTAGCATCCTTACAGATGTAACCGCCCAGATCGTAGTCAAAGTAATCGCGAAAGAAACGCAGGACTCGCGGCTTGCGGATAGTGTCGTCCGCCAGCATTCGTTCGACTTCGCGTTTCACATCTGCGCGGGTTCGCATGCGACCTTCAACGATCGCGGCACGCAGTTCTGCGTCTGGTTTGATGTAGCGCAAGGCATGATTCACCGCCAGTCCCAGTTCCCAGTCCTGCAGCATCACGCGGCCATACTGATCGGGTTGACCGGCGGCGGCCAGTTCGGGGCGGAAGAGGGCATCGCGATCGAGAAACAAAGCTGACAACCCCAGGATGACGCCGTCTTTCTTACCGAGTTTATCGATCGACTGTTTCACGATGGTCAAGTACTGATTTGACTCTTTCGGAGTCGGCGGGCGGAACGTCAGCATTTCGAACAGATAACTGATGGCGGACTGCAGACTGGCATCGGTTGTCCCATCCTGCTCCATCAAATCATAAACGGGTGTCAGCGGTCGCATGACTTTCGTGCTGTAAACGAGACTCGTCGGCAGCCCGCGAATATCCCCTTTCCATTTTTCCATGACGGGACGCGGATCATCGCTGATCTGGTACGGCTTGGCGATGCTCAACGGACCGTACGCCATGTACCGCAAAATATCCGCCGCCATACTCAGGATCTGTGTCGCTTCCGCACTGTTGACCGTGTAGAAGTCGGGATAGTTTTCCAGTCCGTGTGTGCGAGCTGACGACAGAATGGCGGGGACGCTCTTGACTGCGGTCGCATACGCCACCGTTCCGCCCTGCCATTTGATAATGCGATCGACTCCGAAATAGAGTTTCAGTTCGCCGCCGTGATTGGTGGGAACGACATCACCGTGCGTCCGCAGTCCCGGCTTGTTCGGATCGTATTCGGGCTCTTTGTTGATCAGTTCATTCAGACGCGTCATGTGCTCTTGAGGCGTTAATCGCCAGAGTCGTGCCGGGGACGCGGTCGGGACGAGTTTGATGTTTTCCGGCAGAGGACCGAAGAGTAGCTCATGGTCGACATAGTTGGCTTTGTTCGGATCCAGGTGATCGTGGAAGCCCCCTTTGTCGCGCATCGCTTTTGTCAGTTCGCCGACAATCCAGTCCGAGAACTGCAGCCGTTCGATGACTTTTGGCTGAGTCATGTCCCGCGGCGGCATCTCTTTCAGCGTGACCTGTGCCCAGACACTGCGCCAGGTCGCCGCGTTGACTTCATCTACGGGACCGAGATCGTGCAGCGAAAGGTTTCCTTCCGGGTCGGTCGCGCCATGACAGTCGACACAGTGGGTTTTCAGAAAGGTTTTCGCAAAACTCTGATAGTCTTTGGAAACCTTCTGCCCGGGCGTGTACGTCTCGCCGTGAGTGACAGCGAGCAGACTTAACAAAACTGTGAGAGCGGCGACGAGACGAAACCCGATCATGCCAGCAGTTCCTGCAGCGGGCCGGAACCGGAATCGAACTTGCGGGCCAGCTTCTCATTCATGTTGAAGTGCTCACAGGGAACGCCGGCGGCTTCCAGCAGTGTTGCATACAGCGAGTTGATCGGCCGTTTGCCGTCCAGCTGGGTGAAGCAGCCCGTCTTGAAGGCACCGTCGAAATTGCCCAGCAGCATCACCGGCCAGTTGGCACCACTGGTGTGCTGCTTGTCGGCGTTGTTGCTGGTGTAGACGATGAGTGTGTGATCCATCATCGTGCCGCTCCCTTCGGGGATCGACTCGAGGGCTTCGATGATCCGCACCAGCATGCGGCTGTTGTATTGACGGATCTTAATCCAGATCGGATTGCCCGGCTGTTCCATGTGACCCAGGTTGTGGCCCTGCTGTTCAATGCCCAGCCCTTTCCAGGCACCAAAGATCTCGCCGCGGCCCGAGCCGATGGTCAGCGTATTGGTGATGCCAGACGTGAGGGAGGAAATGCCCAGATCCAGCAGCACATCGTGCCAGTCGGTTTCGTGCTCAGGGCTGGTATAACGACCGTCGACTTTGGGTGCAAATTTGCTCAAGTGACCGGCAACCGAATCGAGACGATCCCGCAGACCGTTGACTTCTTTGAAGCCGTCGACGAACTGACCGTAGCGCTGCTGGTCGGCGGTGGGCAGAGCATTGCCTTTCGCGGCGGCCAGCTGTTCGATCTGATTAAAGATATTGGAACGGGCTTCGTGCTGACGTCGAATGTCGCCGGTAGAGATGCCGCCATACAGCATCTGATACAGGTGGTTCGGATTGGAGTGCATGAAGATCGGCTGACCGGCGCCACTGGCTGAGAGCGTTGCGATGGTCGGCTTGGTCCGCATGTTCTCGATGGAGTCCATGCCGATACAGAGATGCGGCAGCAGTGTCTGCGGCAGAATTTTGCTCAACTCGTAATCGATGGTCGACGCACTCGGCGGTACGCCGTCACTACCGCGGTAGCCGCCCAGCGCGCCGAAGAAGGCGCTGTGCGACGGACTGGTGTGAATGCCGTGCAGACCGTTGATGATATGCAAACGATCTTTATATGGTTCCAGCGGGCTGATCGGTTCGGGGAGTTTGACCTTCGCCAGTGAGCCGCTGCGTTTCATCCCTTCGGGAATGCAGGTCGCCGGATCGAAACCCTGGTTCTGCATGAAGAAGACAATCCGCTTGGGAGTGTCTTTACTGGTCGGCATGGCGAGCAGACGTTCGGGCAGGAGGGGAAGTCCGAAGGCGGCACCGGCACCGGCGGCCAGGGTTTGCATCATTTGTCTACGATTGAGCATAGTCGATCTTTCAGAAAACAATACGGTGGTTCAACTGTGATCTCGACGCGTCGCGGGAGTGAGGCTCTCCATCTCTTCGAGCAGCGAAACGCGTTTTCACGGATCAGTAGGTCGTGGCAGGCAGTCTGGAATAGTATCGGCTGGTTGCGTGAGACGTGTTGAATCGGAAACGTCTTACGCATCAACGATATTTTAACTGATTTTCGTGCGACTTCAAGCTTTATCCGGAGGAGAGCCGGTCTGAGCCACCTTAAGTATCTCACCAGAATGAATTCTATAACTTCAACATATAAAACAGGTTACAAGGCCCATGAAATGCTCGGGTTGGGATCTCTCATATCGCCCTGGTTTTTGTCAGGCTTGATTCAGGCTCGAAGTAAACAGGATCTGACTTGCGCGACTTCAATCCACAATCCGGAACCGGGCCAGTTCTGCGTCTTGATCACAGACGATGTAGAGATACTTTGACTCGCGATCCAGGGTGACTCCCTCGGCTTTACGAATCGTTTTTCCTGCAGCCTCGAAGGGGAAACGCTGGGTGACCCTGCCGTTGTGCCGATCGTAAATGAAGACCTGTCCGGCCTGGTCGCTTACAATCCAGCAGAGATCACGCACGCGGTCGTAACAGATGCCCGAGAAATCGATGGCTTCTGCATCGAGTTCCTCGTCGACAAATCCCCGGCTCTTGTCCAGGTGATCGACGGTGACGATGCGCTGCAGATCATCGCTGACGGCGATCAGCAGTCCCGGATCGGCTTCCTTGAGCAGCAGGATTTCGGAACGTACAGGGTCATGGGTAATGCCTTCCAGTCCATTGTTGTCGGACTCTCCGAAACAAAGGGAGACGGCAGCGAAGCCCTGCATGTCCTTCAACCGGCGGTCTGCGATTTCCTTTCCCGTGGCGGGATCGTACTTCAGGATCTTGCCGGCATCTTCGTCGACGACCAGGATATGCCCCCGGGAATCAAAGGTGATACCCTCGAGGCCTTTGTTGTCCACCTCCCGCGTCGAGAGGATCTGACCGTTGGTGTCAAGCTGAAAGAGTTTCCTCGATTGATCACAGACGGTCCAGAGCGTCCCTTCCGGATCGATGGTGAGCCCCGATGGTTCGCGGAGTCCGAGTGCTTTGTTTTTGATCGAACAGAATGTCTCGAATTGCAGCGAAGCAATGGACATGGATGAGTCTTTCTGTGTAGGGATGAAAAAGGCTTTTTGAGTCCTGGTCAGCAGGTGTAAGCAGGCTGTACTCTCAGTGGATGGAATCGAGTAAGAAATATGAGCAGAAGGAAGTCTGGTATTGCCTTGTTTCTTTCTTAGATATAAAAATGAGATTCACAGTGTCATTTCATATGAGTTAGAGTCAAACCATGAAATACTTTTCGTTAACGATCGTGATATTTTTAATATGCAGTTGTACTGTCTGGGATGTGACTGTCCATCCAAATGAGAGATGGAAAAAAGGTGCAGTGCTGATCAAGATGAAAAACGGCGAATATCATTTAGGGCACATGTATAATCACAAATGTAAGCTGGACGATTTTCTGGTCGGCAGTAAAAAATTTAAGTCATTAAAGGAAGTCACAGCATACACCAGCAAATTATCGACGACGTATATCGAGTATGGGAATGATGGAGTCGATGATTCAGAACATCGACTTGTGCCGCTAACTCAAACGGAAATTGAAACAGTTCAAAGCTCGCATCCCTACAGACCTTCCAATTAAGAGTAGATTCCAGGCCTGTCACTTTGATTAAAAGACTCCGAGTCTTTTTGTCCCCTTAAGGTTCGAGTTCCAGTTCATCTTCGCGCTCCAGTGCTTCACCCCAGATGTTGATTTCGCTTTCAAATCGACCAGGGTCGGTCGCCTCGATTTTAATCGCCATGGGGATAAAGCTGCGCCCTCGATATTCGGGTACAGCTGCATAATGCTGCACATTGCCGGACTCAACCAGCGGCGCAATGATATTCATGTCGGTACTGTATTTGATTTCCGCGATTCCCACCGGAACGTAAACGATATTCCGAGGATCTTCAGGACCGCCGAATTCGGGCGGCATCAGGTACAGCACTTCGAGTTCTCCTGCTTCAACCAGAGCCAGCGCTTTTTCCAGCGAATCAACATGGGAGAAATCAGGACCGTGTGCTGGCGGTCCGGGGGCTTTGGGTTTTCGTTTCCAGAACAACATCAGCTTTTTACTCCCCTGGAATTTGAGCTAACTCTATGACAGTTCACGAGTGACAGGCAGGAATTCTTTCCGTCTCAAGCTATCAGTTATCCAACTGAACAGCAAAGGAGTATTTCAGTTTGAAGCCGATTTGCTGATATGCTCATCCAGATGTCCATCCGGAAGCATCCGCATTATTACTCTATTAAGTCCCTGACAGCGATTTTGTTCTCACAGAGAATTGCTATTTCTTTCTCGTTGGTAGCCTCTACACTATCTGTATGTCAGATATTTTCTCATATGGTTCTCAATGATCCATAACCGCTGTTTGTGTTATGGATGTCAGGAAGAGTTTTATGCATTTTACTTCTCAACTTACCGTGCTGTTCTTCGTGCTGGCCGTGGGGCAAGCCTGCCTGGCTGAAAACTATCCTCAGTTCCGCGGTGCGAATTCCAATGCGGTCTCTGCGAAACCGCTGCCCGTTAACTGGTCGGATGCTGCGGGAGAACAAACCAATATTCGCTGGAAGAAGCCGCTTGAGGGTGAAGGCTGGTCTCAGCCGATTGTCTGGGAGAACCGCGTTTACATGACGGCTGCGGTGCCTGCGAATCCCGCTAAGAAAAACATTGCCCGGCCGGAATCCAATCGAGGTGGCTACGGCCGCGATCGTAACGATCTGGTCAACGTGCTGTATCAATACCAGGTTGTCTGTCTGGATGCTGCCACTGGCGAGCAAATCTGGAAGAAGACGGTGAAAGAAGGCAAGCCGCCGATGCCGCGGCACAGCACCAACACCTATGCCACGGAAACGCCGGTCACAGACGGAAAACGGATTTACGCGTACTTCGGCATGAACGGCGTGTATTGTCTCGACCTGAAAGGGGACGTGTTGTGGCAGAAAGACCTGGGTGTGTATGAGATGCGGGCCGGTTGGGGCACGTCGAGCTCGCCGGTGCTGTTCGAAGATCGGCTGTTCATTCAGGTTGATAACCAGGAGCAATCCTTCCTCGTCGCCCTGGATACGAAAACCGGAGATGAAATCTGGAAGGTCAATCGCGATGAAAAGTCGCAATACAGCAGCCCCATGATCTGGAAGAATTCATTGCGGAATGAACTGATCGTGGGAGGCACGGTCTATCGCTCCTATGATCCGGCGACTGGAAAGTTGCTCTGGACGCTGGATATGAATAAAGGGCGTTCGTCGGCGACCCCCGTTGCTGTTGGCGATCGTTTGTTCGTTGGTAACGAATTTCGCAATCGGGGCGGCGATGATGACGGAGGCGGGCGGCTCTACTCGATCAAACCGGGGGGCACGGGTGATATTACTCCGCCGGGAGACGGCAGGCAGGGAGAGTTCGTGGAGTGGCGGATGGACGGCTCGGGCATTCAAATGGCGTCGCCGACTTATTTGGCTGGCAACCTGTATTTCTTCGAACGCCGCCGGGGCATCATTCGTTGTGTCGATCTCGAAACGGGACGTCTGGAATACGAGAGCCGCGTCCCGGGTGCCCGCGCGTTCTGGGCGTCTCCCTGGACCGACGGCAAACACCTGTTCGCGCTGGATTCCAATGGCAACACGCATGTCATCGCAGCTGGTGACGAACTGCAGGTGGTGGCCGTGAATAAGCTCGACCAGCAAGCCTGGGGCACCCCCGCGATTGCCGACGGCAGCATTTTTATCCGCACGGTCGACAACCTGTATCGGATTGATGCGGGTCGGTGAATCGGGGAGACTGGTCGCTTGCTGCAAACCAGCGGAGAATCGTGTCGTGCTCGATTCTCTTTCCATTGATGTGAATTCGCCGCGTCTGTTCAGCTTAAAATGGATTTCCAGTGGCGCTCTGTTTCTTACCACGCAAAATCTGGCCGGGCAAGTAGAAAACATTCGCCGTCTCTGATAAAATCCGGGCCACGTGCGGAATGAATAGCGCTATCAGTCGGGTCTTTAGACTGTGTCCAGTTTTACTGTAGCGTCTCCAGGGCCATTTGGACCGAGTATATTAGCTCGTGCACGCAATGGTTAACTGTGACGCGCTCTAGAATATCAACAGGAAAGTACGAGCGGTGAATATAGCTCACGCGATTTTTGGCTTCTGGTTCACCTATGTCGTCGGCGTCTGGATTTGCTGGGGGCTGTACGGCTCCCGGTTTGGTAGAGCCACCGGGGCGTTGCAGGGCAACAACTGGATGGCCGCCATCGGAGTCGGCATCTCCTACCTGCTGGTAGCCTGGCTGCTGGTGCGGTACGTCGCCTTGCCGATTTTGAAACAGAAAGGCATCGACGACGGAGATTTCACACCAAAAGGGAACCGGATCGGACGGATCGCCGGGCTGTTCGTCGCCAGTGGCGCGGTGACTCTTTCCTATGCTTTGAAGTACTGTCCCAGCGGACACGGCCAGGTGATGCCGCTCGTGTTCTGCGGGGTTCCACTGGTGAGTATCCTCTACGCGCTCATCACGAAGCCGCCGACCAAGGAGAGTTGGCCGGTGAAATACAAGGCGCTCTTCGCGATCGGTTTCGTTCTGCTGCTGGTCTTCGGCTGGCACATGATCGGTCTGAAAGAAATCGCCGCCACAGGGCATCATGGGTCCGCGGCGCCGAACCAGGCCTGGAAAATCGCAACCGCCTGGACGGTCCTCAGTTGGGGACTTTACGTCGCTCTGATCCATTCCGGCAGCGTGGCGATGAAAGGCCAGAACAAGTTGTGCAAGAGCCTGCGAGCACTCACGCACGTTGGCGAAGGCTACTTCCTGGTTGCCGTGGTGGCCCTGGGAATCTATGTGCTGTTTCTGAGCGGTGCGCCGGTCAGCGAACAGTTTTCTGTGGACGGATGTGTGAAAGCCCTTATCGCGGGGCTGTTCGGCGTCGGCGGTAACCTGTGTATCATTCTGGCGATCAACCGCCTGGGGCCCACCGGACCGCTGACTGTTCCTCCGCTGGTCTTCTCGGGAACGCCCGCCGTCAACACGCTCGTCTTTCTGATGCCGATTTTCTCCGCCAACAACTGGTCGGCCCCGGAAGGTTTCCCACTCGGCCAATTGATCACGACGATTCTGATCGGAGCCTGCGGCGTGGTTCTGGTGACCCGCTTCAAGCCCAATCCCCCCGCCCCCGCTGCTGCCGCGGCAACACCAGCGGCCGTCCCCGCAACGGAATCGCATTAGATCTCCGTTGCGCTGTGGATCAGGGTTTCCGGAACTGTGTTTTGAAATTGCGCGCGTTCGTGAATTCGTTTTGCTGGAGATCATGGAAGAATAAAAGGTGTCAGGAACCGTATTCTGCCCCTTTTCTGTCAGCGGTCGATCGGAGCGGTGGGTTTCTCTGCCGGTGGACTGATGAGGATGGCTACGTAGGGCATCCCTTGTTCCACCTGAATCTCTTTGACTGCCAAGATCGCGCGGCTGCCCGGTTCATCCGTCAGTGAAGCGGTCGCGAATGCACCGCCGGGACTCCACCCGCTAAGGTGTACCTTGATGCGGCCCTCGGCCCGCTCAGGAATATCCGCGCCCACGGGACAATACAATATATCGTCCAGTTTCCGACCATCCCAGATGTGCGTTGATCCAAAGGGGGAAAGGTCCAGAGGCACCCACCCGGTCACGGCGGTGAACCTGGTCTGCCCGCGTTTCTTGAGATTTTCCGCAATCCAAGACTCGACAACGGGTCGATCCTTAGCGCGATCCTCCGGGGCTGCGGGCATGATGATCTTGACATACACCTGATTGGATTCTGGTTGGGCAACTTGCTTTGGTGTCTGCTCCTCCGCTTTGACTGCGCAGGGAACCAGAGTCAGCGTGCTGACGATCATAGTCATTAATTGCCGAGTCACAATGTCCCCCTTGTGTGATGCCTTCTGTGGACGAACTTGTTTATAGAATGACCATTGTAATACCTGCAGATTGCAAATCTGTCAGTCTGTCGCGCAGTCTTTCAATAGGAGTAAATTCAATGGTAACTATTGGTTGCTTGGATTACACGTTTTATTTCGCGCGCTATGGATAGAAAAATGTGTCAGGAACCATAAAATGGCACGCCATGGAAGAGGAACGAAACTTAAAAATGGTATCGGTCCATTCGTGGGACTCTGGTCAAATCTAATTCTGAACCGTTGAGTTCGCCTCCCAAATAATTCCCCCACAAAAATCCGCACCCTCCCCAAAAACGGGTGGAGAGATCTGGATGATCTGATACGATAGAGAGACTGATTCTCGCCTCGCTTGTTCCCACCACAGGAGTCTTCCCTATGTCCGCTGCGAACCTGCCGCACCCTTTGTCTGAATCGCTCTCCCGCCGTGATCTGTTGAAACTGGGAGCCGCCGCCCTGGCGGGGACCGCGGGACTCAACTGGTTGAATCCGGGACAGGCTGCCGCCGGAACGAAACGACCGCAGGTCGCTGCCATTTATACGCAGTGCTTTTATCTGTCGCACGCCTATCACATTCTGCATCCGTTCCTGGGGCCTTACCTGTTTAACGGCAAACTGCTGGAGCCGCAGTGCGATGTGATTTCCTTCTACGGCGATCAGTTTACCGACCGCGATCTCTCCCGCGGCATCGCGAAGCAGTTCGGCATTCCCATTTACAAAACGATCCCTGAAGCACTCTGTAACGGCGGCGATGAACTGGCGGTCGACGCCGTTCTGTCGATTGGCGAGCACGGCGACTATCCCGATACGAAGTACGGGCAGACCAAGTATCCCCGCAAGCGGTTCTTCGATGCGATCGTCAAGGTCATGGAACAGTCCGACCGCTTTGTGCCGGTCTTCAGCGACAAGCATTTTTCCTACCGCTGGGACTGGGCCCGCGAAATGTATGACACCTCGCGGAAGCACGGCTTCCCGATGATGGTCGGCAGTTCGGTGCCCCTCGCGGAGCGGACGATTCCGCTGGAGCTGCCTTACGGCACTGAGATCGAAGACGCCGTCTCCATTCATGGCGGGCCGATCGAGAAGTACGATATCCACGGCTTGGAAGTGCTGCAGTCGATGGTCGAGTTCCGCAAAGGGGGCGAGACCGGCATTTCGAGCGTGCAGTTCCTCAAGGGGATGACCTGATCAAAGCGGGTAAGGAGGGCCGCTGGTCGATGAAGCTGGCCGAAGCCGCGATGCAGGCTGAGCTGGGCGATACGAAGCGGGGGTTGTTCGATCCGATCGGCAGTGAGGGGACGCGCGAACCGCACGGGATTCTGCTCGAGTACAAAGACGGCTTCCGGGCCACGATGCTGCGGATTGGCTCCAACGGGGTTCGCTGGAACTTCGCCTGTTCGATCAAAGGGGAGCCGGCCCCGAAGGCGACGACTTTCTTCCCCGGTCCCTGGGGCAACCGTAATCTGTTCCGCGCCTTCTCGCACGCGATTCAGTATCTGTTTGTGAACAAGGAAGAACCGTACCCCTGTGAGCGGACGTTGTTGATGACGGGGGCCCTGGACGCCGCCATGCATTCCTGCTTTGAAAAGGGGTACGCCAAGATCAAAACGCCGGAACTCGAATTTTCCTATAAACCGAAGGACTTCAACCAGTTCCGCGAAATGGGGAAATCGTGGGAGGTCATCACGGCGGAGATGGAACCTTACAAGGATTTCGTCGTATCGGACCCTGCTCCGAAGGAGTAGGAAGCTAAAGAAAATCGTCATTCTGTCACAGGCACGTCTGATAGGAGTGGGTTCAGAAATTCGTGGCGTGGGTACCTTGCGGGCGGGCTGGAAATTCAGGATATTGAGGACCAGACAGGTCTATTTTGACTCCTTTTTCTATCCCGCCTGAGAGTAAGTGTCCCAAAAACATGAAATATGTGCTCGTAATTCCCGATGGCTGTGCGGATGAACCGCAGGACGCATTAGGGGGCAAGACCCCGTTGCAGGCTGCCTTTCTGCCGCATATGGATGAAGTTGTTTCCGCAGGTATTCTGGGCCGGACCGACACGGTGCCGGCGTCGATGCCGTCGGGCAGCGATGTGGGGACGATGAGCCTGTTCGGCTACGATCCGCTGGTCTTTCATACGGGACGGGCCCCGCTGGAAGCGGCCGCCCAGGGAATCGAGCTGGGTCCGCACGACTGGGCCATCCGCTGCAATTTCGTGACGATCGACAAAGGGAACATGGCCAGCTTCACCGCATCTCAGCTGCCCAACGAGGTCGGTGCGGAGCTGATCGGCCTGTTACAGGAAGCGACCGCCGACGATCCGCAGTGGGAGTTTCACCAGGGGGTGAGCTACCGGAACCTGCTCGTCTACCGGGCCAAAGACGCCGACGATCAGCCCTTCGATGAAGGGACGACGACCATTCCGCCCCACGATCTGACCGATCAACCGGTGGGTCAGGATTTACCCTCGGGCAAGGGGAGCGACCTGCTGCTGGAGCTGATGGAGCGCAGCAAGAAACTGTTCAAAAAATGCAAAGCGAATCAGAAGCGGTCCGACGGCAATCCGCCGGCGACGCAGATCTGGCTCTGGGGCCAGGGAAGCCGCCCGGCTTTGACGCCGTTCCAGGAACAGTTCGGCAAGAGCGGCGCGGTGATTACCGCCGTCGACCTGTTACGTGGTCTGGGACGCCTGCTGGGCTGGGATGTGATTGAAGTCGAAGGGGCCACCGGCTACACCGACACCGATTACGCCGCCAAGGGACGTGCCGCGATTGAGACCCTGCAGAATACGGACTTCGTTGTGGTGCATGTGGAAGCAACCGACGAAGCATCCCACGAAGGGGAAGTGCATGAGAAGATCAAGGCTTTGGAAAATATCGACCAGCACATTGTCGGGCCGGTGCACGAATATCTGCGGGAACAGGGCGACTATCGCATCCTGGTTTGCCCCGATCATCCGACGTTCCTCAGAACGAAAACGCACAGCCACGGGTATGTGCCCTTCGGCATTTGTGGAACCAGGGTGCGTCCCGATCAGTCCAACAAGTATGACGAAGTCAGCGCCGGTGCCAGCAACCTGCTGCTGCCCAAAGGTCATCAGCTGATGCCGTTTTTCTTTGGGACCCTGACCAACTGAGAGTCGACACAAAAAAACAGACCCGCCCGCAGTAATGCGGACGGGTCTGAATCTTGAGGCTCTGTCAGAGTCTGGCTTAGAGTGGCCAGTCCATGAGGATGCGTTCGACTTCTTCCGCGTGACCGCTTTCATCGCGGACCATGTCTTCCAGTTGAACGGCCATGCCTTTATCGCCGAGTTCTTCGGCTTCTTTTGCCCGTTGGGTGTAGCCGGCGGTCGCTTCTTTTTCGGCAGCGAGGACTGCTTCGAGCATTTCGCGGTTGGTTTGCGCTGCTTTGACCTTGCCGGCGACGGTGGTCGGTTCGCCACCCAGGGCGACGATTTTATTCGCCAGGTACTGTGCGTGTGCCAGTTCATCGGGGACTTCGGCCAGGTAGAACTGAGTCAGTTGCGGACGGTAAGGTCCGGTGGCCTTGGCGGCATAGGTGGTGTATTGGATGATGGCGGCCAGTTCGCTCGCCAGATCTTCATTCAGTTTCTCAATCATTGTCTGTTTATCCATGTCGGTCTCCTGAATATTAGTACGGGAAATTGTGAATACAGCTCCCAGAGTGTGAATCAGAGCGACTGCTACTTTCTTTATAGATGTACATTTTACATTATCAACCGGCGATGCAACAGGGACTCGGAAATTCGAGTGGTGACTTCACCCGGATGGCGGAGCTCAGTCACAGATATCGGAGGGATGTGCGTGTGAGAAAGGGAGTTCGGGCGCGGATTTCTTTCCCGCTTACAGGCAAATCGTGTGTGTCCCGGGGCGGACACCTGATTTTCGGGGTTCTTTTCGGGGTGCAGATGGCCTATGATTAGAGGGCTGTCTGTGTTGCGATCTGGGGCAGAACTGCTTATTTTCGTAAATCTTCAGCGCCACAGGCGTTTGTGAATTTTTGATTTTTAGACTGGGAGATATGAGTGTCAGACTGGGTTGAACCACTGGGAATGCGAATTCTCATCCGCAAAGATGAAAGTCGTCAGACGACCAAAGGGGGGATTGTGCTCCCCGACAAAGCGGAAATTCCAAACATCACCGGCCGGGTGGTGGAGATCAGCGTGCAGATTGCGCGGGACGATGATTTCCCGATCAAGAAGTACGACAAGGTCCTGTTTAACCCCAGTGAAGCGATCCCCGTCGATTTCGAACCGGACAACGTGCTCTACGTGGTGCCCATCGAAGATGTGGTGGCTGTCTTCCGTCGCGGCGATGCCAAAACCAACGAAATCCTCGAGGCCGAAGAGCAGGAATTCGAAGATCCCGACGACTGGGAAGAGTAACCGGCTGTTGTGATCATACCGGCTTGAAGTTGAAGCTTCAGGCCGGATCGGGAGTTTTCAGTTCTTCCACCAGGCTGGTCCGCTGATAGGCTGCGGGCACTTCATCCAGGTTGCGCCAGGCGACCAGTTCCGCGACGATGCTGAGCGCAATTTCGGGGACCGTCTGTGAGCCGATGTCGAAGCCCAGCGGTGCGTGGACGCGGGCGAGGGCTTCGCGGGGCGTGCCCATGCGGATCAGGTCTTCGAAGATCAGTTTGACTTTGCGGCGGCTTCCGATCATGCCGATATAGCGGGCGGGTGACTGCGCCACGTAACCCAGGGCCTCTTCATCGTGGTTGTGTCCCCGTGTCACGATGATGATGAAGGTATCCCGACTGATGGGGAGGTCGGCCAGTGTGGTGTCGAAGGTGCCGACGATGAGCTGTTTCGCGGAGGGGAAACGTTCGGCGTTGCAGTATTCCTGGCGATCATCGACGGCGATGATTTCGAAATCGACATCGCTGGCCAGTTCGGCGACTTTCTGTCCCACATGACCACAGCCGATGACGATGAGCTGGCAGGTCTGGTGAAAGGTCAGATAGGCGATGCCCGCGTTGACGTACGGGCGGGGCCGATTCTGGATCGGTTTGAGGCCGGCCTGCAGTTGTGCGGGGGGCTGGGGATTGCCCCGCGAAGCGACGATCTCAGCATCCGCGTTGATCAGGAAGCGATCGGTTGCGGCAATGCCTTCGGCGGATTCGGGGTTGAGGACAATCGCTTCGGTACAGCCCTGGTCTGCGTCGAGTTGCTGCAGCATCGTGCGGAAGTATTGTAAGTCATCAGTATTGCGTACCGGATCGACGAGCACTTTCATGCGTCCGCCACAGATCAGGCCGTCATCCCAGCCGTAATCGTTGTCGAGCTGGAAAGTCATGATTTCCGGGGCATCCGAGTCGAGTACGCGGAGTGCACGGCGTTTGACTTCGGCTTCCACACAACCGCCCCGAGCGTTCCTACCTGGGAACCATCGCTGAAAATCAGCATGGCGGCCCCGGGCTTTTGCGGGGTTGAGCCCCGGGTTTCTACCAGGCAGGTGTAGCAGACGGGTTTCTGCTGCTGGACGGCCTGTTCGAGTTCGAGTAATAGCTCACGCATGATAGTTGACTTCAGTTGATTAAAGCGAATCAATCAGTTTGCGGGCGGCCTGCAGTTCGCGCGTCAATCCGTCGACCAGTGATGGTTTCTGATCGCCGGGCAGGACTTCCCAGGTATAGGTTTCCACTTCGAGGTGCGGCGCGTAGTCGAGTTCCTTGACCGTGGCCAGTGCCTGTCTCAGTTCGCGGTGTGTGGTTCCCAGCGGGCCCAGGGTCTGCGCGTCGACGGGCACGTGGAAGTGCACCCGCAGGCGTTCGGTCTCCTGCAGACGGGGATGCGGATCGAGCAGGAAGTCCCGGTCGAGGTCGGGGATGCGGTACAGGTCGCCGTTCTTGAGGTTGCCGATGGTCTGGTGCAGGTAGCGGGGCTCGGCGTAGTCTGCGAGCTGCGTGCGACCTGCTTCGTTATTCCAGGGATCGACGAGTTCGATGGCGTTGGAAATATGAATTTTGTTGATGCGGATTTCCGCGTGGGTGATCTGCCGGATCGAACCGGGGATGTCTTCGAATTCGACCGCCTGGTGACAGATATCATAGCAGGCCCCTATGAATTCGCGGACCACGCCCAGCAGCTGTTTGTCGGCGGCCCGTTCGTAGAGCCGTTCGAAATAGACGATCAGCTCGTGGGTGAATTCAATCACGCAGAACGGTTCGGGTTCGATGGCCAGGCGAATGGTGCGTCCGGTTTCGTCCTGCAGCTGTTTCAGAAAGACGGCCGTCTCAATCAGCTGGTCGACGCATTGCTGACTGAAGTCGCGGGGATGCTCGAAGCCTTTGAAGCCCAGGGGGACCGTGGAGATGCTGCCTTCGACTCCCTCGGGCAGCAGTGCCGCCAGGACGCGGGCGCAGCCTTTGGTGTATTCCAGCCGTTCGGGCTCTGTCCAGTCGGGGAGGTAGACATTCTCTTTGACGCGTTCGCTGTGAAAATTGCCGTAGGGGAACGCATTGAGCGTGTAGCAGGTCAGGTTGCGCTGCTGCAGCTGTTCGGCGAAGCGGTCGATGCCTTCTGGCTCTGAGAGGATTTCCTCAATCACCGGTTGTGCCAGCCAGAGACCGGCGGCCAGTGGTGATCCCAGCTGCTCTTGAATCGGCAGGGTAAATTCATCGAGTTTCTGCAGAATCTCCGCGGTTGTCAGGCCGGGATGCACGTTCGTGCAATAACTCAAAGGGAGCGAATTTAACGTCATGGACCGTCCTCGGCGGGTTCAGGGGACTGGCAGGAGGCGAGAAACCAGGTCAGAAAATCAGTCGGAAAACACTATCTTATCATAACCAGGCCACTGTGGGCGACTACCTGCTAAAATAAATTACGGCAGGGAATGCGGTTCCGAAATGCAATTTTCATTCGGGAACAGCTTGTGTTCACTGCCGGGTTTAGCGACGATAACCGTTAGAATCGTGCAGCGAAACAGTTAAAAAGCGGGTTTCTCCCAAACTCTGAGAGAAACTTTGTGTTACGCTGTGTGTTTAATACACGTGGGGCAACTGGCCTCATAGAGGGGAGCCTGAAGTCAGCTGTGGTTACTACTGAGATCATGAATTCACCATACTTACGGGACCCTGACGTACAGCTGATGCTGCGCGCCAAGGCCGGCGATGAAGGTGCGTTCACTGAGCTGGTAGCAGCATACCAGGACCGCATCGTCGGCATATTTTGCCATTTGCTGGGCAATCAGGAGGCAGCAGAAGATCTGGCGCAGGAAGTGTTTCTGCGGATCTATCGATCACGCGACAAGTATGAGCCGAAGGCGAAATTTTCGACCTGGCTGTTTCGCATCGCCAACAATCTGGCCAGCAACTCCCGCCGCAACAAGGGACGCCGCAGAGAGGTGGCCCTCAATCCCCAGGATTCCGGCCCGCTGGGAATGCGTCCGGAAGAGCAGCTGTTAATGGAAAAATCCGGGATGATGCCCTCGCGTCAAATCGGACTCAAAGAGACCCAGGCGGTGGTCCGCCAGGCACTGGAAACATTGAACGAACGACAACAGATGGCAGTGCTGTTACACAAATTTGAAGGGATGAGTTACGCCGACATCGGGGCCGCGATGAAGCTGTCCGAGGCGGCGGTGAAATCATTACTGTCACGTGCCCGCGAAAACTTACGGGTGCAACTGGAAAAACATATCAACGGTTGAGACGTGCGATGAGCAAAGACATCACAGAACAGGAACTCGAGAAACTGGTAGCTTACCTCGATGGCGAGGTCAGCGAGCAGGAAGCGATCGAAGTCGAGCAGGCGCTCTCGAACGATGAGTCCACTCGTGCGCGCGTCGATGGGCTGGAGCGCGCCTGGGAAATGCTGGATCGTCTGCCGATCTCCAGGGCGTCTGAAGAATTCACCGACAAAACCCTCTCGAGCATCCGCACCGTTCAACTGGAAGTCCAGGCCGCTGAGGATCAGCAGCCATCCGGTTTCGGCATGACGAAAAAGACACGGGCACAACTCCGCAAAGCCGCGATCTCGGCCGGCTGGATCGCGGGGCTGGCCTGTTCGATTTTCCTGGGATATCTGATTACCAATCAGTGGGTGCCGGACGAATCCGATCCGCTGATCAGGGAGCTCTCGTTTATTGAGAATCTGGACACTTACTCGGAAGTGCAGAGTCTGGAATTCCTGGAAGAACTTAAAAAGTCGGGGACCTTCGATGAAACCGCGCAGCAGTAAACCGCAGGCAGGCAGCACCGTCACCGCCCGTTCCGGAGTTGACTCGGGAACAGGTCTGCTGACGATGCGCGCCGGCGGACTGGCGCTGGCCCTGCTCTGCGCAGGGATGCTGCTGCTGGGGGCGGCGGGATCGGAAGAGACGGAGCAGGACAATCGCAAAAAAATCGAGTCGATGTCTCCTGCAGAACGCGCGCAGCTCAAACGCAACTACGAGAAGTTCCAGAAACTGTCTCCCGAGGAAAAAGCCCGCTACCGCAAAATTCATGAAGCCATCAAGGATCGCCCCGAGCTCAACCGCGTGATGCGGTGTTACGAGGACTGGGTCCGTACCCTCTCTCCCTGGGAACAGGAAGACCTGCGGAAAGCGGAGACCCCGGAAGAACGCATGGCCCTTATCCGCAAGTTCCGCGCGGAGCATCAGAACAGCTCGCGCTGGCAACGCTATCGCAATTATTTTGAAGTCGTCAAGATCCTGAAAATCGACAGCCGGGATCCGGTGATGCGGGCCCTGTTCCGTATTCAGCCCCCTTCCCCCGAGCTGTTCGCAGAGATGATCAGCACTCTCGAAAAGAGTCTGCCGGTACCGGTGAAATATCCGAAATCCAAAACAGAGTTAACGGAATTTCAACGTTCGCTGGCCGTGCTCCAGACCGCGACACAGGTCAAACGTCAGGAGAAGGGAAAAGCAGAAGAACTTGACGCTGACTGGCCTGGAGAGGAAGTCGTCACAAAGGTGTTCGCGCTCTTCGAGGAAAATCAGTATCGCCCCATACGGGATTCCGGTGACATGCGGGGTGGCCCCGACAACCGCCGCGGGGACCTGTTCAATGGCCCCGACCTGAAAATGATTCGACCGGATCGCCAGCGGAGTGTGGTAAAATTTGTACTGGCAAAAGGCCTGTTGAACCAGTGGATCATGACAGTTCGCGATGAACTGGATCAGCTGACGGTGCCGGAAGATCAGTTGCAGAAGTTCTTCGAAACATTAAGCAGTAAAGACAAAGACGAGCTGCTCAAGCATCCTCCTGAAGAACTTCAGGAACGGCTGAAATTCATGTACCTCAGGGATCATATGACGAAGGATGTCCGCCGGAGCCTGAGTGAGAATACCCGGGAGACAATGCAGGTCATCACCAGGATGGCTGCTGGCGCAGATCCGGGCCGCGTGATCGAAGGCCCATTCCGTCAACGCAATGGCGGAACGCGCGGCGGTCGCTTTCTGAATCCCAATGGTCGCCGACCGAATGGTCCCGGCGGGCGGGGAGAGCGCAATCGGGAGGATGAGCCGGAGGACCGGAAACCGGGAGCCGAGCGTCCACGTCCCCGCGATCGCCAGCCTGATGCTTGAAAAACGGCTGCTGATCCTGTCTGATAGATTCTGAAACTGAATCAGGATTTTCGAACTCATCCGGTACGTCTGGTGCATTTCTGGTGCTGACCTTCTGCCGGAGACTTTCACAGAGACAGGAGTATTTTCATGTTGCGTTCCCTCCTTATCACCAGCCTGGCTTGTGGGCTGCTGCCGATTTTCGGCGCGTGCCTGACCGCGGTCGAGGCCAAAGAGCCGGCTCCACTGAAGACATTTGAGAAAGATCAGATCCCGCAGAGCATACAGGGGCTGCCTTTACTGTTTCACGAGAACTTCCAGTCGGGCAGTTCCGATCACTGGCTGCCTACAGACGACAAAGCCTGGAAGATGATCAAGCAGGGGGACAACCATGTCTTCAGCCTGTTCAAGAAACGCAGCAAGTTCGAACCGCCGGTCCGTTCGCCTTACAACCGGGCACTGCTGAAAGGCATCAAGGTCAGCGATTTCGTCTTTGACGTCAAGCTGCAGTCGACCATTCCCGATTACGGACACCGGGACCTCTGCCTGTTCTTCGATTACCAGGACGATGCCCATTTCTATTACGTGCATCTCGGTAAGAAGACCGACGACCACGCCAACCAGATCTTCATTGTCAACGACAAGCCCCGCACCAAGATCTCAACCAAAACGACGCCGGGGACCGACTGGGACGACGAATGGCATCACGCCCGCATCGTCCGCGATACCAAAACGGGTTCGATCAAAGTCTATTTCGACAACATGGAAGAACCAGTGATGACAGCGACCGACAAGACCTTCCTGACCGGACAGGTGGGCATCGGTTCGTTCGACGATACCGGCAACTTTGATGAAATCCTGCTGTTCGGCAACAAAGCGAAGTAGGCACTTATTCCAGGCAGCGACGGTTCATTAACGCGGACCGACGCTGCCTTTCCTTTTTTCGATCAGGTGTCCCGATGAGATTCCCGTCCTCCCTGCTGGCTCTGTTATTGCTCGTTCCGTTTCCGTCCTTCGTGACTGCGCAGACACTGAACCTGCCCGATCCCCTGCCGGGAACGGCGCCGCTGAAACTGAGCATACCCCTCGACGAGCACATGGTGGCGGGCATCGATGCCTACGCACTGCGGGCACTGGCGGAGTCGCCTCAGCTGCGTCCACAAAAATGGAACTACGATTTCGCCAGTCATGCGGCGTTCATCGAAAGCATCAAAGACAATCGTGCGCGGTTCAAGAAAATTATCGGTGCCGTTGATCCGCGTGTGAGTGGTCCCGGTTTTGAACTGCTGAGCACAACCGAAAAAGCATCAGTCATCGCCGAATGTCCTGAGTTCAAAGTACACGCCGTGCACTGGCGGGTTCTGGACGGGATGACCGCAGCCGGGCTGCTGCTGCAACCCACGGGAGACATTCAGGCCCGCGTGGTCGCACTCCCTGATGCGGACTGGACGCCGGAGATGTTTGTCGGACTGAAACCGGGTGTTCCGAAGTCGGCTCAGATTCCGCTGGCACTGGCGGCACGCGGCATTCAGGTCGTAATTCCGACTTTAATCAGTCGCGATGCCGAACATTCCGGTCACTCTGAGGTCTTTTTTACCAACCAGCCGCATCGTGAGTTTATTTACCGTATGGCGTTCGAAATGGGACGGCATGTGATCGGTTATGAAGTGCAGAAGGTGCTGGCAGCCGTCGATCAGTTTGAGCGGCTCGACAAACAGGAAGGCCGCATCTTACCTGTCGGTGTGGTTGGAGTGGGTGAAGGTGGTCTACTGGCGCTGTTCAGCGGGGCTGCTGACTATCGGATTCAATCAACGTGGGTGGCCGGCTATTTTCAGCAGCGGGAACAGGTCTGGCAGGAGCCCATTTATCGTAATGTCTGGAGCCAGCTGACCGAATTCGGCGATGCGGAAATCGCGGCGATGATTGCGCCACGGTCCTGCGTGATCGAGGCATGTGCGGTGCCGGTTGTGAAAGGACCTCCTGCTCCCCAAAAGGGGCAGCGGGCTTCTGCGGCTCCCGGTGTGATTGAGATTGGGAAACCAGAGTCTGTGAAAGCCGAATTTGAGCGGGCACTTCCCGTGTTCGAACAGCTGGGACTGCAACGTAACCTGTCGCTGGTCTTCTCAGTTGAGGGAACCGGATCGGCTGGCTCGGGGAAAGCGCTGGCTGATTTTCTGTTCGGCTTACGCATCCGGCAGAACAGGAAGATGATTCCCCCCGTCGTATTGAAGCCGACAACTGACGCTATTCAGGTCGACGCCGCAGCCCGGCAGGAGCAGCAGTTCAATGAAATGAATGAATTCACACAGGAGTTACTTAATCGCTCGGCCCGTTATCGGGACGCAGAGTGGCAGCCGGGTAAATATACGTCGGTCGCGCTGTGGGAAAAGGATGCTGACCGACTGCGAAACGAAGTCTATGACGAACTGATCGGTCGCCTGCCGTCACCTGAGCAGGCGGTTCCGCTGAATGTGAAAACCCGCAAGGTGCTGGAAGAGGACCAGTATGTGGGTTACGAAGTGATGCTGGATGTGCAGCCTGACATCGTGGCGGGCGGGATTCTGTTGATTCCCCGTGATCTCAAGCCGGGTGAACGACGGCCTGTGGTCGTCTGTCAGCACGGACTGGAAGGGACGCCTATGGACACCATCCAGGCGGAAGACCGGGCGTATGCCGCATACAAAAACTTCAGCGCGCAATTAGTGAAACGGGGGCTCATTGTCTATGCCCCGCAGAACCCGTATAAAGGCCGCGATCGGTTTCGAACACTACAGCGGAAATCGAACCCGCTGCAGCGGTCGCTTTACAGCTACATCATTCCCCAGCACGAACGAACGCTGGAGTGGCTCAGTGCGCTGCCGTTTGTGGATGAGCAGCGGATCGGATTTTACGGCCTGTCTTACGGGGGGAAGACCGCAGTGCGTGTGCCCCCCTTTGTGAAGCAGTACGTCTTCTCGATCTGTTCGGGAGACTTCAATGAATGGGTCCGCAAAAATGCCGACAGCGCGCATCGCTATAGTTACGTGTTTCATGGCGAGTATGAAATCTTCGAGTGGAACATGGGGCACGTGGCGAATTACGCGGAGCTCTCGTACCTGATGGCGCCGCGTCCGTTCATGGTGGAGCGGGGACACAATGACGGAGTCGCCCCCGATGAATGGGTGGCCGCCGAATACGCGAAGGTCAGACGGTTCTATACGCAGATGGGTATCGGCGATCGAACGGAAATTGAATACTTCGATGGCCCGCATACCATCAATGGTCAGGGTACATTTGATTTCATTTTCCGTCATCTGGACTGGAAACAGATGCCCTCAAAGTGATTTTGTCGCCTGATACGGGGGGATTCCACAGGAAAAAAATCGTTCGTTCACATGCGAAATTACAGAATTATGTGTATATTATACTTGGTACCAAATCCGGGTGAATGAGGCGATGTGTACGGATGGGGCGTGCTCGGGTGTATATAATCTCCCCGGTTTGAGCACAAAACTGAGTCGATCCCCAGCCGCTTCACGTTGATCAGAGTCAGACTTTTCAATTCCAAACAGGCCTAAACAATGAGCAAAGCTGCCACTGGTTCAGAGGAAGAAGTTCCCCAGGAATCAACTCTGGAAACAGATATCAAAGCCCTCAAGGAAATCAGTGCGAACCTGAAGATGGACTACAACGGGAATATCTCCCAGGTCTCCTTTTCCGGTTCCAAACTCGTCGACAACGGGCTGGTTTACCTCGGTCGGCTAAATAAACTGCGAAAGCTGGATCTCTCGGGATCGAAGGTGACCGACGAAGGGATGTCGCATCTCAAGTCACTCAAGAGCCTGCGGGAAGTTTCCCTGCACGGTATCCCCGTTACGGATACCGGACTTGCGGAATTCAAAAAGCTGACCAACCTGGAAGTGCTCAACCTGTCGCGAACCAAGATCACCGACGCGGGTCTGAAGCACCTCAAAGGTCTGGACAGTCTGAAGGAGCTCTACCTGACCGGTCTGGAAATCTCGGGCGATGGACTGACTCATCTGTCTGATCTGAAAAGCCTGGAGACACTGGGTCTTTCTGAAACCCAGATTACAGATGAAGGGCTGGCTCATATCAAAGGTCTGAAAAAGCTCCGCGTACTCTTGCTGCGGGACACGCAGATTTCCGATGAGGGCCTCAAGCAGATCAAGAGCCTCACCCGTCTGCAGCGACTCTGGCTGCGCAACACGCAGATCACCGATGAGGGAATGAAGTATCTGGCCAAGATGAAAGACATGGAATGGCTGGAGCTCAACGATACCGAAATCGGCAACGCGGGGATTGCAGAAATCAAAGTGCTGGAAAACATCATTGATATGAATCTGCGTAACACCAGCGTGACCGATAAATGCATTACCTCGCTGAAGAAGCTGAAAGATCTGGGCACCCTCTACATCGATGGTACCGAGATCACCGAAGAGGGCATCGCCAAGCTAGAGAAGGCACTTCCTTATTGTCGTATTGAGCAGTAAACCTGCTCAGGCGTAATTAGATTCTTCCGGAATCGGCTGGTCTTCGCTGCCCATCTGGTAGCCGAGCTCTTCCGGGATCAGCGTTGGTCGATAGCCAAGCAGTTGTTCGGCTTTGCTGAGATCCCAGCGGCGCTGTTTGCTTTCGCCGACAATGGTGATGACTTCACAGCCTGCGATGGGGGCGGTCACCGCTTTCTGATACGCCTGCAGGAGATCCGGAAACGGCACCCATTGTGGCCGCAGCGGATGCGTTTTCCAGAGCGGATGATCCAGGTCGATCGGCTTGGGAATCCGCAGGCAGACGATGGACATGCCGTGCTGCTGCGCGTAGTGCGCACACATCACTTCACCCAGTTGCTTCGTCAGGGCATACGAACCAACGGGCCGCGGCGCTGCATCTGAGGGGACCCACTCTGGTGCCTGATAGCCGAGTACCGTCATGATGGTGCTGGTAAAGATGAAGCGTTTGACACCCGCATCGCGGGCCGCTTCGAGCAGGTTGAAGGACCCTTTGAGATTGACGTCAAAGCGCCGGTTGTTTAATTCATCCCCTTCCATGGGGCCTTCGTCCGCCTGTTTGGCCAGATGCACGACGGCGTCGATCCCCTGCATGGCGGCCCGGGTCTGCGCAGGATCAGTGATGTCCAGCGGGATAGAGCGGGCGTCGTCCGGATTCGGGTGGATGTCACCCAGGACCAGTTCGTCATCCGTCTGCCAGTGCTGGCTGAAATAGCGTCCCACGTAGCCGGCAGCGCCGGTGATTAAAATGCGCATGGCGTGTTCTTTGTTTCAGAGAGGAGCTTCGTTCATTTCAGGAAAGTGATTCGCGACAGACCCTGAGCATGTTACCGCCGATGATCTTCTGAATGTCTTCGTCGGAATAACCCCGCTGTACCAGGCCGACGGTAAACAGAGGCCAGTTGGTCCAGGAGACGCTGGTGCTCATTTCAGAAGTCGTGCGGAAGCTGTCGGGCGGCCACAGGCTCCGCCAGGGTGTCCGCGAACGGGGGGCCCGGGGAACCTTTTTGTTTTCCAGGGTACTGTTGCGGGATGTGTAAGCGACATCGGTGCCGATGGCGATATGGTCGATGCCGAATTTCTTCACCACGTAATCAATGTGATCGATGAGCCGGCTGATATCGCCGCTGCCTCCCAGGTAACGGGGGATACAGCAGATACCGATCAGGCCGTTGGTTTCGACGATGGCTTTGATCACGTTGTCCGGTTTGCTACGGATATGGTGATGCAGGCTGGCACAGGTGGAGTGGCTGGCCACCATCGGTTTTTCGGAAACCTGTGCTGTCTCCAGGCTGGTCTGCCAGCCGGAGTGAGCCACGTCGGGGATGATACCGAGCTGGTTCATTTCCCTGACGACTTCGCGACCGAAGTCGCTGAGTCCCGCGTTGGCCGGTTCGGCACAGCCATCACCGAGCATGTTCCTGCGGTTGTAAGTCATGTGCATCATGCGGATGCCTAACTGGAAGAAGATCCGCATGTATTTCATTTCGTCGGTCGTCGTTTCCCACTGCTGTGTGAGAGGAACGCCGTTGCCGGTGAGGTACAGGCAGTGCCGTCCCTCTTTCTGAGCCTGTTCGATATCATCGGGAGTGACGGCCTTGGGAACGAAATCGGCGAGCATGTCGGTCGTATAGGTGAACCGTGCGAGTCGCTTGATGAGTCGCATGGGGTCCTGCCCTTCCTCGCCGGCATTCTGAAAGATACAGGTCACGCCGGCGGCATCGAAGGCTTCTTTGAATTCGCGCTGTTCGGCGGGATCGGTGACGCAGCGGGTCATCGACATGTCCTCGCGGAGGTCCTGCAGTTCCGCGGTCGAAGCGTGGTCGTTGATGGCTGCGGCGAGTTTATCACCATCGATGGCGGCCCGGGGAGCGAAGCCGTAGGAATCGAAGACGAGCGAGTTCGCGTGCAGTTCGAGACCGTGTTCGAGTTCTTTCTGGGTTGGCTTGAGAATATCGAGGGCGACCTGGCGGGCGTGCAGAATCTTTTCGTTGCGGATGGGCTGTTGTGTTTTGCCGGTTTTGGCTGCGGTCTGTTCTGCGGCGGAGAGGGAGGCCGCTGCAGCGCTGAGGCCGGTGGCAGCCAGTGAAGAACCCAGGAACGAACGGCGGTTGATGGGATTACTCATGATGATGTCCGTGATGTGAGGTTGGCAGGTTGGGGTGAGGTCTAAATGAGTCGGATATTATTTCTGATCGCAGCCACAGCCACCACTGGAGCAGCCTGAAGCAGCAGGTGCTTCGTCTACGGGGTGAAAAACAATCCGCCAGGGATAGCGGGCATTCAGCTCCTGCGCCAGAATTTCCAGGGCCGGCAGGCGGCTGCCCAGATAATACAGGACGACTGTCTGCTGATCAAACAGTTGTTCGCAATCGATGATTTCCGCAGGCATGCCCCGTTCCTGAATCAACTGCTGACAGTCGCGGAAGACCTGGGTGTTGACGTCTCCCTGTCCGGGCAACTGTTCCTGATCGAGGGGAGTGAACTCGCGCAAGATCGTTCCCGCGGGGGTTTTGTTTTTGTCTGGTTGAGTGAAGGACGAAAGAATCTCGCCGACTTCCTCGCCGCGACTGGTCTGCAGGATGACGCGATCGCGGTGGTGATAGTTCGTCTCCGCATCAGCGGCAAAGTGGTCGACCCAGCCCATGACGCTGTAGCGGACCAGGAACAGGTTAAGTGCTTCTGCTTCAGTAAACGCGTCTCCATTGATCAGCAGCAGATCGGCTTCCTGTTTCAGTTCAAAGCGGGTGAGCGGAAATTCGGGGAAATCCAGACACTCGCCGCTGGCTACATCGAACGTCCAGTCATGCAGGGGGCAGTTGACTTCGGTGCCGCAGCCTTCGCCTTCAATCAGCGTTGCACCCTGATGCGGACAGGCATTGTCAATCGCGTAAAAGGTTCCCGGCTGTTCCGGTTCGGCGACATGAAAGACGGCGATCTCGGTGCCGTGGAGTGTATATAGTTTTCGGCTGCCGGGCTTGATCTCGGAAACATCGCCCAGCGGAATCCAGTTAGTCATCAGTATTTAATCCTGGTTAAAAAAGACTTCCACAATGGTTGTCAGTTCCAGTTTATTATATGCTCGATGGGTAATCCTACTGTTTTATAATCAAAGTTACTGAGTGGAGCGAAAAAACAGCATGGCTGTACGACATATCTTACTGGACATGGATGGCGTGATCGCCGATTTCATGGGCGCGATCCTCGAACTGCACGGTCAACGCGAACTGGCAGACAAGTGGCCGGACGGGGAAGCCGACTACGCGGGTGTGCTGGGCATGACCAAAGACGAATTCTGGAAACCGGTCGACGGACTGGGGGGCCGCTTCTGGGCCGGGTTCCCGCCTTATCCCTGGTTGAATGAATTGCTGACACTGCTTAGAGAGACCGCGCCGTTTACTATCAGCACCTCACCCAGTCGCAGCGCTGCCTGTGCGTCAGCCAAGGTGGAATGGCTCAGAGAGCACTTCCAGGAACCGTTGTATATGGACTTCATGATCGGGACTCAGAAGTACCTGCTCGCGAAACCAGATGTCGTGTTGATTGATGACCAGCACAAAAATATCGATAAATTCCGGGAGCATGGCGGACAGGCGATTCTGTTTCCGCAGCCCTGGAATTCGAATTTTGCGATCACAGATCGGATCGGATACGTCAGATCGGAGCTGGAAAAGCTGGTTTAAGCAGTACAACAGCCATTTTTGCCGCCAGACAGGTATACATACGGTTCATTTTTTGGGATAAGGGGTAGTTTTTGCAGCTCAGGGAAGGTATCCTAAGTGGTGTTTCATAAATAAAGTTGTTAAATGAAAGTTGACGAATAGGAAATATAAGAGACAATATATATTAGTTGGCGCCCAAACTATCGATACCGCAGTGCTTGCCGGGTTGCTGAATAATTATCTGACGTCTTGAAGACGACCTGCCCGACTTTCCCCCGCAGCGCTACTAACGCCAAACCTCACAGCGTATCCTTCCTTTGATTTGGGATAGAAAGACGAGATGAAATCTCTACTCTATCATATTCTCGGCTGCCTGATTCTGCTCTCCGCTCTTTCCGCGCAAGCAGCGCCCCCGGCAGAATCAAAGGTCAGCGTTTATCCGGATAAAGTTGAACTGAATGGACCCCGTTCCCGTCAGCAACTGATCGTGACCCGTCAGCAGGACAAGAGTTTTGTCGACCTGACCCGCGATGTGCAGTTTCAATCTCAGCAACCCGCCGTTGTGCAGGTTGACGCCCAGGGCGTAATCAAGCCCCTGGCGAATGGAACCGCAACGGTCACCGTCATTGATGGTGCGCAGAAGATTAACATTCCGGTTCAGGTGAAAGACTTTGACCGCCAGGCCCTGCTCGATTTCGAGCGGGACATCCATCCCCTGTTTTCCCGCTTCGGCTGTAATGGCGGTTCCTGTCATGGGAAGCAGCGTGGTCAGGGGGGATTCCAGCTGTCGATGTTCGCCTTCGATCCCGATTACGATTACAACGCCCTGGTTAAGGAATCGCGAGGACGACGTGCTTCGCCGCTGGCACCCGAACAAAGCCTGGTACTGCTGAAAGGCGCCGGTAAGGTTCCTCACGGCGGTGGTAAAAAACTGCCCGCCGAGGGTCAGTATTATGAATTGCTCGAACGCTGGATTTCCGAAGGGGCAACCCGCGAAGTCAAAGGGACTCCCGAACTCGTCAAGATTTCCGCAGAACCGACCGAACGGATCATGCTGCCGAAAACAAAGCAGCAGATGGTCGTCACCGCACATTACAGCGATGGCTCGACACGGGACATCACTGACCTCGCCGAGTTCATGTCCAGCGAAAGCGTTTACGTTTCCGTAGACGAACACGGCCTGGTCACTGCCGGCTCACTGATGGGTGAAGCCTCGATCATCGCCCGCTACATGGGCAAATTCGCATCGTTGAGCGTGACGATTCCTTCCGACCACAAAGTTGCCGACGAATACTATGCCAAGCTGCCCCGCAATAACTTTATTGACGGGCTGGTGTGGGACAAACTGCAGAAGTACGGTCTGAAACCGTCTGATCCCATTGATGACGCGACCTATCTGCGTCGGGTTTCACTGGACATCATTGGTCGTACGCCGACCGCGGAAGAAGCACGGGCCTTCCTGCAGGATCCTTCTCCCAACAAGCGGGAGCGACTGGTCGATTATCTGCTGGAACAGCCTGAGTTCGGCGATCACTGGGCCAACAAATGGGCCGATTTATTGCGTCCCAATCCGTATCATGTGGGTATCAAGACCGTCCTGAATTACGATGCCTGGATTCGCGAGTCGTTTCACCAGAACAAACCCCTCGATCAGTTCACACATGAATTGCTGACCGCCAAGGGTGGAACCTGGCACAACGGCGCGGTAACCATGTTCCGCGATCGCCGCAAACCCGAAGAGCTCACCACGATTGTCAGTCAGCTCTTCCTGGGAATTCGACTGAGCTGTGCCCAGTGTCATCACCACCCCAACGAAGTCTGGGGGCAGGAAGATTTCTACAGCTTTGCAGCCTACTTCGCTAAAATCGGCCGTAAAGGCCGCGGGATCTCGGCTCCGATTTCGGGATCCGAGGAGATGGTTTTCACATCCAACTCCGGTAGCGTACGTCATCCGTTGACTAACGAAGTCCTGCCGCCGCGTCCCCTGTTTGGCGAAGTGCCTGAGCTTAAAGAAAATCAGGATCCACGCGAAATTCTGGCAGACTGGATTATCTCGCCTCAGAATCATTTCTTCGCCGAAGTGAATGCCAACCGCGTCTGGGCCGATCTGATGGGCCGGGGGATTGTCGAGCCGATTGACGATTTCCGCGAAAGTAATCCTCCCTCGAACAAGCCGCTGATCAAAGCCCTGGGCCAGAAGTTCCGGGAACAGAAATTTGATCTGAAACAATACATCAAGACGATCGTGCTGTCGCACGTTTACAGTCTGAGTGCGATTCCCAATGAAACCAACGTGGGTGACACCCGCAACTACTCGCGTCATTACCGTCAGCGTCTGCGGGCCGAAGTTCTGCTGGACAGCGTGAGCGAAATGATCGGCGTGCCCGATACATTTTCAGCGATGCCCAAGGATTCAACGGCTAAACAGATCTGGACGCATCGTGTGAGTTCGGTCTTCCTCGATTCGTTTGGTCGCCCCGACCCGAACCAGGATCCGCCGTGCGAACGGACGACCGATACCACGGTGGTGCAGGTGCTGCACATGATGAACTCTCGCGATCTGTATTCCCGCATTCAGTCCAAGAATGCGAACAGTGCGAAGTGGGCCGAAAGTAAAATGACACCCGATCAGATTATGGAAGAACTGTATCTGACGGCTTATTCAAGATATCCAACCATCGAAGAAAAACGACTGGGGCGCTCCCTGTTTGAAGAGGAAGGCGTCAGCCGACAGCAGGTGATTGAAGACCTGATGTGGGCCCTGCTCAATACGCCGGAATACCTCTTCAAAAACTGACGTCCCTGCTCCACCAGGAAACATTGTTTGACATCTACTCGAACAGGATCAGAAATGATGAACGTTTCAAAGAACTGCAATGGAATCACACGACGAAATTGTCTGCAGCTGGGTCTGGGTGCCATGACCGGCCTCGGGCTGACCGATCTGCTGCGTCTGCAGGCGCAGGCTAAAGGAACCGATGCACCCCAGCGTAAAGCGACCGCCAAGAGCGTGATCCTGATCTGGATGGACGGCGGTCCTTCGCATTACGAAACATTCGACCCCAAACCGGAAGCACCGGTTGAAATCCGGGGTGAGTTCAACCCGATTCCCACCAAGGTGCCCGGGGTCCAGTTCTCACAGCACATGAAGCGGCTGGCGTCGATCTTCGATAAATGCTCGGTGATCCGCTCGATCCGTCACAACCAGGGGAACCACGGTGCCGGCAACCACTACATGATGACCGGTGCCCCACCACGAATTCCTGTAGGCTGTGGTGCCTTCGTGAGCTTCCATCCCAGCATGGGTTCGGTCGTCGCACACGAAAAGCCGACCACCAACAATCTGCCCGCTTACTTCACCATGCCCAGCATGTCGCGTTCAGGCGGACCTAACTTCCTGGGAGCCAAGTACGCTCCGTTCGTGATGTCGGACAACCCGAATTCGTCCAACTTCCGCGTACGTGACCTGGCACTGCCCAGCGGTCTGACCGATGCCCGCTACAAAACCCGCCGCGATCTGCGAGAACAGGTCGACCAGCTGAAGCGGATCCGGGACGAAGTCGCCGGCGATCCGGTACTGAACCTGGATGAATACTACGAACAGGGTTACAACCTGGTGGCCTCCACCGAAGCGCAGACCGCGTTTGAGATCGATCGCGAGCCTGCCGAACTGCGTGATAAATATGGGCGAACCTCGTTCGGTCAACGTGCCCTGCTGGCCCGTCGTCTGACGGAAGCCGGCGTGCCTTTCATTACGCTGTATGAAGGGGGCTGGGACAATCACGGCAGTCTGTTCAAGACGTTCAACGACCGGATGCCTTCCTTTGAAAACACGATCGCCACGCTGATCGAAGACCTCGATGAGCGGGGGCTGCTGGACACGACCATGGTACTGGCACTGGGTGAATTCGGCCGTACGCCGAAAATCAATCCGGGCGGCGGTCGCGACCACTGGTCGAACGCGATGTCGGTGCTGATGGCCGGCGGTGGAACACCGGGCGGACTGGCACTGGGTGCCACCGACAAGGCCGGTTACTCCGCAGTCGAACGTGTGCTCTCTCCGGAAAACTTTGTCTCCACCGTTTACACCAAGATGGGTATCGATCCCGACAAGGTGCTCTACACGCCGGAAGGTCGTCCGTCGCACCTCGTCAGCGATCCGACACCGATTCCGGAACTGTTCGCTTAATCCGAGCCCGCACTTCGACTGAGAATGAGTTTACCAATGTCCTGCCACGCCCCGATTCTGTCCGCCGTTCTCGCTTGTTCGTTGGTATTCAGTCTGGGGACGAGCGTCGTTGCGGCTCCTCCCAGCGTGAACTACCTGACTCCTGCGGGAGGCCAGGTCGGACAGAAGGTCGAAGTCAGCGTCGACAAGACACTGGGGACACATCCGGTTTCGGTCTGGACATCGCAGCCGGGTCTCAAAATCGAGATCCCCGAGAAGCCGGCCAAGGGAAAAGAGAAACAGTTCACGGTCGAAATCACTGCTGAAGGCAAACCGGGTCTGTACTGGCTCCGCTTTCATAATGCAGAAGGGGCCTCTGAGATTCGACCGTTCCTGGTCGGGACGCTGCCCGAAGTGACAGGCGCGGAACCGAATGAGGACCTGGAGCACGCGCAAAAAATTGAACAACCTGCGGTGACGGTTAACGGCGTCCTGGCCAAGGCGGGTGATGTCGACATCTACCAGGTCAAGCTGAAGCAGGGGCAGACGCTGGTCGCGTCACAGGTCGCCAACGAACAACTGGGTTCTCCCATGGATGGCGTCTTGCAGTTGCTCAATCACCGGGGAACGGTGCTGAAGCAGATGGACGATACCCTGTGGTTCGATCCCCGGATTGTCTATACCGCTCCCGAAGAGGGCACATATTATATCCGCACGTTCGCGTTTCCCGCTGATCCGAACAGTACGATCCGCTTTGCGGGAGCCGCCTCGTACATTTATCGACTGACGCTGACTACGGGGCCGTTCGTCGATCACAGTCTGCCCCTGGCCTGGCATCCCTCAACGGCACAGCCGGTTACGTTGGATGGCTGGAATCTGTCTGACAAGCTCAAGACATTGATGCCTGCGGTTTCCGATTTGAGCCAGGACGCGCTGCTGAGCGCTCCGGAACTGGGAAACAACCTGACGATTCCCCTCAGTACCACACCCGTGGTGCTGGAGACGAAAGAGACGCAGTCCGAGGCAGGTCAGCAACTGACGGTACCTGCCACGGTAACGGGGAAAGTGGCCGCTGCGCAGGAGATTGACGTTTATCGCTTCACTGCGAAAAAGGGCGAAAAGCTCACCATCAAAGTTGATTCACACAAGCTGGGCTACCCGCTTGATCCGTATGTGAAGCTGTTCGATGCGAAGGGCAAGCTGCTCAAAGAGATCGACGATCCCCGGCGGAATTTCTTCGACGCTGCACTGGACTATACGATTCCCGCGGACGGCGAATACCGGCTGCAGGTGACCGATCGTTTCGAGCATGGCGGTTTCCGCTATGTGTACCTGCTTTCGATTCTGCCAACGGAGGCAGACTTCTCGCTGCAGGCTGCCAACGAGCAGTACACGTTGACCGCAGGCGACAAGCCGCTGGAGATCGACGTGACCATCGACCGCCAGAGCCCCCGTTTCAGCGACGACATCGAAGTCAGCATCGCGGGGCTGCCCGAAGGTGTGACCTGCGAACCGGTCGTCTCCCAGGTCAAGGACAAGGGGGGCAAGTCGGTCAAGCTGAAGCTGGAAGCGAAGAAGGACGTCACGTTTCAGGGCCCGCTGGTGATCCAGGGGACGAGCGTCAAAGACAAAGCCAGGCAGCACACTGCGACCGCGGTCATCAAAGGGATCAGCCCCAAACGCAACACAGACCGCCCGAAGCCTGATCTCGAACTGCCTTACCTGTGGCTGACGATTAAGAAGAAGTAAGGCGGTTTCACGATAACCCAGCCCGAAATGAGTTGGCGTCAGCAGCGCAGTGGTGTTCTGATCTTGCATGATCCCACCGACAGTTTCCTGCTCGCTGCGCTCGGCCCGAATTACATTCGGGCCCACCCATTCTTTCATGGTGAATTTGAACCGTAGGGGTGGTACCTGCGTGTCCGCCCGCCTGGTTGTGCTCGATCACAGACAACCCGTGGTGGGGATCTTTTGAAACGTGCGTAAAACAAAACCAGATCACGCCGTTCCTGCGGGTAGCCACACAGGGCTACCCCTACCTCTGGTGAAGTGAGATTCAAGAATTACTTCAGCTGCTGGATCAGTTCGTGGGCTTTGGCTTCGAAGATGGCCTGCCATTCGGGGGCGAAGAGGCAGTCGCTGTCTTCCTGGGCGTTGCCGACGTTCTTCAGCTGATCCGCGGTGGGGGCGTAGTAATTATAGCCGTTGGTGTAGCCGGCGACGAATGTGTTTTCAAACGGTGACTTCTGCTTGATGTTGAGACCAATGTTGACCGTCAGTTCGGCGGGGAAGGTGATCATGCGGAAGTCGCCCAGCTTGAAGGCAACCACTTCCACGTCGATGGTTTTGCCTGCGGCCTGGTTGCGGGTCTGGTGCTTGGTGAGCAGACGCAGATTCGCTTTGTTGCGGGTCATCTTTTCCATCTTGTAGATGTTGTTGATGTAGCGTTCCATATTGGCGCGGTTCTCGGCGTCCAGCTTTTTCAGGCCATCGCGTCCCAGCTTCTGTTCCAGCATATAACGGTGCGAATAGTAGGACGGATTTTCTTCATACAGCTTGTACTTCACAATCAGCGGCAGAAATGTTTTGAGGTTGAGGCTGGTTCCCTGCAGGGAGTTGAGCAGCTGCTCCTGTTCCTGCTTGAGTTCCGCGATCCGTTTTTCATTGTTGGAACGTGGGAGTGTCAGAGTTTCGTTGATGACTTTGAGGCCGCTGTCGTCGGTGCATTGAATTTTGCGGATCGCCTTCAGGGCACTCAACGCGAGCATGTTCCCCAGAACTTCGGCGTCGCGGGGATTGTCGACGTCTTTGTACTGCACCGGGTTGATGTCGCCGCCACATCCCTGCACGAACAGGGCGATGGTATCTTTACTGAGGTTGTCTTCGATGACCTGTGAAGCCAGCCCGCTCATGTCAGCGGTGTTCCCCTTGTTGGGTACGCCCTGGATGGGGTGACAGGCGAAGTTATACACGACGGCTACGGTTTCGCCATCCAGTGTGTCGAGCTTGAGAATGCCGATCTCCGGATCGATGGGGCCGATGCCGGCCACTTCCTCATCCGGGGGGAGCGAATAGGCGTGACGCACGTCGGCTTCTTTACCGTTCTTCAGAAACAGTCGACGGTTTTCCATGACGCGGTCTTCGTGACCGGTGCCGACCCCGACTTTGACGGGCACCAGTTTCTTCGCAGCTTCTTTAATCGCCTGGACTGTTCGCTGTTCGACGTCGTTACAGACGATGCCGTGACAGTGGCTGGCGTTGATCATGATGTTCTGCGGCTTGATTTTGAGATCTTTTTCGATCTGCCCTCTGACATTGTCGAGGTACTCGTTGGTGATCGAACCGATTTCGCCGATGGCGACCGCATCCACCGTGACGATGGCGGCGGTGTTGTCTCCCTCTTTGATGACCAGGGCCTTCACATACAGTGGATCATTTACCAGGGGCACATCGCGGTTCGTAATATCCACCTTGGCGGCTCCCGCCATCAACTCGGCGGCAGATATCATCCCGGGGAAACAGGCCATAACCAGCAGTAGCAAGTATGCGATCAGCAGGCGGCGCGGTAAGTGATGACAGTGGGAAGCATTCCGGAGCTGGTTCATAAGAGGCCTCAGGGTTTCAAGTTGCAAGGTCACAGATTTGCATGGGCACGTAAGTTAATATTCTTTAAATACTCAAGAGCTTCAGTTTAACCGGTGTAGTGGCCCGCTTTCATCCGTTGTTTGCAAAAAAAACAGAGAAATCTCAACTCGGGTTGTGGAAGCTTTAAGACCAACTCAGTGATTGGTTACTGCCGGAAACAGTTCGCGGGTGAAATCGTCGTAGGCGTCCCTGAGTCTGAGGCGTGCTTCATACATCAGCCCGTTATGGCTGCCCCGCTCGATGGTGACCAGCTGCTTGGGAATCCCGGTCTCCGAGGAAGCCGGTGCGGCGTCGAACAGTTTTTTACCGAGCTTGTAGGGGACGATTTCGTCTTCGGTGCCATGGATGACCAGCAGCGGGCAGACGATGTTCGGGATGACCGCCTGGCTGGGATACTGATCCCAGAGCAGCCAGGAGACAGGCACCCAGGGATAGTGGTGCGAGGCCGCATCGACCATGGAGCTGAAGGTAGAACGCAGAATCAGTCCGGCCGGTGGCGTATGCTGTTCGCAGAGTTCGCTGGCAAGTAATGTGGCGACGCCGCCTCCCAGCGATTCTCCCATGAGGATGATCCGCCCCGGGTCGACCTTGCGTTCGCGGACCGCGTATTTCCAGAAAGCGCGGGCATCGTTGAGCAGTCCGGTTTGCGAGGGACTGCCCGGGTTTTCGGCGTAGCCTCGATAGTCAAAGGCGAAGACGTGCAGGTTCAGGCTGGCCAGCAGACGGCAGGTTTCCACGCGATGCAGGCGGTTGCCTCCATTGCCGTGCAGCAGGATTACCACGGGGCGGCCTTTGGCCAGTTCCGCATCGCACTCCCCCTGGTCGGTACAGGCGACCTGTCCCGCGAGATAGTGCCAGCCTTTGAGGTCCAGGCCGTCGTTGGTCGTGGTGGTGATTTCATGGATAATGCCGTATGGGGCAGCGGTCTGATCTGTCGAAAGTTCGGGGACGCGGGTCGGCTGATAAATGAGTCGCCGCTGCGCGAGCATGAGTACCAGCATTGCGATGACATAAAAGGCGAGCACACGTGAGACATAATAAACGAGCATCTGTTTTCCGTTTTGCGGTTTATCCAGCAGTCCGCCGGGCAGCGACTGCCGCCAGGAGCGCGGAGGTTTCGGGGTCGATTCGGTCTGGGTTTCAAGATTCATGACAGGGCAACTCAAAGACGTTTCAGGAAGTGGACGCGTCTGAACTCATTTTAGACGTTCGTCTGTGGGATGCCAGTGGGAAAACCGGAAATCGGATTGCGTTTCGTTCCTGCTGTGGAGCCATTAAAATCGAAACCTCTGTGAATTCCTGCATTTAGACAAAAGGGCCCTCTGATGCGGCATTGTCAAACTTTCTCGCGGACGGTTGCTGGCTGGCTGACATTGATTGTGGTGACTGTCGGTTGGAGCCTGGTATGTTCGCCGTTACCGGCAGACTCCCCTGCTCCGTCGTTTGATCCGGTGGAACGGGAAGTGGAAGGTTGGCAGGTGGACGTCGATCCTGCGCTGTTTTCTGAGCCGCATGCGCAGGTGGGAGCGCAGGCACTCGCGGCGCTGGGGAACCATTTGCAGCGGGTGAAGTTCATCGTGCCTGCGGAACGGGTCAAGCAGTTACAGGAGGTGCGGATCTGGTTGGAGCTGAAGCATCCGCAACTGGATCGCATGCAGTACCATCCCAACCGGGCCTGGCTCGTCGCAAACGGACATGATCCGCGGTTGGCGAAGCACGTGCATATTCCGGTGGCCGCACAGTTGTTCGCCCGGAACATGTGGGCTCAGCATCCGTATGTAGTCCTGCATGAGCTGGCACACGCCTATCACGATCAGGTCTTGAGTTTCGATCAGCCCGAGGTAATTGCGGTTTACGATGCTGCGAAAGAAGGCGGCCTGTATGAAAAGGTACTGTCACACACCGGGCAGACGGTGCAGCACTACGGGATGAACAACCACAAGGAGTATTTCGCCGAGTCAACCGAGGCGTATTTCGGCGTGAACGATTTTTATCCGTTCGTCCGCGCGGAACTGAAGACACACGACCCGCGGATGTTTGCGCTGCTGGAAAAGATCTGGGGTCCGGTACCGTGAATGGGTGGGGGACCTTTTAAACACATTCAAGCGAATCAGGGGGGTGGGCTCGAATAAAATTCGGGCCGAGCGCAGCGAGCAGGAAACTGACTGTGTGATCGCTGGATGTGGAATGAAACGGTGATACAGGAATCGACAGAGGTCGGTGAACGCTTTCCGGATTCTGCGCGTGCTCTGACAGTTTCCTGTTGTCTGTGACAACCCCGAATTGCATTCGGGGCTACCCGGTCTTTTTAATTTCGAACGGTGCATAGCAAAGTCGTTTCAACCGGGGCTAATGTCCTGCGACTAATTTGGCTTGCCGGCAGTCTACGTGAATAAAAACTGGGGCGACTGTTTTGTGCAGGATTGCTTTCTCTAAGACCTCTTGCTCGCTGCGCTCGGCTCGAATTGTATTCGAGCCCACCCGGTGGAGGGGGGAGAGCTTTGGGGGGGCTCCTCTGAAGTATTATTCTGATTCGGTGGGGGGAGTCTCTGTCTCTGGTTCTTTCGTGCCGTACCAGGGTTTGTTGTCGATGGTCAGGTAGCGGGCGGTGATCGGAGAGCCGGTGGGGGTCAGTGGTTCGACGCGGCGGTGCATCACATCGACAATCAGACGCCGGCCGTCTTTGAGGTGCAGTTCGTTCCAGGCATGTCCGGCGTGGCGGGTGGCGTCTCCGTAGTTGCCGCGCACGAGGGCGACATCGAGGCCTGCTTCATCGGCGAGGACCTTGAAGAGCAGCGCCCGATGTCGACAGACGCCGGCGCCGCAGAGCTGGGTCACTTCGCCGATCAGGACGCCCTGGTTGGCGTACTCGTCTGTCAGCAGGACGACCGCTGCCATGGTGGCTCGGTTCTGCTGATCCAGCGACATGCTCTGGTCAATGTACTGGGCGAGCTTCAGCGCCCGTTTCTCCGGCGGCAGCGACATGACCTCCTGGGAGCGGGCGAACTCCAGATGTTTCTGGAGAGAGGGATCCCGCTGACGGTCGACGATGATCAGCTCCCGACGGGAGCGGGTCTGTCCCCGGGGATCGACCTGCATGCCTCGACCGCCGTCAATGTAGCCGTCCAGGATTTTGAGCTGGGGAGCGATGTAATGTTGCGTGTGATAATCGCGGGCTGCCTGTTGCTGTTCGGTTTTGAGGATGGGCCGCAGTTCGGCGGCACTCTGATAGCCGCGGAGTATCAGGTCCAGATACAGATCGGTGCTGCGGGGGTTCGCCTGATGCAGTTCTACCGCGAGCAGATTGGTGCCGGCCTTGAGGCTGTCTGCCGGGATTGTGAAGCGTTGATAGAGTCGCTCCAGCACGCCTCCCAGGGCATTGACGGCGGTGGTCTGTGGAGTGACCTGTCCGGCGGGCAGATTGTTGCGGGCGATCTCGGTGCCATTGAGGTAGACGACGACGCCGTCATCGCTGCGGATCAACAGGACCAGCTGGCGGAGGCCGGAGTCGGCGGGAACCGTAAAGGTGTGCCGGAAGTAGGCGGTGATTTGTCGGTGCTGCGGATCGGTGCCCGCGCCTGCGGGTGTGTTGATTCCCGGTTCACCAAAGCCGAGCGGTGCGGGGCCGGACGACCAGGGCTGGTCATCGAAGGTCGACAACATCCAGTCGGCCCGGGGCGGAGTGGCGGCGTCGTAATATTTCCAGATGCTGGCCTTGCCGGAAGGGATCAGCGTGACTTCCGCACGCACGGGCAGCGCCTGCAGGCAGAGGCTGACCAGGAACAGCAGGCCGGTAAAGGGAAGGCGGATGTGTGGTGTGGTTAAGAATTTCAAGCAGCTTTACTCCGGGTGGTCGATGTTTACTTATAGGGTTCGGGGGCGGAGTGACATGGTCTGAGTGAATGTTTATCGGGCCGCGGAGCCGCGGTCAAGATGATTCATGTGTAATTCATATTGGGGAGCATTTATGGAGTGGCAACCGTGTGAGAAACCGGGGCTGCGCTCGGCCCGAATTGCATTCGGGCCACCCCGTTTATTGTTCTATCAGAGAGTAGACGGCAAAGATGCGATTGGGGCCTGGTTCGCAGTCTTTGAAAACGTCTGCGGACAAGAGGGTATATGCTTCCTCGAAGGTTTGCAGCAGGCAGTGGCGATTGACGGGGACGATTTCTGCCATGTGGTTACAGGAGAGGCAGGAGCATTCCGGGACAGGACTCTGGTAGAAGGTGACGATATCAAAACCTTCCAACTGTTTTGCTGAGGGGATCTGGACATCGGTGTGCAGAGAGTCCTCTGGCAGGACGGGTTGCCAGTGACCTGTTTCATGGTACTCCTGCTCAAAGACTTCGTAATAGAACAGCTTGGTTCCCGTCAGATCGAGGCCCGCTTCCTCTGCCAGATCGCGGAGGACTGCGGGGGAATTGAAGAGCCAGAAGCCGTTGTGTTTCCAGAATTCAGTGTAGTCTGCGAAGTCGTCGGAGATGCAGTTGCTGAGCGCGTAAATGTCCTCGACCTGATCGTTGGCGAGCCAACTGGTCTCTGTCGCGACGCGCTTGGCTAGGTAGCCGGCGGGAACCATGCCGAGCATTACTGGTCTTTCAGGATGTGGGTGGGAATGCCGTCCAGGCTTTGCTGGTTTTTGTCGTGCCAGTATTTTTGCACGCCTTCCGGTCCCTGTTTGGTGGCCCAGGTGGTGAGCTGTTCTCGTTCCTCGACATAATCGTAGAAGGGGACACCCATGCCGCAGGAGGTCTGGACCAGATCGACCTGCATATCGAAGACCTGGCGGGCGCCGGGGTTCGGGGGGAAGTGGGCGGCGAGTTCCGTCCAGTCGCTGTCATACGGATGGACCACGCGGGCCTGTCCGTAGAGCCGAAGGATCAAAGGTTTGCCGGTGAAGGCACAGAACATGATGGTCATACGGCCGTCCTGCTGAATGTGGGCCGAGGTTTCGTTGCCGCTGCCGGTCATGTTGAGCCAGATCACGCGGTTGGGGCCCAGGACGCGGAACGAGTCCATCCCTTTGGGGGAGACATTGATGCGGCTGTCGGCGGTGGCAGTGCCGACGAAGAACAGCCGCTGGTCGTTGATGAAGTCGATCAGTTTTTCGGAGAGTTCGTTAAAACGTTGTCCCATGGTTCGTCTTTCACAGGGAAAAGGAGATAGCAGTCGTCGGGCGGGAGCATCATAGCAGAGGGACAATTCGAGGGCAAAATCGGTTCGGCGGGAGGAGGAACGAATCAAGGTATTTATAAGTTTCCTTAAGTTTGGAAAGCGTCAAATCTGCACAAAATGGGGCCAATTTCAGAGACGCACGCCGCCGGGACCATTACAATAAATGAAACAGCATCCCGCCTGTTTCCATCCTTTGGTACTCTCACAGAGACGACATACCCGAACTCAGCCTGTTCTCAGATGGCTTTTGAGGAGAAACCGATGACGAATTCCAGTGCGCTTAATCGTCGTGACTTTATTAAAACCGCTGCGGCCGCCAGCACGGTCTTTTCTGCCCCCCTGATCATTCCCGGCACCGCGTTGGGCCTGAATGGCACCGTTGCTCCCAGTGAGCGAATCATCCTGGGGGGGATTGGCATTCGTCGACGGGGTGGCTACGTGCTGAGCCACATGCTCGAACAGCCCGATGTGCAGTTTGTGGCGATCGCCGATGTGCGTGCAGATCAGCGGAAGACCGTAAAGGAAATGGCCGACAAAGCCAACGGCGATCAGAAATGCGAAACCTATCGCGATTTTCGCGAGCTGCTCGCGCGGGATGACATTGACGCCGTGCTGATTGCCACGGGGGACCGCTGGCACGCGACCGCTTCAATGATGGCTGCAGAAGCGGGGAAAGACGTGTATTCCGAGAAGCCGTGTGCGATTTCGATCGAACTGGCCCGCAAGCTGCAGCAGACGATTCAGCGTACCGGCCGTGTATTTCAGGCGGGGACGCAGCGGCGGAATGTGTCGAACTTCGCGCACGCGGCGCACCTGGCGCAGTCGGGTCAGCTGGGGAAGATTCATACCGTACACGCTTCGATCTACCAGTTGATCGATCGTCACGACTGGCTGCCTGCCGAACCCGAACCCGATCCGGAAGTAGTCGACTGGAACATGTGGCTCGGCCCGGCACCGTGGCGTCCTTATAACCATGCCTATGTGGATGGTGCCTGGCGCGGTCATTACGATTTCGATTCCGGGGCCAAGCTGCTTGACTGGGGCGCGCACACGCTGGATATCTGCCAGTGGGCGCTGGAAGCGGATGACACGATGCCCGTGACCTATGAACCGATGGATGTGCCCAACGACAATGTGATCGAGTGCGTCTACGAAAACGGCGTGAAGCTGGTCATGCGGCGGAATGGCTGGATGGGTCTGGGGACCTGTCCGGTCCGTTTCGAAGGGGAAGAAGGCTGGGTCGAAACTGGCGACTCGGGACAGACGGCGGTTTCCTCGAACCGGTTGCGGGCCTCCCTGCCCTCGCCGAGTGCGATTCCGGGAACGTCGCCCAAGTTCCATGTGCGTGATTTCTTTAACTGTGTGAAAACCCGTTCGCAGCCAGCTGCGAATGAAGACGTGATGGCCCGTTCGCACATCGCCTGCCACGCGGCGGCGATTGCCTGGAAGCTGGGTCGCAAACTGCAGTTCGACCCGGTCAAAGAAGAATTCGTGAATGACGATGAAGCGAACCGCATGCGGAGCCGCGCCATGCGGGAGCCGTGGACCGTTTAGTCTACGCCGCTGACCGTCGTCATCCGTTTTCCTGAATCAGCTTTAACTACTTCAGCACCTGAGGGATCCTCACTCATGTTCTCGTTCAGATTCTGTCTGCTCACAATTCTTTCTATCAGTCTGTTCTCTTCAGCCAACCTGGTGTCCGCCGCGGACCAATCCGATTCGGAAGCAACCCGGCTGGTCAACGTTCTTAATTCCGATGCTTCCACTTACGACAAAGCGATGGCCTGTCGCCGACTGGCGGCGATTGGCGATGCGAAGGCGGTGCCTGCGATTGCCAAATATCTCGGTGATGAAAAACTGGCGACCTACGCCCGTTCGGCTCTGGAGAATATCCCGGCTGACGCTGCCGACCAGGCTCTGGAAGCGGCTCTCAAGACGGTCAAAGGGGACCAGCTGGTAGGGGTGATCAATTCACTGGCAAAACGGAGAGACAAAGGGGCGACCGCTGAACTGGCGAAACTGCTGGCGAATGATAATCCGAAAGTCGCGATCGCGGCAGCGCATGCCCTGGGGGCGATTGGTACAAGCGATGCGGCGGCTGCGTTGAAACAATCACTGGGAACCGACCGGGGTGCGGTGAAGCAGGAAGTCGCGTTTGCCCTGTTGATGTGTGCCCGTTCGCTGGCTGACAGCAACAAGGGGGAGGCAGTCGAGCTGACGGAAGTGGTGTTGCAGGCGGATCTGCCGGAGAACGTCAACCTGGCGGCGACGCAGCGGGCGATCGTGCTGCTGGGCAAGGATGGCTTCGACCTGTTAGCGAAAACAGTCAAAGCCGACGACCTGGCGCGATTCCGGGCTGGTCTGCAGGCAGCACGTAAGATGGGACCGGAAGCGTCGTCGACGTTAGTGGCCGTCTATCCGGAGCTGTCTGACGAGCGGAAGGGACTCGTGATTGCCGCGCTGAGTCAGTCTAAAAATGCGGGTGCCCTGCCTTTGATTCAGCAGGCGCTGAAAAGTGAGAGTGAAACATTACAACTACAGGCGGTTCTCTCGCTGGGTGAGCTGGTGTCTGTGTTGAAGGCTGACGAACAGCTGCAGGTGCTCGGTGCTTTGTTTGGAAAACTCAAGCAGAATCCTTCTGCTCTGACCGAGGCGACTGCAGATACGATTGGGAAAATGAACGGCAGTCAAACGGCTGACAAAGTGCAGTCCGCGATTGAAGAGAGTACCCGGAAGCTGGTCGAGAGTGAGGCACTCTCTCAGCAACTGGCGGGACTACAACTGGCCGGTGATTGTCGGCTGAGTTCGTTGACTCCCGCTGTCTATCAGCTGGTGGGTCACTCGAATCCGGAAGTCAAACAGGCCGCTATCCAGGCACTGGGTGGGACGACGTCTTCGGACGATCTGCCGAAGCTGATTGCGTTGGCGGTGAAGAATCCCGGTGATGTTGCGATCAGCGATGCCCTTAAAGCGGCCTGTGCCCGGCTGCCACTCGAAGAGACAGCCCAGACGCTGGCACAGGCGATGGACGGGGCGTCGATAGAACAACAGCAGCTGATCCTGAATCAGCTGGCGGCCATTGGCGGCGAGACCGCTTTGAAAACAATGGTGGCGGCAGCTCGTTCGAATGAAGATGCCTTACAGAACACAGCGACCGACCTGCTGGGCAAATGGGTGACGATTGATGTCGCGCCGCCGCTGCTCGATCTGGCGCAGTCGCTGGAGAATCGCAAATATAAAATCCGTGCACTGCGGGGATACATCCGGGTGGCCCGGCAGTTGAATATGACGCCGGCCGAACGGCTGGAAGTCTGTCGTAACACGCTCGCGAATGCGGAGCGGAACGATGAGAAGAAGCTCGTGTTTGAAGTGCTGCGGCGTTATCCGACTCCCGAAGCGGTCAACTTCACCATCAATCTGCTCAAGGAGAAAGATCTGAACGTTGCCGCGTCCGCGACGATTGTTTCGTGGGCCGAACGGGGAACGCCGATCGAGAACACACTGCTGCGAGATGCGTTACAGCAGGTGATCACAACGACAGACAACGCGGGTCTCAAACAGCGGGCGGAACAGCAGCTGGAACGCATCAGTGCCCAGGCGGCGCAGGAAGAGCAGGCACTCGGGTTTCAGCCGCTGTACGATGGGAAAACATTTAACGGCTGGCATGGAAACAGGGAGATCTTCCGGATTGAAGATGGTGAGATCGTCGCCGGCAGCCTGACGGAGAAGGTCAAGCAGAACGAGTTTCTGCGTTCCGATAAAGAGTACGAAGACTTCGAACTGATGCTGGAATTCAAGCTGCTGGGCGAGAAGACCAACGCGGGTGTGCAGATTCGTACTGCAGAGATTCCCGACGATCACGAAGTCAGTGGTTTCCAGGCAGACCTGGGGACCGGGTACTGGGGGTGTCTGTATGACGAATCCCGTCGACGGAAAATTCTGGCCGGTCCGCCCAAAGAGATTCGCGATCTGCCCGTCCGGATGAATGACTGGAATACATATCGGATTCGCTGCCAGGGGCCGCGGATTCAGCTCTGGATCAACGGGGTGCAGACGGTCGATTATGTCGAACAAGACCCGCAGATTCCGCTGAAGGGAATCATCGCACTGCAGATTCATGGGAACCTGGTGAACCAGGTGCACTATCGGAATGTGCGTTTGCGTGAGCTGTAAACGAGCCTGAACGCAGGGAAAAACGGTCGTTCTGCACAATTTTGGCGGCCGCCCCTTGCGATCATCGTCTGTGCCGCGAAAATAGGGTTGAGTTTCGTTTTATACTTCGTTCGACCCCGATGAGGCACGGATGTCAGAGATTCCGCAACACATTGAAGACCTGTTCGCGCAGCTGAACCCCCAGCAACGGGCGGCGGCCTGTCACGATAGCGGTTCGCTGTTGATCATCGCCGGTGCGGGAACGGGAAAGACGACCACGCTTTCACACCGGGTGGCCTGGCTGATTTCGCAGGGCATCGATCCGAGCCGGATTCTGTTGCTGACCTTCTCCCGCAGAGCCGCGAATGAGATGGTCCGCCGCGTCGATGCACTGCTGCGGGCGATGGGCGACAGTCGCGAACACGCCGCCTCTGCCCGGTCGCGGAGCATCTGGGGAGGCACGTTCCACTCCACGGCGGCGCGTCTGCTGAGACGCTACGGTCAGTCGATCGGTCTGCCGGATGACTTTACGATCATCGATCGCAGCGACGCCGAAGACCTGATGAGTTCACTACGAAGTGAACTCGAACTGGGAAACAATGTGGCCAAGTTTCCCCGTAAAGGGACGCTGGTCGAAATCTACAGCCGCTGTGTGAATACCTGCCTCAAGCTGGAGCCGGTACTCGAACGGTATTACCCCTGGTGTCTGGAGCATGTAGAGGCACTCAAGCAGCTGTTTCAGGCGTTCGTTGATCGCAAGGAGCAGCAGAACATTCTCGACTATGACGATCTGCTCCTTTTCTGGCACGCGCTCTCCTCCGATCCCGCGGGAGGCAAACTGCTGCGAGGTCAGTTCGAAGCGGTGCTGGTCGACGAGTACCAGGACACAAACGTGCTGCAGTCGGGCATCCTGAAAAATCTCTGTCCCGATGGAGCAGGTCTGACGGTCGTGGGCGACGACGCCCAGTCGATCTATTCCTTCCGGGCGGCAACGGTGCGGAACATCCTCGATTTTCCCGAAGAGTATCCGGGGACGACGGTGGTTACGCTGGAAGAGAACTACCGCAGCACGCAGCCGATCCTGGCGGCGACGAATCAGATCATCGACGAAGCGCATGAGCGCTACGAGAAGAAACTCTGGTCGTCGAAGATTGCCGGCGAGCCACCGATTCTGGTGGACTGCAGCGACAATAACGAGCAGGCCGACTTCGTGGTGACGCAGGTACTCGAACACCTGGAGGCGGGCATTCCCCTGAATCAGCAGGCGGTGCTGTTCCGGGCTTCGCATCACAGTCTCGCGCTGGAAGTCGAACTGGCCCGGCGGAACATTGCGTATCACAAGTACGGCGGATTGAAGTTCATTGAAACGGCACACGTCAAAGACCTGATGGCGTATCTGCGACTGGCGGAGAACCCCCGCGATGCGGTTTCCGGTCTGCGGGTGCTGACATTGCTGCCGGGCATCGGTCAGAAGAAGGCACAGCAGCTGCTCAACCTGCTGGCGGAATCCGGGTTTCGCTTTGATGCCTGGTCGGAATTCAAACCACCGGCGGCGACGGTCGAGCACTGGCCTTTATTCATTCGGCTGATGAAGAACCTGTCATCGCCGCAGTCCGAGAAAAAAGGGATCTCATCCGAAGTACACCAGGTGCGGACCTTTTACAGTCCCCTGCTCGATCAGCAGTACGACAACGGGCCGGCCCGCCAGCGCGATCTGGAACAGCTGGAGCAGGTCGCCAGCCGGTTCAGCAGCCGGATGAGTTTCCTGGAAGAGATCACCCTCGATCCACCCAGTTCGACGCAGGACATTGCCAACGACAGCAGTAAGACGGACGACGACTTCCTGGTACTGAGTACGATTCATTCCTCGAAAGGACTCGAGTGGGACGCGGTCTATGTGCTGCAGGCGGCGGACGGCAGCATTCCTTCCGAGATGTCGCTGGAGAGCAATGATGAGATCGACGAGGAACGCCGGCTGTTCTACGTGGCGCTCACGCGGGCGAAGAACTGGCTTTATGTCTGTTTTCCACATCGGCAGTATTTCCAGAACCGGCGCTGGAACCAGGCACACAGTTACGCGCAGCTGACGCGGTTCATTTCTTCAAAGACGCTCCCCCTGTTTCAGCGGCGGCCTGCGTTTAACGCCGAGGATCTGGATACGCCCGAAGAGGCGCAGATCGAAACGACGGCCGAGGACATTCGCAAGAACATCCGTAATATGTGGTCCAGCTGACTTCAGTCGGCGGAGTCGGTTGTGTCGTCAGCCGGGGTGTCGGCGTCTGTTTCCGATGTAGACTCTGAATCCGCATTCGTCGCGTCGTCCCAGGGTGATCTTTTGCGTGGCGGGGGTGGCCCGGGAAACTGGTAGTAGGTGCATTCGATGCGACCGTTATACAGCTTGCGGCGACGGGCTTTGCGGTCGAAGATGCGTTCGAAACCGGGATGCGAGGTGAGCACGTAGATCGACCAGGTATCCAGGGGCGCGAAGACCTCTTTCATCTGGCGATAGATGACCTCGGCCTCTTCCTTCTCGCCGAGTCGTTCACCGTAAGGGGGGTTGGTGATGATGCAGCCGTACTTGCGGGGCGTGCTGAATTCGGCGACCGGCTGATCCTGAAAATGGACGAGCTCATCGACACCCGCTTCGCGAGCGTGGTAGCGGGCCATGCGGATCATGCCGGGATCAATGTCGTAACCCTGCAGACGGAATGAGAGAGCGTCGAGGTCCTGCAGGTCGCGGGCTTCTTCGCGGGCCTGTTCCCAGAGTTCGGCGGGAATTTTGTGCCACTCTTCCGCGACGAAGCTGCGGTTGAGACCGGGGGCGGTGTTGGTGCCGATGAGGGCGGCTTCGATGGGAATCGTACCCGAACCACAACAGGGATCGACCAGGGCGCGTTCGTTGTTCCAGTAGCTGAGCTGAATCAGACCGGCGGCAAGAGTCTCTTTGAGCTGGGCACCGGCGGTGAGTTTACGATAGCCGCGCTTGTGCAGACCGGGGCCTGTAGTATCGATGCAGAGCGTAGCGCGATCTTTGAGGATCGAGACGCTGACCGAGTACATGGGACCGTCTTCGGGGAACCAGTCTTTGATGTAATGATCCTTGAGACGCTCGGCGATCGCTTTCTTGACCATCTTCTGCGAGTTTTTGGCGCTGTTGATTTTGGAGCGGACCGCGGTGGCCCGCACGGGAAAGCGCGCGGAGGGGGGCAGCCAGCGTTCCCATTCCAGGTCGCGGGTTTCGTCAAAGAGATCGTCGAAGTCGAGAGCCGTAAATTCGCCGAGGCAGATCAGGATGCGGTCGGCACTGCGGAGCCAGAGATTGCAGCGGCAGATCGCTGCTTTATCCGCCTGGAACATGACGCGACCGTTTTCGACGGTCTGGTCTTCGTAGCCCAGCTGCTTCAGTTCGCGGGCGACGACGGCTTCGAGGCCAAAGGTGGACGTGGCGATCAGGGTGAGCGGCTCAGACATGCGGACAGTGGTTCTTTTGGGATTACAGTAAAACGGTCAATACCGGTAGAAAATGGGTCGAACGGTGATCATACTCTATATAAAGATCTCCCTCGAATTCTACCCGACAACTGATCATAAAGAAGGTTTTCAACATGCGGAATACTCCCCACCCTCATAATCGGCTTCCCCGACGGGATTTTCTGAAACAGGCGTCTCTCTCGGCTCTGGCGGGCACCATGCTGGCCGGCGGCGCAAGCGAATCCGCGTCTGTGCAGGCGGGAGAGACAAAAAAAGAGAAGTCAGCGGGCGGCTATCAACTGGGGGCGTTCACGAAGAGCTTTCAGGACATGCCGATTCCCGAGGTGTGTAAAGCGTTCAAGTCGATCGGCCTGGACGGACTCGATCTGACCGTGCGCCCCAAGGGGCACATCCTGCCCGAGAATGCCGAGCAGGAACTGCCGCAGGCATGTACTGCGGCGAAAGAGGCGGGTGTGAAGATCCTGTTTCTGACGACGATGATTGAAGAGCCCGACAAAAACGCCGAACGGATTCTGGCGACTGCGCAGGAACAGGGCATCGACCGGATCAAGATCGGCTATTACCGCTACAAGCCGTTCGGCACGCTGGCCCAGCAGCTGAAAGAGACAACGAAAAAAATCGGCAACGTTGCGAAGCTGTGTCAGAAGTATGAGATTCTGCCCTGCGTGCACGTGCACTCGAATGCGTTTCTGCCTTCACATGGAACGCAGCTGTATCAGCTGATCCAGGATTACTCGCCGCAGGAAGTCGGGGCGTACGTGGATATGCTGCACATGGTCAAAGAGGGGAGTGGCGATGGCTGGCGGCAGGGCCTCGATCTGCTGGCTCCCTGGATCTCATTGTGTGCGGTGAAGAACTTTGCCTGGGAACGGGGTGAAGGCCGCGATAAGAAAGGCCATCAGAAATGGGAAGTCAAAACGGTTCCCGTGGCGGACGGCATTTCACCGATTCCTGAATACGTGGATGTACTGCGGAAGCTGGGTTACGAAGGGATCTTCTCGCTGCACAGTGAGTACAAGGGCCGGCACAGCTGGAAAGAGTTGAGCACGCAGGAATGCCTGGCCCAGACGGCCGTCGATGCGAAGTATTTCCGTTCGTTGTGGTCGTAAGGTTTGAACCACGAATTGCGCGGAATTGATGACTACCACGAAAAGCACGAAAGACACGAAAACAAAAAACAGGGGGCTGTTATCTTTTACAGAGTAAACAGGATGATTCGTGGATTGATGGAGAGAAAAGATGGATCATTCAATGCAGAAAAGTAGAGAAGATTTTGAATACTGGCTTGCATCGATGGATGACTTTCTCGAAATGTTTATGTCAGAATTTCCAGAAGAAGAACAACGTCTTCTAGATTATTCCCCTGAATCGTTAGATGTAGTCGAGAAATGGATCCTCTCAAATTATGAGGATACCAGGGCAGCACTTGTAAAATCTGAAAGTCAACGCGTGAATAATGCTGCATGCTATGTTGGCGAAGCATTTCGAAAGTCGCATGGGGGCAAGTGGAGCATTCGTCTGGATGATCCAAAAATTGCATTTTATGCACTTCCAGTTCTAACCGATGGAAAGAAAACGGAATGTCCGTTATCTCTAGTGACGGCCTCAGCCGATCGCAGGACGGGAACTTATTTAAGAATGGTACTGGAAAACTATTAACCTATAGAACTCAAGTAATCTACTGAAATCTGTCAGGCAAGATTATTCCATCAACTGAGCGGCAAGGCGCTAGCCGCCGGTTGTGTGTGACAGGGCTGTTGATAATACCGGTGGCTAGCGCCATTCCGCTCAGGATGGGGTACCTGTTTATGGTTCGGACAATCTTTGCTGCTCTGACCTGTCTGGTCGTCTGTCTGACTGCATTGTCTGCTGATGCAGCGATACATCCCAATGTGATTCTGATCATGTGCGATGATCTGGGCTGGGGAGATACCGGCTTCAACGGGAATAAGATCATCAAAACGCCGCACCTGGATGCGATGGCGCGGGACGGGATGATTCTCAAGCGGTTTTACGCGGCGGCTCCGGTGTGCAGTCCGACGCGGGGGAGCTGTCTCACGGGACGGAACCCGTTCCGCTACGGGATCGTGCATGCGAATACCGGTCATATGAAACCGGGTGAGCAGACACTGGCGGAGTCGCTGCAAGCGGCCGGCTATCGTACGGGGCATTTCGGCAAATGGCATCTGGGAACGTTGTCGAAAACGGTTCGCGATTCGAATCGGGGCGGCCCCCAGAATACGGAACACTATGCGCCCCCCTGGGAAAACGGATTTGAAGTCTGCTTCTCGACCGAAGCGAAAGTGCCCACCTGGGATCCGATGCGAAAACCAAAAGGGAAAGCGCCCTCGAAGGGTTGGGCCGCGCTCACGGAAGAGAGTCCGAGTCAGCCGTATGGGACCCACTATTGGAACGAAGCGGGCGAGATCGTGAAGGACAATCTCAGCGGCGATGATTCGCGCGTGATTATGGACCGCGTGATCCCCTTCGTCAAACAGAGTGTGAAAGATCACAAACCGTTTTTCTGCGTGATCTGGTTTCATACGCCGCATCTGCCGGTGGTTGCGGGTCCCCGTTATCGGGCCATGTACCCCGACGCTGATCTCTACCACGCGAACTACTATGGCAGCATCACCGCCATGGATGAGCAGGTGGGACGGCTCAGGGCTGAATTGAAATCGTCTTCACTTTCAGATCATACGCTGATCTGGTTCTGCTCGGACAATGGGCCGGAAGGGAATGCGAGTGCCCCTGGATCATCGGGACCGTTCCGGGGTCGCAAACGCGATCTGACCGAAGGGGGCATCCGGGTGCCGGCGCTGGTGGTCTGGCCCGCAAAAATCGAGGCGGGGACCGAAACCAGTTTTCCGATGGTCACCAGCGATTATCTGCAGACGATTTACTCTGCAGTCGGGCTGGTGCCTTATGGCAAGTGGCCGCTGGACGGGATCAATCTGCTGCGAATTATTGAGCAGAAGCAGCAGGAACGGGGCTGGCCGATTGGCTTTCAGTTTCAAAACAACGCGGCCTGGATGACGCATCGCTATAAGCTGTTACGCACGGGGAAAGGGGCCAAAGAAAAATATCAGTTGTTTGATTTGCTGGCAGACCCGGGCGAGACGACTGACGTTTCGCAGGACCACCCCGACCTGGTGAAACAGTATCAACGCGACCTGGATACCTGGATCAAATCGTGTGAAAACAGCAGCCAGGGAAACGATTACAAATAGAAAGCCTGACATGAAACTCTGGAACGCGCTCGTTTGTCTTAGTGGTCTGCTGTGGTGGCATGTGCCTGTGGTGGAGGCGGCGCAAGCCGAGCGACCGAATATCATTTTGATCATGGTCGACGATATGGGTTTCTCCGATCTCGGCTGTTACGGCAGCGAGATTGAAACGCCGAACATTGATGCCCTGGCAGCGGGGGGCGTGCGGTTCTCGCAGTTTTATAATTCGGGACGCTGCTGTCCGACACGGGCGACGTTGATGACGGGACTGCATCCGCATCAGACAGGAATTGGCTGGATGACGAATCCGCCGAATCAGACGCGGGGCTATTCCAAACCGCCGGCTTACCAGGGGTATCTGAATCGTCAATGTGTGACTTTAGGTGAAGTGCTGGGGACAGCCGGCTATGCGACTTACATGGCGGGGAAATGGCACCTGGGTTTTAATGACCAGGATCGCTGGCCATTGCAACGGGGGTTCGAAAAATATTTCGGTTGTGTTTCGGGGGCGACGCGGTATTTCCATCCGGTGGCGCCGCGGGGGATGACCTTCGGCAACCAGGATATCGAGAATCCGGAGAGCACGACGGATCGTCCGTTTTATACGACCGACGCTTTCACCGATTACGCGATTCGTTTTCTCAAGGAACATCAGGAAAACGCAAAACAGAAAACGGATCCGTACTTTCTGTACCTGGCCTATACGGCGCCGCACTGGCCGCTACAGGCGCATGAGGAGGAGATCAAAAAGTATCGGGGTAAATACCGGATCGGCTGGGATGAACTCCGTCAGCGCCGGCTGACGAAACAGAAACAGCTGGGGCTGATTTCTGCGGAGACGAAGCTTTCGCCCCGTGATGCAGAGGTGCCGGCCTGGGAGACGTTGAAGCCTGAGAAGCAGGACGAGATGGATCTGAAGATGGCGATTTATGCGGCGATGATCGATCGGATCGATCAGAACATCGGCAAGCTGGTGGACTGGCTCAAGGCGCATGATCAGCTGGAGAATACGCTGATTCTGTTCCTCGCAGACAACGGAGGTTGTGCAGAAGGGGGTGTGCTTGGTCGGGGTGAGTTTCGGGATGTCGAGAAACGGAATCTGGAGCACAGCAACAGTTACGGGAAAGCGTGGGCGAATGCGTCGAACACGCCTTTCCGGTTGTATAAGCATTTCGCGCATGAGGGGGGAACGTCGACGCCGTTCCTGATGCACTGGCCGGCGCAGATTCAGCCGCGCGCCGAGTGGTACACGAGCCCGGCCCAGCTGATTGACGTGATGCCGACGTTGCTCGATGTGGCCGGGGCTGACTATCCGGAAACGTTCGCCGGCAACAAAATTCATACGCTGGATGGTATTTCACTGCGTCCGGCGCTGACGGGAAAGCCGCTGGAACGGGGGCGACCGATCTTCATCGAGCACGAGAGTAACGCGTTCGTGCGTTCCGGTGACTGGAAGCTGGTGGGACGGGGTGTATCGCCATTCAAGGGGTATCAGCCACAGAAGTGGGAGCTGTACGATGTGAAGGCAGATCGTACGGAGCTGAATGACCTGGCGGAACGGAGGCGCGCGGTGGTGGATGATCTGAAGTCACAGTGGGAGGCGTGGGCGAAACGTGTGGGGGTTTATCCGAAGTGAGATGGACCGCGAAACGTCTGGTGGCACGGATTATTTGCTACCACGGTCGGCACGAAAAGCACGAAAGAAATACAGTAGTGTGTTGAATCAAATTAAACTACTGGTGATGAGTGGAGAATAACCTCTGATGGATCTGACGGAATATTTGGAATTGGATGAAGCAGGACAGAGTGAAATTTGTGCTCAGATCGAGAAAGAAAATCCCAGATTCCGGTTTCTGGGTCTGGGGAAGCAGGGAGACCTGCTTCCCACTTTTCAACACATCGATTCTCAGATCGAAGTGAAGTTCATACCATCGGGCCGTTACGTCATGGGATTCAGCCCGGAAGAAGAGGCCCAATTTAAAAAACTGGCTCCGGAGATAGACCTGGATCCTGACTGCATGCGTCCCACTCATGAGGAGTCTGTCCGCTCCCTGTTCATTTCCGTTTATCCCGTTCTTCCTCGGCATTATAAGAGCGTCACAGGTTCTGAATATCCTGATGCGAAGTATGCACATGGAAATCCCGTTAATCTGAAATATGAAGAAACGGAAGTATTTCTGCACAGTATTGGTGCCAGATTACCCACGGAAGTGGAATGGGAATACTGTTGCAGAGGAGGCACTCAATCGTTGTTTTATTTTGGGGATGAAGTACCAGCCCCAGAATTGCTGGAACAGTATGTTTCAGAAGAATTTGATAAAGAGATTGATTTTAAAGCCAATCAATTTGGTCTGTATGGACTCTTTACGGGAGAGTGGTGCTCGGATGATTTTGCAGCTAATTATAGTCCTGAAACCGTTCCTGAAAGAGGAATGAAAGTCTTCAGGTCAGAGGGTTCGGCTCGCTGGCCGTGGCAATATCCACAGGAGTGGATATTTTGTATTTCTGCTTTTCGTTCCAGCTCCCCCAAGGAAAATTTCTTCAAGGAAGAATTACTTGGAAAACCAAAATCAGTATCGATTATCAGGTCACATTCATTTCGAACGGTCTGGGCAGTGAATGGTTTTTGATCTGCATTGTGTGGCGGTGACGGCAATTGGCTTGAAAATAATGAACCACGGTCGGCACGAAAAACACTTAAGAAATTTCGTGTTGGCGCTGGTTATGTGATTGGATGCTGGTCAGTTAATGCTGATTTCTTTTCGGCGATAACACGGTACGGTTCCTGCTTGCTGCGCTTGGTCTGAATATTATTCTGACTTACCCCTGGTTCTTTCTCCTGAGCGGCAAGGCGCTAGCCGCCGGTAATTTTTGCGACGTTGGATATAGTACCGGTGGCTAGCGCCTTTCCGCTCACTTGTGTTGGTTTTATTCAGGGTAAGAGTGCTGCGATTACGCCGCCGATGAGTGCCATGACTGGTGCGACGAAAAAGAAGAGACAAAGTGGGAGGAGTAACGGCGTGCCACATGCTGCGGTGCCGGGAGGTAAAGTGGCTGTGTAGGCTGAGAACTGGTAGACGAAATAGAATCCGGCCAGCACGGGAAGTGTGGCACCGGCAGCCGCGCCGATGAGAGATCGCCGTAAGTGGTTCAGGTCCTGGTCTGGCAGGTCAGGTGTGTCGGGGTCTTGAGGGGCTGGTTGATGCATCGTCTGCTCACACCTCTGAGGAGGTTGGATGTGGTCCAGGTGCATAATATCATAAAGTTGTATCGTTGCCTGGACTTTTCGTGAGATTGCGGGGTGGGAGGCTGCGAAATGCTGTGCTTCCATGAATTTATATCTACCACGGACGGCACTTAAAACATGAAAGAGTTTCAGTAGGTCGCTGGTTTTGTGGTTGGATGCTGATCAGTGCAGTGTCTGATATTCAGCTGGGTGTGGCTGGTGCCGATGTTTTATAATTCGTGGAGATGAGCTGTTTTGATCGCGGGGGCTGTGGTCTCCTGCACGTTGCGCTTGGCCCGGATTTAGTTCGGGTTTACCCCTGTATTTTTTCTGAGCGGAATGGCGCTAGCCACCGGTGTTATCTGCAGCGTCGCTAAAAATTACCGGCGGCTAGCGCCTTGCCGCTCACGGTGTGTGGGTGTTTTGTTTTATCAAGCGGGTAGGCGTATGGGGCCGCCCCTCGTGTTGTGTGTGGCTGGAGGGATGTTTGATGTTTTGGAATCATCGTGAATGGCACGGGGAGGTCAAGACAGAATTTTGTCCTGATGTGACCGGATTTTGTCCTGGTCTGGCCCGGGATTTGTCCCGATGTGGCCTGATTTTGTCTCGTTTGGGATACCTGTTTCTGGGGAACCGGTTCTCAGAAAACAGGTGGATCTATACTGAAAAACGACGGAGATTCAGGTGCTGCTGTGTCAGTGGTGGGCTGTGTTTCGGTGCTCATAGACCCGTCTCGCGCGCGAGCCAGGGGGGAAAGATAGGGATCGGCGGGAGGGAATCAAGTTCAGTTTGTGTCGTGGATGTGGGGCAGTGGTGCGGGGATATTCAGGTGGGAAATGGATCAGGGGAATGAGGATTTGGAACCACGAAAAGCACGAAAGACACGAAAATACTGGAGCGTTGGGATGTGGAATGTGATTCGAGTCTATTTGATTAACAGGGGAAACTGGCTGGCGGGGACCAGGCGGTCTTCGTATTGGACGAAGGCTTTGCCGCGGATCTGGTCGACGATGCGTTCGCCAGGTTTCAACTCGAGTGATTTGATTTCGAACAGATTTGTATCGAGAGGCTGGTTGAGTTTTGATTCGACCAGTTTGAAGTTCTGGCGATGATAAGGGTCTGCCCGACGGCCGCGGTCCTGTTTAAAATGGGCGATGTCGACTTCCTGGGGCAGGTAAATGCCATCGACGTTTTTGTAGAGAATGGTGCGTTTATGGATGACTCTGGAGCCGAGAAGTTCTTCGTAGCGGGTGACGTTCCATCCCGCCTGGGAGTCATAAGTCGTCATCTTGTAACGGGGAATTCCATCGGGATTGCTGGGTGTGTACTTTAGTTTGAACTGATACTGTTTCTGACCGTCCTCGCCCTGGAGTTCGGTGATGGAAAGTTGACGGTCGTATTTCTGTTGCAGTTCTTCACCATGTTCGCCCCGGAGTACGGAGAGGTAGATCTGAGGGTTTCTGACGGAAGTATAAGCTTCGCCGCCGAACAGATCGCGAGGATCGAAGAAGTGACTATTGTCTTCAGATTCAAATCGAAATTTGCGGAAGAGAACACGTCCAGCCCGGGTCTGCTTCAAGAGATGATTGGGGAAGCCTTTGACGGAGGCGAAGCGTTCTTCAGAGAGTTCGTACAAGTCCGTGCCGATGACAATTCGCTGATTGTTGGTGGGGCTGTCGATTTTGACAGGTTCCGGCGTTCCGAACTGGTTGAACTCGTTGGGTTTTTCGGTTTTGTTAAAGTTGACTCGCAGGCGGTCCTGGATTTCATCCAGCCAGAAGGTGTACTGCCCCTGAATGGTGCGCCAGGTACGGCCGCCGGTAGTGCTGCGGGGATTTTCAAAATTGGATTCGTCCCTGAACTGGTATGCTCCCTGCCAGGTGTGGATGGCGTCGAGATTTTTGGTGAGTTCCTCTGCGAGGAGTTGCAGCGCGTGTTCGGTTTCCGCGGGATTGAGTTCGCGCTTTGCTACGGGGGTTGGGTCGGGGTCGGTAGCGGTACTCAAAGTTGGGGAGGTCAGACAGAACAGGAGTGTGAGGCTGAGGATCAGACGAACGGACATGGCTGGTTCCTGACGGATCGATTGAACAATGACGGATCAATTCATGTGTGTACAGTATAGCAGGGAAAGGGGGACGTGTGGGGGGAAATCTGGGAAGGAACCATGGAGGGCGAGAAATTTTATGAACCACGAAAAGCACGAAAAATTTCTGAGCGGAATGGCACTCGCCACCCGTGTTATCTGCAGCGTCGCCAAAAATTACCGGCGGCTAGGGCCTTGCCGCTCAGAGGAGGTGATGGAGTAGTGGCGATGCTGATTCTGGATTCAGTCTACCCATTGCAGGACGTTGCGGATGATGGACCAGCGGGGTTCGGCGTCTTTAATATCTTTGCCGAGGATCCAGTAGTTGTAGAGTTCATCGAAGACGCCTTCCTTCTTTTTGAGTTCGAGCCAGACTTCCATGAATTCTTCGAATTCGATGTCGTGGGCGCCCAGGTAATACATGGGGACCTTCACATTTTTCTTGAGGGGGTTGATGACGGAGAACTCGGGATAGAGGAGCGTCCAGGCGGCACCGGCTTCGGCGCTGGTGACCAGCAGGTCAGCGCCGTCGGCTTTTTCTTCGAAGAAGTCTTCCTCGGAATTGATGGAGACGAAGCTGGCGTTGGGGAAGAATGTGTGTGCTTTTTCGTCAAAGAAGCTGTTGGCGACCACGGCGATTTTGAGGTCGGGGGAATGCCGGAGTTTCTCGAATTCGAGGAACTCGACTTTGCGGTAGTCGTGCAGGACCATGGCGAGGGTGACGTCCATGTAAGAATCGGCGACGGGGAAGGCGGTCGCCCGTTCGATGGTGCCTTCCAGTCCGGACATGGCGAGGTCGAAGTGGTCTGCATTCAACTGTTTGACGAGGGTCTGGGGTGTGAAAGGAACGAACTCGATATCGACGCCGAGGTCGAGGGCCAGGCGATGGGCCATGTCGATGTCGAAGCCGACGAGTTCGCCACGATCGTTGAAGTAGGAAAACGGCAGCCGTTTAGCGTCGAAGCCGAGCCGGATCTTGCCACGTTTGCGGATGCGGTCGATACGCGTTTCGCCGGGCTGGATCGGGTCCGGGTTGGGAGCCGATGCTTTGAGGATGGTTTCCTTGACGCCGGGGAAGAGCAACTGGCGGTCGGCGATCATCGCTTTGGACTGGTAAAGGTTTTTGAATGTATATTCGAGGACGGTATGAATGCTGGCGATGACAATGCCTGCCATGACCAGCGAGAGCGTTGTGTAGACGAAAAAGCGTTTCCACTGCACCTTGAGTGTGCCCGAGAGCGAAGCTGCTGTGAGGATTGCGAAGGAAAAGAGGTAGACCGAACGCAGCGCATCGCCCAGGCGGGTGGTATAGACGCCGACCGCGAGGTAGAGCTGGAAGATGTCGTGCGGGATATGCATCAGGTCGAGCAGCCAGGGGATGGTGACCGCGGGCTTAGCGAAGGAGCCGGCCATGCCCAGGGCGAGAAACTTGGGGTACTGATCGGGCATCAGGCTGGAGCCATAGAACCAGGCGGAAAAGGGAATGAAGATCAGACCGACGATACGTCCCAGGTCGGGAAAGGGAAAGACGAGGGGAATCAACACGTCGGGCGAACCGCCGGTTTCATCTTTTTCCAGCTTATAGCGTTCGAGGATTTCCCGCGCCGATTCCACAATGATGGGGAGGACGGCGAAGGTACTGCTGAGGACGAAGGCTGCGATGACGGCCGGCTGGGAGACGCGGAGGGCATCCCAGTAGCGGACCGGGGTGCAGATGGAGATCAGCATGGGAAGAATGCCGACGGTCAGAATCAGCGTGGCGACGGTGTAGGTAATCAGGTAAGCCTGCAGCAGGCCGAACTTTTCAAAGGGGAGCGTACCGACGGCGTAAGCGACGATCGCGAAGACTCCGAAGGGGGAGAGATGCACGACGAAGCGGTTGAGTTTCATCAACGCATTCACGGCGACGGACAGCGGTGCGAGGAGCTGTTCGCGTTTGGGAAGTGTGCTCAAGGCGATGCCGACACCAATCGAGAAGAGGACCACGGCGGGGACGGCGTTATTGGCCAGCGAGAAGAACGGGTTCGCCGGGATAAACAGATCGTACAGACTTTCAGTCTGGGGGCCTTCGATGATACTGGTACTGAAGAAGGCGCCTTTCTGCCAGAAGGGAAAGGAGAGCGACATCAGGCAGACCGTGAACAGGCCGATGCACCAGAGGATGAGCATCAGGCTGACGACGGTAAGGGCCATGTGCCTGGTCTGACGGATGGAAATCCGTCCGAGGTTGAGGATCAGGGAGAGCGTGATATAGGGGAGCACGGTCATCTGCAGGAGACCGATGAAGATCTCGCCGACCGTTTTCAGGGGCGCACACAGTTCGCCAAAGAACAAACCACAGGAGATCCCCAGCACCAGACTCGTGAGAATCCAGGTGGTGAGTCCCGGTTTGAAATGGGGGTGAGCGCCTTTTTCCATACGCCAGATCCTTGCCCGCTGAGGTATCAGTGCCGAAAAAATCAAATCTACATCACAGGAAACCCAGGACGGGCCATGGAGAAATCCAGGTCGGATGTGTATGTTTCCACAGAAGATACAGTAATCTGGAGTGTGAATCCAGACCTGCGAATGTTAAGGTTTCTTAACACAAAATCGTTCTTAACTCCAGACCTGTTGTACCTGTATGCCATTCTCCCTTACCTATCATAGTCGGCAGTTCCAGTTTGAAACTGCGGCGGAATTATTTTCTCCCCAGAATCTGGATCGGGGAACGGAAGCGATGCTCTCGACGGTGACGTTTGCACCAGGAGAGCGGGTGCTGGATTTGGGATGCGGCTGGGGCGTGGTGGGAATTCTGGCGGCTTCGATTGTGGGGTCGGAGAATGTGGTGATGACGGACATCGATGCCCGGGCGATTAAAGTGGCTCGACAGAACGCTGAACGGAACCAGGTTGCGGGGGTGACGATTCTGCAGAGCGATGGATTACAGGATCACCGGGAGACCGACTTCGACTGGATTCTTTCTAACCCGCCTTACCATGAGGATTTTGCGGTCGCCAAGCAGTTTATCATGAAGGGATTCAACCGGCTGAAGGTCGGCGGACGGATGGTGATGGTCACACGGCGACGGCTGTGGTACCAGAAGAAGCTGACGAGCATTTTCGGAGGGACCGAAGTGCACGAGATTGACGGCTACTTTGTGTTTCACGCGGAGAAGCGACGCGACACGTATGCCAAACGTAAGAAGCGGAACCGCTGAGGTATTGATCAGACAAGGCTGTGCTCCTCACAGAAATGAGGAGCACAGCGACTTGAGATTGCGTTTAGAGATCGGCCATCCAGTCCTGCAGGGCACGGACCTGGGGAGTGGCATCTTCGGCGAGTGCTTCGAGGGCTTTGACAACCGCGAGGCAGCCCGGGATCGTGGTGACACAGGTCACGCCATACGAAACCGATGCCGAGCGGATTTTGCCTTCGTCCGTCCGCGAGCCTTTGCCACTGGGCGTGTTGAAGATGAACTGGACTTCCTGGTTGGCCATCATGTCCAGCAGGTTGGGACGACCTTCTTTGAGCTTCTTGACGGTCGAGACTTCGAGGCCTGCTTCGCGGAGAACGCGGGCGGTGCCGGAGGTCGAGACGATCTTGAAACCGAGGTCGATCAACCGTCGTGCGGGATCGATGATCATGTCTTTGTAGAGGTCAGCCATGCTGATGAAGACGGTGCCTTCAGAAGGCAGGCTGGTATTTGCTGCGAGCTGGCTCTTGGCGAAGGCCATCGCGAAGCCATCCGAGATTCCCATGACTTCCCCGGTGGACCGCATTTCGGGGCCGAGGATGATGTCGACGCCCAGGAAGCGGGAGAAGGGGAAGACACTCTCTTTGACCGAGGTGTGTTTGGGTTTCGGTTCTTTGGTCACGTTCTGTTCCAGCAGCGAGACGCCCGCCATGACCTTGGCGGCGATTTTGGGCAGTGGAAGCCCGGTGGCCTTGGAGACGAACGGCGACGTCCGGCTGGCACGCGGGTTGACCTCGAGGATGTAGACGATGTAATCGTCTTCGGTCTTCTTCACCGCGAACTGGATATTCATCAGGCCTTTGACCTTGAGTTCGCGAGCGAGGGCGTGTGTGGCCCGTTTGATTTCGTCGATGACGGAATCGGGGAGCGAGTGAGGTGGCAGGACACAGGCCGAGTCACCGGAGTGCACACCGGCTTCTTCGATGTGTTCCATCACGCCACCGACCAGCGTGGTGATGCCGTCGGAGATGGCGTCGACATCGACTTCGATCGCGTCTTCGAGGAACTGATCGACGAGGACCGGATGGTCGGGAGAGGCATTGACCGCTTCGTTCATGTAGCGGACCAGCGATTCTTCATCGTAGCAGATTTCCATGGCCCGGCCGCCGAGCACGTAGCTGGGGCGAACCAGAATCGGATAGCTGATTTTGCGGGCGACGTTGCGGGCGCTCTCGATATTCGTGGCGATACCGTTCGGAGGCTGATGCAGTTCGAGCTTCTCGAGAATTGCCTGGAAGCGTTCACGGTCTTCGGCTGCATCGATCATTTCGGGGCTGGTACCGATGATGTTGATGCCTGCGGCTTCGAGTCCCCGGGCGAGGTTGAGCGGAGTCTGTCCGCCGAACTGCACGATGACGCCATCCGGCTGCATACGATCGCAGATGTTGAGCACATCCTCGGTGGTCAGCGGTTCGAAGAACAGATGGTCGGAGGTGTCATAGTCGGTCGAGACCGTTTCGGGATTCGAGTTGACCATGATACTTTCGATGCCCAGTTCCTGCAGGGCGAACGAAGCCTGGCAGCAGCAGTAATCGAATTCAATCCCCTGCCCGATGCGGTTGGGGCCGCCGCCGAGAATCATGATGCGGCGTTTGTGATCGGGATTGCCCGGCGTTTCGTTTTCATCTTCGTAGGTCGAGTAGAAGTACGGTGTGTAGGCTTCGAACTCGGCAGCACAGGTATCGACCTGTTTGAAGGTGGCTTCGATACCCAGGCTTTTGCGGTACTGGCGGACATCCATTTCGGTGGAGTCGAGCCAGAAGGCAAGCTGCTTGTCGGAGTAGCCGTGCTGCTTGGCCTGTTTCATGAAGGCATAGTCCAGGTCTTCCAGACGGGAGACGGCGCGGATCTTGTCTTCGAATTCCACGAGCTGACGGATGTGGTTCAGGAACCAGGGATCGATGTCGCTGAGCTCGTGGACTTCTTCGACGCTCATGCCGGATTTGAATGCGTACCGCAGGTAGAACAGCCGCTCGTCGTTGGGAATCGACAGCTTGGACTGAATCAGGTCCCGCGCGGGTTGCTTGGGGGTGCCCCAGAGATCCTTGTTACCGCCACCCAGCCCGAAGTGACCGATTTCCAGGCCGCGGAGTGCTTTCTGCAGCGATTCTTTGAAGGTACGGCCGATGGACATGGTTTCGCCTACCGATTTCATCTGCACGGTGAGGACCGGGTCGGCATCGGGGAATTTTTCGAATGTCCAGCGAGGGATCTTGGTGACGACGTAATCGATGGTTGGCTCGAAGCAGGCAAGCGTTTCCCGGGTGATGTCGTTACGGATTTCATCGAGGCGATAACCGACGGCCAGCTTGGCTGCGATTTTGGCAATCGGGAAGCCGGTCGCTTTGGAGGCGAGTGCACTGGAGCGGCTGACGCGGGGGTTCATTTCGATGATCGTCATGCGGCCCGTATCGGGATTGATGGCGAACTGCACGTTGGAACCGCCGGTTTCGACGCCGATCTCGCGGATACAGGCGATGGTCGCATCGCGCATCCGCTGGTATTCCTTGTCGGTCAGCGTCTGAGCGGGGGCGACGGTGATCGAGTCGCCGGTGTGCACACCCATCGGATCGAAGTTTTCGATCGAGCAGATGATGACGACGTTGTCGGCCTGGTCCCGCATGACCTCCATCTCGTACTCTTTCCAGCCGAGGATGGATTCTTCCAGCAGAACTTCGTTCACGGGGGAGAGAGCCAGACCGCTGCGGACTTTCTCTACGAACTCTTCACGGTTGTAAGCCACCCCACCGCCGGTACCACCGAGTGTGTAACTGGCGCGGATGATGATCGGCAGGCCGATATCTTTGACCGCGGCATTGGCTTCTTCCATGTTGTGGACCACGGCACTGCGGGGGCAGTCGAGGCCGATTTTGGTCATGGCTTCTTTGAACTGATCGCGGCTTTCCGCTTTGGCGATGACCTCTTCGCGAGCACCGATGAGTTCCACGCCCAGCTGATCAAGGATTCCGCGGCGGGCGAGGTCCATGGCTGCGTTCAGGCCGGTCTGTCCCCCCAGTGTGGGGAGCAGTGCGTCCGGCTTTTCGATTTCGATTACTTTCTGGATGTACTGCCAGGTAATCGGTTCGATGTAGGTGCGGTGAGCGGTTTCCGGGTCCGTCATGATGGTTGCGGGGTTGGAGTTAACCAGCACCACTTCATAACCATCTTCGCGGAGGGCCTTACAGGCCTGCGTTCCCGAATAGTCAAATTCACATGCCTGCCCGATGACAATCGGACCGGAGCCAATAATCAAAATCTTCTTAATGTCGTCGCGTCTAGGCACTTTTTTAGATCACTTTCAACAGCAAATGTACATTATCATGCGAATGTCGTAGCGAATTTCTGCGCAAATCTTCCCAACGTTAACAAGCACACCAAAATAATCAAGCAAGGCAGACCAGAAAGTGACAGAACGCGCTTTGAAACGTGGTTCCGTTGTGGCGAGGACAGCAGGCGACTTGAATCGGCAGTTCTTTCAGTCGGTGAAGGGATACGGTCAACGAACTCTATTTTAGCGGAGCTGGATTGGCTGAGTTCACAAGAGACAGACACAACGAACAGCAGCTTACAACAGTGGTGTGGCTCGAATTTTCAGTGGCGTTGATTGAGGTAAGTGGTAACAGTCGAATAATTTTCGGGTTGAGTGCCGGATAAAGTGTATCTCTGGGTCTGGATTGTTGTAGTGGTTGTGCTGATTGCGTTGCGGGAGGCAGGATGTGCGTAAGTCTTTAAAAGAGAACATTTTGGATTTGCAACTCCGATAACCGCTCGATTTTCGTCCAGATAGACAAATTGATTCCTTCACCTCCTTTCAGATACAGGGAATTACCGCACACCAGTTTTCGAAATGTGAAGCTTCTCAAAATGTGTTGCTTTAACGCCACATGTTGCGGGAACGGGACATAAACTTGATTTGACAGCAGATCTATTCGGTCGAGTTCTCTCGCCTCTGCTCTCTGATCAAACTGATGACGGCCTGTGGAAAGGTGAAAGAAACTCCCATCGAATACGTACTGACTTGAGAATGAACGACTATGGATCTCCATCAGCAAATTGACATTATCTGGATTCTGCTCTGCAGTATCTTTGTCCTGTTTATGCAGGCGGGATTCTGTTGTCTGGAATCGGGACTCTCCCGCTCGAAAAACAGTATTCACGTGGCGATTAAAAATATCGTCGACGTGAGTCTGGTGGGTGTGCTGTACTGGATTTTCGGTTTTGGTCTGATGTTTGGTACCACGACCGGCGGCCTGATTGGAACTTCACACTTCCCGTTTATCAATCCGGGAACGAATATCTTCCTGTCGGCGTTCTTTCTGTTTCAGTTGATGCTTTGTGCGACTGCAGCCACGATTGCTTCGGGAGCCTCTGCGGAACGGATGCGGTTTACCGCCTACCTGATTCTGGCGGTGGTCCTGGGGGCATCATTTATCCCGTATTCGGTCACTGGGCCTGGACGAGTCACTTTGCCGGTAAAACACCCGGCTGGCTGGAGTCTCTGGGGTTCCGGGATTTCAGTGGATCGACGGTCGTGCATTCGATCGGTGCCTGGGCGGCACTGGCTTCGATCATGATTATCGGACCGCGGACCGGTCGCTTTGACCAGGACCAGGAAAAGACAACACGCAAATTCAAAGGTCATAATCTGACGCTGGCGACGACCGGGGTGTTTATCCTCTGGATCGGCTGGTTTGGATTCAACGGCGGTAGTGAATTCGGATTCACGGCGCACGTCCCTCAGATTCTGATCAACACGTTCCTTGCATCGGCCTGCGGGGCGATCACCCTGCTCCTCTGGCAGTTCTACCAGCGGAAACAGATTGAAATTGAAAACATTTTGAACGGCCTGCTGGCGGCCCTGGTTGCCAGTAGTGCCAGCTGTGATGTTGTGTCTCCCATTGCGGCTGTGATCATTGGGATTGTCGCAGCGATCGTCATGGAAGCCGGCAGCTGGTTTCTGGAATGGCGTCGACTGGACGATACGATTGGTGTGATTCCCGTACATGGTTTTGCCGGCGTCTGGGGAACTCTGGCGGTGGCGCTGTTCATACCTGCGGAACTCTTAACTCGTTCGCGGCTGGAGCTGTTCTGTGTGCAGCTGCTGGGCTGTACGATCTGCTTTATCTGGTGCTTCTCTTTCTGCTGGGTGACCCTGCGGGTTGTCAGTAAGTTCATGCGACTGCGTGTGACGGCCGAAGAAGAAGAGATCGGTCTGAACATGGCAGAGCACGGAGCGACCACCGAGATGTACGATCTGCTCAATTCCATGGAACGGCATATCCAGGGAGATTCGGCACCGATTGAAGATCTGGACGAACACAGCGACGTCGGTTTAATTGCCCGTCAATATAACCGAGTGACCCAGGTACGGGACCAGGCCTTGAAGGAACTGGAGGTCCGCACAGACAAGCTGGAGCAGGCCCGCAGCGCGCTGGAGGTGCAGGCAGCAAGTCTGCGTCAGGCTTCGCTGGATGCGGAAGCGGCTTCCCGCGCGAAGAGTGAATTCCTGGCGAACATGAGTCACGAAATCCGTACGCCGATGACGGCGGTGCTGGGTTACACTGATGTTTTGATGGAAGAGAGCTGGGGACGCCCGGGCAGCATCAAGTTAATTGAAGTCATCAAACGCAACGGAAATTATCTGCTGGATCTGATTAACGATATTCTGGATCTCTCGAAAATCGAATCGGGAAGTCTGAATATCGAAAAGATTCCCTTCTCGCTGATCGAAAAACTGCAGGAAGTAGAGTCGCTGATGCAGGTGCGAGCCCAGCTGCAGGAAATCAGCTTTAAACTGACATTTGCAGGCAAAATTCCTAAACACATCCAGAGTGATCCCACTCGACTCAAACAGATTCTGATCAACCTCATCGGAAACGCGATCAAGTTTACTCCCGATGGGGGTCGGGTCTCGGTGGAAACATCGTGCCTGAACCCGGACTCGCCTGAGCCGTTACTGCAGTTCAAAATCATCGATACAGGTATCGGAATGAACGCGGAACAGGTTGCAGGATTGTACCAGCCTTTCGTCCAGGCCGATTCCTCCACGACTCGGAAGTTCGGAGGAACCGGACTGGGGCTGGCCATCAGTAAGCGACTGGCAAAAATGCTGGGCGGTGATCTGACCTGCCAAAGCACTCCCGATGTCGGCACGACTTTCACATTACAGATTCAGATTGGCGAATCAGAGTCTCTGGAATATTACAATGATCCCCAGGACGCGCTCGAAGCAGCTGCACACAAGCCGGCTCCCGTGATCGCGAAACCGGTGCAGGCAGCGAACCGAAGCTGTTCTGTGCTGCTGGCTGAAGATGGAGAAGATAATCAGCGGCTGATTTCCATGCTCCTCAGAAAAGAGGGTGCAGAAGTCAAGCTGGCTGAGAACGGGGAAATTGCGGTTCGCTATGCGATGCATGCACTCGAACAGGGACAGCCCTTCGATGTGATTCTGATGGACATGTCGATGCCGGTACTGGACGGATACGGTGCGACCCAAAAACTGCGAGAACAGGGATACAAGCTACCCATTATTGCTTTAACGGCTCACGCCATGAGTGGGGACCGTGAAAAGTGTATCGCAGCGGGCTGTACCGATTATGCCACCAAACCCGTCAATCGGGAGAAGCTTCGCGAGATCATCGAAACCTATCAGTCACTGACGGATTTTTCGGAGCCGGTAGAGCTCCCCTGCTGATCAGGTGGGTTCGTTCTGAACCAGTCGATCGTGATTGAGTTTCAGAAAATCATCAGCCCAGTAATACTCATCAAGCAGACCGGTCGTGTCATAACCCATCAGATGGTAGGCGATAAAAATCGCTTCAATCGTGGCGAGCCCTGCGCCTGGATCATCAAACTGTTTCGAAACCCGTGGATACGCGGTCTCCCAGACAGGCAGACTGCGAACGGGTAGTTCCTGATAATCGCCTTCCATTTTTTCCGCCAGCCGCCAGGTACCATCCAGCACCAGTAGCCCTCGGTCGGCATCGTCTCTGCTGATTTCCGGTCCTTCCATACCGAGGCGGACGTAGGTCGTCAGTTTTTCCGGTTCCTTGCGGGGAAATTTCCAGAAAATGAAATCGTCACGTTTGCGCAGCGGCTGTACCGAGCATTTACTTTTACGCTCTTTGGGATGGACAACAATGATCGTAGGGGTTTGGGCGGCGGACACGTTTTCGGATTTCAGTTGACGAGATGTTCTATTCAGTCAGCGGGCTCAGTTGCCTTCCTGAACTTTTTTGATGATTTCTTCCTGGTCGGCGATTTCTTTTTCCAGCGAGGCGACTTCCTGGGGGTCGTCCATCTGTGCCTTGGCGCCGGTCAACCGCTGACGCAGTTTCTGGATTTTCTGGCGAGCGACGTCGATCTGTTTCTTCTGTTTTTTATTCAAGCCCATGCTGTAAACGCTTTCTCTTGTTGCAGGTGACAAAAGGGAACCGGGGCGGTGAGTATATCACAAACCTGATCGGGAGAACATAGCCCCCGAACGTCTCAACTCTGAAAAAACAGGCTCAGACAGGCCAGACACATGACTGCCAGAAAAGTCAGCGCCCCCACGGAGAAGCGCCAGAGGAGCAACTGCTCGACCACGATCAGGGCCAGCACGGTCAGTAACAGGTTTTCGGCGAGCCCTCTCTGTGTGGTTCGTTCCGCGGGCAACTCCGCGGCCAGGGGGGCGAAGCTGTCTGGCCTGCGAAAATAATGCGGGGGGATTACCTGGGGGCCGATGTGGGCCAGGTCGCTTTCCAGTGGGGAGACATTCACTGCGAACAGCATTTTTTCAGCAGAAGCCACTCCCCAGTCCAGCTCGTAAATCCCGGAGAGCTGTGTCTGATCGAAGGTGATCATGCGAGATTCCGCATTCCGGTCGAGGATACTTCTTAACGGATACTCTGCCTGGTTGGGCGCCTGCATGCGGGGCGTCAATGCGAGCTGATCTTCCCGGGCCAGAATTTCCAGGGGTTGCCCGACCAGCGATTCACGGCGACTCCACTTCCCCGTCGCGACATCCAGTACGAATTCATTCATCATCGGGGGGAAGCTGGGCCAGACCGCCCAACTGCCCCAGCGACGGTCGAGTGACGTGGTGATCAGCAGGATCTTGCCCCGACCGAGCGTGCTCTCAATTACGGCGGGGTCGCCTGTGTCAAAATTCAGCACGAGTCGCGTATTCGAATTTGCCGGTACTTCGGTCTGGACGTATTCATAAATCTGGGTTGTTTCCAGACCGGCATCCGGATTCCCTTTGAAGATCTCAATCACGGGATGCTGGTACTGCAGCGGGTCGAATTCAAAGATCTTTGATTTCTGTTTCGCATCACCCTGGCGATCCAGCAGCTTGACATTCATCAGGCCGGAGCCGGATTGAAACAGGGTCTGGTTGTAGTTGTTCGCATCGACCTGCGCACCCAGGCTGACGATCAGACCACCACCGCGTTTGACATACCCTTTGAGCAGGTCGCGCTCATGGTCGGTAAACAGTGCGACATCGCTGATCACGACTGCGTCGTAGAGTTCGAGTTCGGTGTTGGCCAACTCCCCTTCACTGATCACCTGGGGCTTGATGGCTCCCTGCCAGGGTTGTTCCCGCAACGAGGGGGACAGCGCCAGCTCGAGGAAGTCGGTCGCCCGTCCCATGGCTTCGCCCGACTGTCTGCCGTTAACGAGCAGGACATTGATCTCTTTCTTGACCGGCATGACTCTCCAGCGACGGTTATCCAGGGGAAGCTGATCTTCGCCGATGCGGACTTCCAGTCGATGATCGCCGACCCGGGTAAACTTGTGAGTAAATTCGGCCTGCGTGTCGGTATTCGCGGGGAACGAAACCTGCTTCTGGTTCACCAACTGACCGTCGACATACAACTGCAGATTCACTGCCTCTCGATTCAGGGGACTGAAATTGTGCAGAGTCACGCCCAGGCGGACCGGTTGATTCAAAGTGGCGAAGACGGACGGGCTGCTGAAATCGACAATTGCCAGGTTGGGTTCATCCGCCTGTCCCACATCTTTGAGGACCAAAGTCGCTTTTTTCGAGATCGCTTCCAGCAGCGAGAGCACCCTCGCATCACCGGCTTCCCCTTCGAGGGGCGCCCAGCTTTTCGCCTGGAAATCGCTGATCACGATCACCTCTTTCTGAGCGAGTTCCTGCGCCTGGTTCAGAAACTCCAGCGCACTTTGCAGTGCCTGAGTGACGTCGCCGTATTCTTCAGTGGGTTGCAGACGACTGATTTCATCGAGTACGTAAGCCTGCTGCCGGGAGGGGCGGGAAATGAGGGTCTGGGGGGAAACGCTTGATATCTGAATCAACTGAAACGCATCGCCGGTATTCGAATCAGAAACCAGCGTCTCAGCCAGCTCTTTGGCAGAGGCGAATTTTTCCCGGCCGTCGTTCTGCCAGCGCATGCTGAAAGAAGTGTCGATCACCAGGATTCGATGTACGGGAGCCGCGGTTTCGAAGAACGCGCCTTTGACCGACCAGTAAGGCCGCGAAAAGGCGACCGCGAGCAGCAGCAGGATCAGACAGCGAACCAGCAGAATCAGCAGCTGTTCGAAACGGACCCGCCGCGAATATTTTTTCGTCGCCGCCAGCAGAAATTTCATCGCCGCCCATTCGGTCTCGATGAACTTCCGCTTGTGCAGCAGATGGATCAGCACCGGAACCCCTGCTGCCAGTAATCCCATCAGCAGCCAGGGACTGGCGAATCCGAATGCCAACAGGGGCTGCATCAAAGTCTGGGACATGAAATGAATCTTGCTGAATCCTTAAGAACCGACGCGGGACTGACGATGCGACAGGAATGCGGACAGGGCGACATCCAGCGACTGATCGGTGCGGATCAGGCTGTAATCGAGTTTCAGATCGCGACAGCCACGCTGAACGGTTTTGAGAAACTTTTCGAACTCTTCCTGGTAGGCTTTCTTCAAAGCCCGGGGTTCGACCATCTGTTCGGGCAGATTTTCCAGGCCATGAAACAGCACCGGTTCCTGGAAGGGGAAGTCCTGTTCCGCGGGATCGATCACCTGCAGCAGACTGACATCGTGTTTGCGATGCCGGAAATGTTTCAGGCCCAGCAGCACTGATTCAATGTCATCGAACAGATCGCTGATGATGATAATCAGGCTGCGGCGGTTGATGCGTTCGGCCAGTTCGTGGAAGACCTTGCCCAGGCCGGATTCACCGGCGACAGTTGTGTTTTCGAGCGTGTAATAAATCTGTTTCAGATGTGTCGGCTGACTGGCGGGTCGGAGGAAATCATTTACCTTGTCGCTGACGGTACACAATCCCGCAGCGTCCTGTTGTTTGATCACGACGTATGCCAGGGCTGCAGCGACCAGCCGACCATACTCCCACTTGGACAGAGCCGCATCCGCGGACTTGTAGCGCATCGATTCGCTGCAGTCGAGCAGCAGGTAGCAGGTGAAGTTGGTCTCGGCTTCAAACTGTTTCAGATAATAGCGGTCCGACTTGGCGTAGACTTTCCAGTCGACGTAACGCAGGTCATCCCCCACCGCGTATTCCCGGTGCTGCGCAAACTCGGCGGAGAAGCCGTGAAAGGGGCTCTTGTGGGACCCCGAAACATAGCCTTCCACAATCTGACGCGCCGCCAGGTCCAGATTCTGAACTTTAGCGAGCGTCTGCGGATCTAAATACTTGTGGTAATCGTCCATCCAGTTTTTCCTGCGAGGAATCGACGGGGATGAGTTCAATCAGGCGATCGACGATTTTATCGGGAGACATCCCGTCGGCTTCCGCATTGAAATTGGTGATGATACGATGCCGGAGTACCGGATGTGCAACCGCACGCACATCGTCGGTGCTCACATACAGTCTACCATGCAGAATCGCCCGGGCTTTGGCACCCAGGACCAGGTTCTGACTGGCGCGGGGGCCGGCACCCCAGCTGACATATTCGCGAATGAAATCGGGAATGTCTGCCGCCCGGGCATCATCGGTGGCAATGATACGCGTCATGCGGGCGAACTGCATTGCATACCGGATCACATGATCGGCTACGGGAACGCGACGGACCAGCGACTGAAAAGAAAGCAGCTCATCCAGTTCGAGAATTTTTTTAATCGCGTAAGATTCATCCGAGGTTGTCTGCCTGACGATGGCAAACTCTTCTTCTTCGGTGGGATACTCGACCTTGATTTCAAACATGAACCGGTCGAGCTGTGCTTCAGGCAGCGGATAGGTGCCTTCCTGTTCGATCGGGTTTTGTGTCGCGAGCACAAAAAACGGAACCGGCAGTTTGTGTTTACGTCCCCCCGCGGTGACCTGATGCTCCTGCATCGCTTCCAGCAGGGCTGCCTGCGTTTTGGGAGGCGTACGGTTGATCTCGTCAGCGAGAACCACGTTGGCAAACACGGGGCCTGCCAGGAATTTGAAATCGCGGTTGCCGGTGATTTTGTCTTCCTGAATCACGTCGGTCCCGGTGATGTCGGCGGGCATCAGGTCGGGTGTGAACTGCACGCGGTTGAACGAGAGGTTCAGTGTGTCAGCCAGGGTGTGGACGATGAGTGTCTTAGCCAGCCCCGGAACTCCTACCAGCAGACAATGTCCGCCTGCCAGCAGCGAGATCATCAACTCCTCGACGACCTTGTGCTGGCCAATCACGACGTGGTTCACTTCCTTTAGAAGTCGTTCGTAGGCCTGGTGTAATTTTTCGACGGCTTCCAGATCGGAAGCTTCCATCGGAGGATCGCTGCTCACAGTGTTGTCAGTTTCCTGTATCGGAGAAAGAAATGACGCCCGCCTGAATACGTACCTCTATTGTGGCGGGCACTCAGGTGAAGATGCAAGGCTGTTTAGCCGTCTTCTCAGCTGTCAGCACCTTTTGCTCCCCAGGGAGCGATCTGCGTCAAACCTTTATTGCGCTTGAGGTCAGCATAGCATTCCGGCAGATCGAAGCTCGTCAATACATTCGGCACCAGCGTCGATAAGGGCCAGTGATAATGCTCCGTTTCGGCGACATCACTGAAGGATGTCAGGGCATTTTTCAGTGTGACCTGCTTGACGTGAGGTGAAAACAGGGCAGCGAAGGTCGCCGGCAGAGCGCCCCAGCCCCGACCAATCAGATGTACGTCGGTATGCCCGTTGGCAGCGAGCCAGTCGAGGACACGCAGGGCGTCAAACGTTTTCTGGCCGAGATAGGGATCGTCCAGCATCACAGAGTGAGCAGCGTAGAAGTAGTCGCTACCGTAAGGCGTGAAGAAGGAATTCGGGTTGGTGGTATCGGGCAGCGATTCCCCGATTCCCCGTACATCGCAGGTGTAGAGCACGCGTTCTTTATCCTGACTGGCGGTCTTCAGCAGCGGTTCTTCCTTGAGTTCAGCATCGGCCGAGACGTGCGAGAGGTAGAGCGTCGCTTTTTTGCTGGCATTCTGAGGCGGTCGCGAATAGAGGCGCTCGTCGGAGACCCGATACACGACAGCCTGGATTCCCGGTTCCGTTTCGACCGCGTAAGTGATCGCATACCTCGCGGGATAACCTTTGCCGCCGCGATTGCGCAGAATGCGGTAATCGGGAGTGCCCTCGATGTGCTTCAGTCTGAGTGTTTCCGCGACAGCGGACTGCAGGGCGGCACCCGATTTGGTTTTACGCTGCTTTGCCAGTTCCCGCGAGCGCTCGGCAGTGAATTCATGAATGGGTTTCGAGCCGAGATCGGCGACAGAGCCTTTGGGGGTGCACCAGAGTGTCTCATCTTTTTCGATAGTCAGCTTGGGCTCTTTGTCTTCATCCGAAATGCCGGTGGCTTTGTTGAACCATTCATACATGGCTTCCCGGTTTTCCTGTGAGTAGCCGTGATAAGTTGGACCGACGAAATGCGAGACATTGTCTTCATGGCCCAGCAGTTTGTAGAGCCGTTTGAGTCGCAGGTAGGCTTCGCGTGCCCCGCGGACATCAAAATAATCCCGCTCTTTACTGAGGATCCGCACCGGGTTGGGTGCCTGGGCTGCCAGGAAGTCCGCATGATCCAGTTCCAGCGCCAGCACTTTCGGCGGACACTGTTCGGTATCTGCAGGAAGTTCATTCTCCATGTTGCGGCGGAAAGTGGTCACGAAGCAGCTGGGAGCCGCCATCGTCCACCGTGGTTCTACACCACACAACCAGGTGGTCATCGTTCCGCCACCCGAGTTTCCGGTCACACCGACCTGCTTGGGGTCGACCTCTTTGCGTGTCAGCAGATAATCCAGGGCACGCACGCCATCCCAGGCACGCCACATCGAGAGATTTTCACCGACGAGAAACTGCTGATTACCACCGTGCAGATGCTCACGGACGCCGACGCCGATTGTGGATTTCAGATCATCGCCGCTGTACTGTATACGTTCGCCCTGTCCGATGGGATCGTAAATCAGAACGACATATCCTTTGCGGGCCAGCCCCTGGGAGAAGGACTGGTAGGCGGTTTCCGCTTTGCCGTTGTGGGAGTGTCCACAGGTTCCGACGACGCCGGGCACAGGTTTGGTGATACCCTTGGGGATGTAAAGATTCGCCGTCACCAGAAATCCGGGGCGACTTTCGAAAATGATGTTTTCAATTGTGTAGGTATCGCGATCGGTGGTTTTCGTGACCTTCGCATTCAGCGGAGTCCGCTCTGGTTCGGGCCCGAATGCTTCGCGAATTCGTTTCTGGACCGATTCCACGTAGGCTTCCGCGTCGGCTTTGGTCTTCAAAGCGTCCAGCCGTGCGATGGTTTTGGCTTCCTGTTCCCGAACGCGGTCCACAAAGTATTCCTGGACCATGCGGGGAAAGCGATTCAGGGCCGGGCGGCTCTGGTCTGCTGAGGCGGGGGCTGCTGCCAGTTCCTGGATGACCAGATTTTCGAGCAGGCTCAAGCCGGTGACTGTGACACATCCTGTTTGCAGAAAATTTCGTCGTGAGAGAGAGAACGTGTCGTCCGTCGACGGTTTTGAGGCCGGCATAATATTATTAATCCTTTAAAACAATGAATGCAGATACGATGATTCGATGAATCTGGCAATCGAGCTGAACAAAGTTGAACAGCTCCTCCGTTCATTGCTGTTTGTTAACAAAATTTGTTTTTCTTTACAATCGGCTTCTCTATAATGAATCTGACTCCGGGAGTTGTACAGAAAATTTTTAATGGTTTTTTAGAATTCCCCTCCCTGCGGGATGCGGTTGGACTATCGGTTGAAAACCGCTCGGGAATTCAGTAAAGCTGAACATATAAAAACGTATGTGCTCTCCGTTGCTACCGCAGCTTTGCCTATCAGAAATGGATCTTTAATGGAAGTTCGCTCCCAGCAGGAAACTGCCAGTCTGGTTAAGACGCTTCACGATAACATCTCCAGTGTGCTCATTGGAAAACCAGAAGTGGTTCAACTGGCAATCGTCACCCTGCTCGCGGAGGGCCATGTTTTGATTGAAGATGCACCCGGCGTGGGTAAAACCTCGCTGGCCAAGGCAATTGCCAAAAGTCTCGACTGCGACTACAAACGCGTGCAATTCACGCCGGACATGCTGCCTTCGGATATTCTGGGTTCGAATGTCTTCCTCCCCAGTCTGGGCGAATTCGAATTTCGCAAAGGTCCCATCTTTACCAATGTGCTGCTGGCCGATGAAATCAACCGCACGCCTCCCCGTACACAAAGTGCGTTGCTCGAAGCGATGAACGAGGGGCAGGTCAGTGTGGAAGGGCAGACGATTACCCTGGATCCTCCGTTTTTTGTACTGGCCACGCAGAACCCGTTCGAATTTGAAGGCACCTATCCCCTGCCCGAAAACCAGCTCGACCGATTCATGATGTGTATCGAGATCGGTTATCCCGAACGTGCCATCGAGCGGGAAGTACTGATCCAGCACCGGAATGGCGAACCGGTCAACACGCTGGATTCCGTTGTCTCGCTGAAGCAGTTACGCGAGATGCAGGAAGCCGTACGGAATGTCCGCGTCGATGATGCACTGACGGACTATATTCTGGAAATTGTCGAAGTCACACGCAATCATCCGGAACTGACGCTGGGAGTCAGTACCCGCGGTGCGATCACGTTTTCCCAGGCGGCCCAGAGTCTTGCCTTTACGGAAGGACGGGACTATGTCATTCCGGATGACATTAAGAAGTTAGCAGTTCCCGTTTTAGCGCATCGTGTGATCACCCGCTCGCTGGTCCGCGAAAGTCAGCGGACACGCGCCACGGAAATTATCCGTCAGATTCTGCAGAAGGTGTCGGTTCCCAATTAAAAGTTAAAATAGGTGATCCTGATATCCTGATGAACCGCCTGAACGTATCGATTTTTGGACGTTCTGCTATTATTAAATAGTCGTCTGCCGTCGGATTGGATAAGATACGTGTACCCCACCATCCGAACAACCGACTTTCGAAGAAACGATTGCAGCCCCCTTATAACAACAGGGCACCGAATCTTCTGCCTGCCCCTGGAGGAATAAAAATGGATTGGAACCCTACATCATTGAGGCGGTACGCCCTGATTCTCTGTCTGCTCGTCATCAGCACATCCGGGAGCCCTCGCATGTTATCTGCCAGCGAAGAGAAGCCGCAGGAACCAAAACAGGAAGCGAAGTCTGCACCCCAGGAAAAGCAGTTTACGAACCGGCTGGCCAAAGAGACCAGCCCTTACCTGTTGCTGCATCAGCACAACCCGGTGGACTGGTATCCCTGGGGGCCCGAAGCCTTCGAAAAGGCGAAGCAGGAAAACAAGGTGATCTTCCTCTCGGTCGGCTACAGCAGCTGTTACTGGTGCCACGTGATGGAGCGGCTCGTTTTTGAAGATCCCAAAATCGCGAAATACATGAACGAGAACTTTGTGAATATCAAAGTCGATCGTGAAGAACGCCCCGACATCGATGATATCTACATGACATCACTCTCTGTCTATTTTCATCTCATCGGTGCCCCTTCCGGCGGAGGCTGGCCGCTGTCGATGTTCCTCACCCCCGATCGTGAACCTTTTGCCGGTGGCACTTATTTTCCACCCACCGATCAGGGAGGCCAGATGAGTTTCCCCCGCGTGCTGCAGAAAGTGAATCAGCTCTGGGGAGATAACAAAGAACAGGTCCAGCAGAGCGCGACAATCATCGCTAAAGAAGTCGCCCGCCTGCAGAAGGAAGAAGGAGCTAAGGAAGCGATTCCCCTGGAAAACCGGCTGGTCATCGCGGGGGTTCGTTCAATCAATGCCAGTTACGATTCCGAATATGGCGGGATCGATTTTTCGGAAGTGACTCCCAACGCTCCCAAGTTTCCCACGTCTTCGAAACTGGTTCTGCTGCAGTACGATATTCAGGCAGCCGAACAGAACCCGACGGCAGCGGAATCGGCGAAGGTGCTGTATCACACACTGGACGCGATGGCCAACGGCGGGATTTACGATCACCTCGGCGGCGGATTTCATCGCTACAGTACCGATCGCTACTGGCACGTACCCCACTTCGAAAAAATGCTCTATGATAACGGTCAGCTGGCCGGTCTCTATGCCCGCGCTTTCGAGCAGACGGGTAAGCCGCAGTACAAACAGGTCTCTGAAGGGATCGTCGATTTCGTGCTGCGTGAGCTGACCGATCCGCAGGGCGGTTTTTATTCCGCTCTGGATGCAGAGACGGATGGCGTCGAAGGCGAACACTATGCCTGGTCGCAGGAAGAACTGAAAACCATTCTGGGAGATGACTACCCGCTCTTCGCCGAATTTTACGGATTGAATGAGCCCGTCCGCTTCGATCATGGCTATGTGCTGCACCGCGTCACCACGCTGGAGAAGCTCGCCGAAAAACACAACACTGGTGCAGACGAACTGGCTTCACAGTTGGCCGTGTCGCGTCAGAAATTACACGCCGTTCGTCAACAGCGCAAGCCGCTGCTCAAGGATGATAAAATCCTGACCAGCTGGAATGGTCTGATGATTGAAGGCATGGCGACCGCAGGTCGTGTGTTGAAACGACCCGATTATACCGCCGCTGCAGAAAAAGCAGCGCAGTTCATTCTCGATCAGATGCGCGATAAAGAGGGACACCTCTATCGCAGCTACCGTGGTGGCGAAGCCCGTCTCAACGCTTACCTGGATGATTATGCATTTTTCACACAGGGACTGCTGGCATTGCACCAGGCAACCGGCAAACAGCAGTGGCTGGACGAAGCCCGCAAGTTGACCGATCTGCAGATTACTCTCTTCTGGGATCAGAAAGAGCACGGCTTCTTTTTCACCACCCACGACCATGAGCAACTGATTGCCCGCACGAAAAACGCATACGATGCTGCCATCCCTTCCGGCAACAGCATCAGTGCCCGTAACCTGATTCAGCTTTCCGAGCTGACAGGGGAAGCCCGCTATCGCCAGCACGCCGATGAGACACTGCAGCTGTTTGGTCGAGTGATTAAACGCTACCCGAATCGCTGTGCCCAGCTCGTCCAGGCGGTAGGAGAATATCTGCAGACACCCGCTGATCAGAAGCAGTCTGCAGTTTCCCTTTCGACAGGCGTATTCGAAGAGCTCGTAGAAGCACCGGATCAACTGGTCTCGGTCAATCCGGGGCTCGAACTGCTGGCTGCAGCCGGACTGGGACAGACCGGACAGCAGAAAAAACTGGTGAAAGCCAACGCCTATCTCTCGGTCGACAAACTGCCCGCTGGCAAGAAGTGCAAGGTGGCGATTGTGCTGACCATCGAGGATGGCTGGCACATCAATCAGAATCCATCCAGCCCCGATTTCCTGGTACCAACGACCTTCAGTATCAAGTCGGCCCAGAACATCAAACTGACCGACATCAAATATCCGGCTGGTCATAAATTCGAAGTGGCAGGCTTCGACGAACCGCTGCTGGTCTACGAAAAGCAGGCCATCATTCGGGGAACGCTGGAAATTCCTCCCTCTGCAGCCGGGAAAGAGGAAGCACTTGAACTGAATATCAAATATCAGGCCTGTAACGATCAGACCTGTATCCGACCGACGACGGTCAGCCTCAAAGGCAAGTTCAAGGTTGCCGCTTCCGGAGAAACTGTCCGGCAGGTAAATCAGAAATGGTTTAAAACCGAATCAGGCAACTGAAAAACTTCTGCTCCAGCAAATCAAAGCGCAGCGAATGATTTGCTTAAAATAGATTCACGCTAAAGGTTCACGATGAACGCGGCCCAATACCAGGAACACCCACTCGTAAAAACCAAGATCATCGCTACCGTTGGTCCCGCTTCCTGTTCGCGCGAAATGCTGCAGAAGCTGATCATCGCGGGCGTGGATCTGTTTCGGTTGAACTTCGCGCACGGCAAGCATGAATGGCTGGCCGAAATCGTTACGAATATCCACGAACTGTCCGAAGAGATGGCCCGCCCCATCGGAATTCTGGGCGATCTGTCCGGCCCCAAAATTCGGCTGGGGGTCTTACCCGGTGACGAAATCAACTGTCGGCAGGACATGAAGTTTCGGTTCATTCAAGGAATTGAGACCGACAATTCCCAGGAACTGACCTGCACCTATGAGTCGCTGATCAGCGATCTGCGGGTCGGCGATCCGGTACTGCTGGCAGACGGAATGGTCGCCATGCGGGTCACCGAGAAATCGGAAGATAATGAATACGTCGAGTGCGTGGTTGAGCGGGAAGGCGTCATTCGCAGTAAGCAGGGAGTCAACCTGCCCGGCGTCCAGCTCAGCACTCCCTGTCTCACGGAGAAAGATCTGGAAGACCTTGCCTGGGCCGTGCAGCATGGACTCGATTATATCGGGCTCAGTTTCGTGCGTTCCGCGGATGACATCAAACAGCTCTACGACGAGATCGAAAAACTGAATCCGATTGAGGCGCCGCACGTTGTCGCCAAGATTGAAAAGATCGAAGCGGTCAGCGATATCGAACAGATCCTCAAACTGACCGATGCAGTCATGGTGGCCCGCGGGGACCTCGGCGTCGAAGTCGACATCGAACGGGTGCCCATCATTCAGAAGCGGATCATCCATCTCTGCAACCAGTATCGTGTCCCGGTAATCACCGCGACGCAGATGCTGGACAGCATGCAGTTCAACACATTTCCGACCCGCGCCGAGGCCAGCGATGTCGCGAATGCAGTGCTGGACGGCAGCGACGCGGTCATGCTGTCTGGGGAGACAGCGGTCGGCGTCAGTCCGCTGGCGGCCGTCGAAATGATGAGCCGCATTGTCCGCGAAGCAGCGCGGATTCTCTCATCGAACCTGCATTCGGAAGAGACCACCAGTAACCGTCGCCTGTATGCCCGCGAAGTGACGGAAGCGGTTACACTCGGAGCCGGGATGACAGCAGAGAAGCTGGACGCAGACCTGATGGTAACCTGTACCCACGAAGGCAAAACCGCGATGGCTCTGTCCAAACAGCGGCGGACAGTGCCTACTGTGGCGCTCACCGATCGCCCGGCTACGGCTCGCCGGATGACACTCTACTGGGGAGTGACTTCACTCCTGACCGACGTGGTCGATAAGTCTCCCCAGAAAATTCTGAAGTACATCGTGAACTATGGAAAGAAGCATGGCTTTCTGTCATCAGGCAGTCAGATCGTCCTGATCTCCGGTACCGACTGGAGTTCATTGGGGCATGACATGCTTCTGGTTCACGAAGTGAAATAACGCTGAACCCCGAAACCTGTGAGGCTCTGATGTATCCGAAACTGTCGCTCACGCTGATGTTACTCTGGACGATTCTGCTGCCTCAAACCGGTTTCAGTGATGACTGGCCCCAATGGGGTGGACCGCAGCACGACCTGGTCTGGCGCGAAAAAGGCATTGTCAAAGAATTGCCAACCAAAGGCCAACTGCCCCGGGTCTGGTCGACTCCCATCGGTGAAGGCTACTCCGGGCCCGCGGTCGCGGAAGTCGATTCCCGCTGGTGTGTCTTCGTGACCGATCGGATTTATAAACAACGGGTTGGCTTCGAACGCGTGCACTGCCTGGATGCAGTGACGGGAAAACTGATCTGGGGCTACGAATACCCGGCAGAATACACAGTCAGCTACCCCGCCGGTCCCCGTTCCACTCCCGTCATCAATGACGGTCGCGTTTATACCCTGGGTGCCCAGGGGCACTTCTTCTGCTTCGATGCCAAAACGGGGAAAGTGCTCTGGAGCAAAAACTTCGTCGAAGACTACGGCACGAAGCTTCCAAACTGGGGTATGGTCGCCTCTCCGCTGGTGGACGGTGATCAGCTGATTACGCTGGTGGGTGGCCAACAGAATGCGCTGGTGGTCAGCTTTGATAAAAAGACAGGTAAAGAACTCTGGCGATCGCTCAATGATCCGGCCGTCGGTTATGCACCGCCGGTCATCTTTGAGTTCGGAGAAAAGCGGGAATTGATCGTCTGGCATCCGACGGCGGTCTCGGCCCTCGAGCCGGAAACCGGCAAGGTGATCTGGCAGGTTCCCTACGGTGTGAAGTACGGTCTGACGATCGCGACGCCCCGCAAAGTGGGTAACCGGTTGTTCGTTGCCAGCTTTTATAACGGGCCGCGGATGATCGAAGTCTCCGGCGATGGCAGCTCAGCGAAAATCGTCTGGGCCGGGAAGAGCGACAGCGAGATCAACACCGACGGCCTGCATCCGATCATGATGACGCCGGTCTTCGACGGGAAGAACATCTACGGCGTAGGCAGCTACGGAGAGCTCCGCGGTCTGGATGCGAGCAACGGCCAGCGGTTATGGGAAACATTAGCTGCGACCGGTAAGGGGCGCTGGTGGAATGCCTTCATCATTCCACACGAAGATCGTTATTTTCTGCACAACGAACAGGGCGATCTGATCATCGCGAATCTGTCGCCGAAAGGGTACGAAGAGTTGAGCCGGGCGAAGCTGATTGAACCGACCCGTCGCGTCCAGCGGCGGATGACAATCTGGTCGCATCCGGCTTTCGCACTGAAAAGCGTGTTTGCCCGGAATGATAAGGAAATTATCCGCGTCGATCTTTCGGCTCCGTCTGCTGGTAATTAGTTTAAGCTGTTCAGGCTGAACGACTTGCTGAATCAGTTAGAATCGAGAAAAGATTTTCGCGGGAAGGCCTGAGAGAGTCGTATCCGGCCCGGTTTGGCGTTAATCTGGTAGATGTTTCATCTGATGCCTGCTCGGAACAGTAATCAGATGTGGCTAACCCACGCCCCGAATTGAGAGTCACAATTATGCCTTCGGATCATTTTGCCCCGGCTCAGGATCGATCCCAGGAAGTTCTGCTTCCGCTGGAACCTTTAAAGGAATTACTGGTCAAGCTGTTTGTGCGGATGGGCATGTTTCAGGTGGAGGCGGAGATTGCCGCCGACCGCCTGGTCGAAGCGGACCTGCGTGGCATCCACTCGCATGGGAGCCGCACTGCAGAACGTTACCTGGACGCGATGGACATGGGCGACATCGATCCCCGCGCACAGATCCTGACCGTCAAAGAGAGCCCCGCGATTGCCGTGATGGATGGCAGCAAAGCGATGGGACACGTCGCTGCAACTCGCGCCATGGAACTGGCGATTAAAAAAGCGGGTGAGGTCGGGACGGGAACCGTGACGGTCTATAACAGTCACCACTTCGGAGCCGCCGCCGTCTATGTGATGATGGCGGTGAAGGCCGGCATGATTGCGTACTGCACGACGAACACGGGGCGGGCGACTGTCGCCGCTCATGGAAGTACGCAGGCAGGCACGGCCAATAATGCAATCGCCTGGGGTGTTCCCAACCCGCAAGGCGCTCCTTTCGTTCTGGATATGGCGTGTGCCAAGACCTCCTGGGGCAAACTGGAAACGCAGGCCATGTACGGCCTACCCGTCCCCGCTGGTTACGGTCTGGACAGTGAAGGGAATGAAACCACTGACGCTGCTGCTGTGAAAACACTGCTTCCCGCCTCGGGGCCCCGCGGTTACGGACTGGCTTTGATCAGTTCCATCCTGACCGGCGCGCTGACGGGAGGCAAGATGTCGATCAACAAGACCAAAGCACCGGAGATTGAGGGTTCCGAACATTTCTTCTATGTGATCGATCTGAAACAGTTCGTGGAAGAAGATCGCTTCCATGCCGAACTGGCATCCGCGACAGAGGCCCTGCATCAACTGACGCCCGTGCGGGCAGAGGATCCGGTGCGTCTGCCGGGTGAACTTGAATGGGAACAGACACAATGCGCACTGCAGGAAGGGATTTCGGTTCATAAAGATCATGCGGAGCAGTTAAAAGAACTCGCCCAGCGCATCAAGTATGACGTTCCCTGGTAAACGCGCTGTCTCGAATCATCAGTTTAAAAAGAAGGTCTGATTATCATGCCGACTTCATATCGAATCAGAACACTGCTCGCTCTGGCTGTCTGCAGCCTGGTCTGCCTGACGGTACCCGTTCAGGCGGGAAAGTATAACCCGGTTCTGGATGTAGGCGATCAGGCACCGACCTGGGAGAAGCTCCCGGCGACCGATGGGAAATCGTATGCCAGCGATTCCTTCAAAGATAAGGATGTGCTCGTCATTGCGTTTACCTGTAACAGCTGCCCTTACGCCGTCGATTATGAAACGCGTCTCAATCAGCTGGCAGAGAAGTATCAGGGGAAAGATTCCAGGGTGGGAGTCATCGCCGTGAACGTTAATCTGATTCCCGCTGACAGCCCGGAGAAGATGAAAGAACGGGCTCAGAAGCAGGGCTTCGTGTTCCCTTACCTGTTCGACAAGTCACAGCAGATTGGTCAGGCTTTCGGTGCTACGCGTACCCCCGAGTTTTTTGTGCTCAACAAAGACCGCAAGGTGGTCTACATGGGTGCCATGGATGATTCGACCGACGCCAGCAAGGTCAAACAGAATTACGTTCAACAGGCAATCGAGGCGGCTTTGCAGGGAAAGCAGCCGGAAACGACCGAAACGATTGCCATCGGCTGTAATGTGCGCTATAAACGCATTCGCAGAAATAAATAACACTCTTCCCGCAGCCGACACAGCCACGCTTATGACCAGTTTCAATCAGATACAGATTCAGGATTGCATCGCCGGGATGCAGGCACTGCCCGACGCATGCGTTGACCTGGCCTTTGCCGATCCGCCGTTCAATATCGGTTATGAATACGATGAGTACGAAGACCGCCTGGAGAGCGAACAGTATCTCGACTGGTGTGAGAACTGGCTCAAGGAAGTGGTGCGGCTGCTTAAACCGGATGGAACCTTCTGGCTGGCCATCGGTGATGAATACGCGGCAGAGTTAAAAGTCATGATGCAGCGGACGCTGGGGCTGACCTGTCGCAGCTGGGTGATCTGGTATTACACCTTCGGCGTGAACTGCAAGAACAAGTTCAGCCGTTCGCACGCCCACCTGTTTCATATGGTCAAAGATCCGAAGCAGTTCACGTTCAACGCCGACGATCCGGCAATTCGCGTTCCCTCTGCCCGACAGCTGGTCTACGGCGACAAACGTGCGAATCCCAAGGGACGCCTCCCCGACGATACCTGGATCCTGCGTCCCCAGGACATTCCCGAGAGCTTCCAGGCGGATGAAGATACATGGTACTTCCCCCGCATCAACGGGACGTTTAAAGAACGCCAGGGCTGGCACGGGTGCCAGATGCCCGAGCAGCTGCTGGGCCGAATTATCCGGGCCTGTTCTAATCCGGAAGAGGTCGTACTCGATCCCTTTACGGGGAGCGGCACCACACTGGCGGTTGCTAAAAAACTGAATCGCCAGTATCTCGGCTTTGAGCTCTCTGCGGAATACGGTGCCCGCGCACAGCAGCGACTGGCGGACATTGAGGTCGGTCAGCCCCTGGATGGTCAGGAAAATCCGTTGACCAGTGCGCCTTCCACCAAGAACGGAAAACGGCTCGCAGAGCGCGACTCCGACACCCCTGCGCCGCGGAGCAAGTCGAAGGGCAAATCCAGTCCCCGGCAGAAAAAACTGCTCTGAGTGATGCACTCTGATTGATCCCTTTCGGCTCCCCCTGCGCGCACCGCGGACCGACGTTCGAGCCGTGTTGCTTTTCCGCTCCCCCCCTGCCTACCGCTGGCATGCGATTCGCGTTTCTTCTTCCTCGCGTCCTAAATCAGCTGAAAACAGGCATTTGAGGCCTGTGATGTTGATTGAAAGCGACAGACGTTTCCAGGAAACGTTGCCCAAAGTCAACAATCGACCTCGCTTACTCGTACGAAGAGACGAGGCCGGTAAAAAGGATCGAATCGGCCCTGCTGGTCGGTTAGAATGTAGCGGTTCCATCGTTTATTACTCTGGACAGGGATTCGGGATTCAACGTGGTGAATATCATCAGCTCGCTCACAGATCGGTTTCGCGGCATGCTCCCCAGCGGGGGGCCGAAGTACCCGCGCGCTGGTGGGCCCTGGTGGAACAGATTCAGACGCTCCAGGCTGAATACGCGAGCCGCTCAGAAGCGGATTTGTTCGACGAGTGGAACGCACTGCGTTATCGTGTGCAGAGTGGTGAGTCACTGACGGACCTGCTGCCGGAAGCGTTTGCGATCATCAGCGAGCAGATGCAGCGGCATCTGGGGATGACTCCCTACCCGGTGCAGTACCTCGGCGCGATCGCCATGCACGAAGGCGCGATTGCGGAAATGCAGACCGGTGAGGGCAAGACGCTGACCGCGGCATTGACTCTGTGTCTGAACGCCCTGCCCGAACTGGGAATGCACATCGCAACGGCGAACGACTATCTGGCTGAACGCGATGCCCGCTGGCTGAGCCCGATCTATCACTCACTGGGGATGACCGTCGGAACGGTTACGGCAACTTCTTCCATGAGCGAACGTCGCGCTGCCTATGAATGCGATATCACCTACGGTACCGCGCGGGAGTTCGGCTTTGATTACCTGCGGGACCTGCTCAATTCACCAGAACTCAAAACATCCACGAGCCCACGACGTCAGCAATTGTTTGGACAGGAACAGACAGGCGAAGATCAGGGGCTGCTCAATCCTCGGTCTCCCTACATGGTGCTGATTGACGAAGCGGACAGCATCCTGATTGATGAAGCCCGAACGCCGCTGATCATCGGACAGGCTGATGCGCTGGAGGCCTCGCTGTCAGAGGTCTGCCAGTGGAGTGCAACCGCGGTTGCCCGGCTTGCCGAAAGCGAACATTATCTCGACCATGGTCCGCAAAAGGGTATGGAACTCACTGAAGCTGGACGACGGGTGATTCGAGAACTGCTGCTCCAGCCGGAAGCACCTCAATCGCTCGATCCGGGAACGGCTTATCTTTCATCCGAACGGGCCCTCAAAGTTCAGAGCTACTTCCAGAACGGCAGAGACTATGTTGTGCGGGAAGGAAAAGTCGCGATCGTCGATGAATTCACCGGGCGGATTTCGGAAGGTCGGATGTGGCAGAACGGCATTCACCAGGCGATTGAAGCCAGGGAGGGGGTTGAGATTACCTCACCCACCAGAGTCGGTGCCCAGACCACGGTCCAGGAACTGTTTGCCCGCTATACCCGCATGGCAGGCATGACGGGGACGGCTGCTTCTGCACGGAGTGAGTTCAAAAAAGTGTTCGGCACTCCCGTGATCACGATTCCCACCAATCGACCCGGCCGCCGCGAACAACTCCCCGAGCGGGTCTTTCTGACGGCAGAGGAAAAATGGACCGCGATTGTCGAAGAGACCGCAGTGCTGCACGCACAGGGACGACCGGTGTTGATTGGTACGCGGTCGGTCAATCTTTCAAAACAGCTCTCCGAACGCCTGGAAGCAGCCGGTCTGGATCATGAAGTTCTGCATGCATTAAATCATGAGAACGAAGCGACCATCATCGAACGGGCAGGACAGTCAGGTAAGATTACGGTTGCTACGAATATGGCGGGCCGGGGAACCGATATTCTGCTCAGCGACGATGTCGTTGCACAGGGGGGGCTGCATGTGATCTGTGCGGAGCTGCACGAATCATCGCGCATCGATCGTCAGTTGACCGGTCGTGCCGCTCGTCAGGGCGATCCCGGCAGTGCGCGGGTCTACCTTTCACTCGAAGATGAGATCCTGACCAGCGGACTGGGAGCTGAGCAGGCAGCAGCCCTGCGGGCAGACTATCAGCGCTCCGGACGGAATCTGCAGTCGGCAGTCCGTTATTTCTATCAGGCACAACAGCGGGTTGAGAAACGCCACGAACGCCAGCGCGTCGAACTGGTGAACCGGATCAGTGCACGACGTCAGATGCTGCAGCAGATGGGTCAGCATGCGAACTTGAACGCACACTGACGCGTGTCAGCTGAGCTTATTCTGTAGAAAGCTTGGAGTGCGTGAGTCCAATCGTCTCGGGCAGTCCGGCTTTCGTAAACTGCAGATGCCGAGCAAAGGGCTGCATCAGCATGGCCGGCAGGAATAACAGGTCGCCGATCAACGCTGTGGTCAGCAGAGTCAGCATCATCCAGGCGAAGCGTTGCGTTGGAATGAAGCTGCTGAAGCCGAAGACCAGCAGACCCAGACCACAGATCATGGTGGTGTGAATCATGGCTCGTCCACAGTGTTTCAAGGCAGCGTGGACCGCTTCTTCACAGCTGCGATCCAGCTGTTTCTCCCGGCGGAACCAGGAGAGGAAGTGCAGTGTGTCGTCGATGGCGATCCCCAGTGCGACACTGGCGGTCATAATCGAACCGATGTCGAGCGGAATATCCATCCAGCCCATGATGCCGAAGACGACCACGATGGGGAAGACGTTCGGTAACATGCTGAGCAGACCCGTCCACAGATTTCTCTGGACGATGACAATCACCAGCGCGACCAGGCCGAAGGCGGTCATGAAGCTCCAGGTCAGGTCCTGCATAATCAGCTGCTGAACGGTATGAATCAGCGGCATGATCCCCGTGTAGTATGCGGTAAGGTGCACGTCCTGCTCGCGGTATTTTTCCAGTTCCGGCTGGAGCGTGGATTTCAGTTTATTGAGTGCAGCCCCGTAATCGACCTGTGCGAGAGCAGGTACGCGGGCACTGATCCGCCATGATTCTTCACCATCCACATCCGAGAGGTAAACAGATTCCAGAATGGCTTCACGGTTTTCTTTGAGTTTCTTATTGGTGACGACCTTGCGAAAAATCGATTCGAAACCGTTGTGTTCGACCGGATTGGGTCCGAAGGTCGCTGCCGACATGGTGCCGGTATAACCGTCGATGTTTTTAATCGTCTTCTCGATGTCATCAATAATTCGCAGACGCTGCAGGAAGGTTTTCTTGCAGTCTTTATCAAACTGAATGACGACTTCAACGGGAATCAGCGGTCCCATGCGATCTTCATTGAAGCGATAGTCTTTCAGAACCTGGCTACCGGGTGGGAACAGGGACGGAATATCGACGGAGGAACGGGTATATATCAGACCATAAGCGGAGACGGCCATCAGCATTACTGATGTCAGGAAGACGGGCAGCGAATACCGCTGCAGCCAGTGAGTGAAACCATTCAGGAAGCGGGACAGACGGGTTAACGTCCGTGGCATATGAGCGGGTTGCTCTGCCTGGTTGGCTTTCAGAATCCGTTGCGGTGGCCAGAGCTGCATGGCTCCGGGGAGAATCAGTAACAGGACACCCAGTGTGATCAACAGACCGATGGAGGCGATCAAGCCAAACAAGGCAATGGGCGAGATCTGGCTGACCATCAAGGATCCCAGGCCGATGGCAGTGGTGATCGCTGCCAGCAGACAGGGCAACCAGCCTTGTGCAAAACTGCGGCGGACGGCTTCTTCCGCTTCTGTTTTCGTTTTCGCCTGAGCCGTACAGAGTTCGTCGTAGTAATAGTTGACCAGGTGCACGCCGGCAGAGATCGTGAGGACAAATACCAGTGAAGGAGTAATAATCAGGACGGCATCCAGCGACGCGCCTGAGTAGTAGACCATTGCGAGAACCAGTCCCTGCCCGAACAGACCTGCCAGCAGGATGGTTCCGGTGAGCATCCAGGAACGGATACAGAACCAGCACAACAGGGTCGCGAGGATAGCAGACAATGCGCCGAAGACATTCACACTGTGAATACTGGCGCGGTCGATGGCGACTCCGTCCACAGGAGGACCGGTGAGATAAAATTCTTCGCGCGGCAGTCCGCAGACATCTTGCGCGACTTTCAATACATGGTCGATGGCTTGTGTTCGTAATTCGTTGCCACGGTAGGTGAGAATGATTACCGCACAACTGTCTTTCAGGTTTTTACCGACCAGAACCCCCTGCAGTCGTTCCAGCGCTTCGTCGCGGGGCAACTTGAGCGGGGGAGACGTTAATGAGCCGACGGTTCCCGCACCGGTGACAATTCGATCGAAGATCTCCTCGTGGGTTTCACCGAAGTCGGTCTTGCCGGGGCCTTCGATTCGCTTTTCGAATTCGGTCAGTCGGGGATCATCGACGGTACAGCCGGGCCAACTGATCAGAATCAGATCGTTGCTTTCGAAGTCTTTCATGAACCGGTCATAGTTCTTGCGTGACTGCATGTAAGGCGGCGCCCATTTTTCGGGGGCGATACTCATGCTTTCAACGCTCTGATGCGCACCGTAAATCAGGAAGGGCGCAGCTAGAACCAGGAAAATGACGGTGATGATATAACGACGGATATAGCGAGGTTTTTCAGAAGTCATGAGTCGGTCTCTTTACGAGGGGCTTAACAAGATCAACCGGCACGTGGACATAAACAGCCCATACGTACACAGGAAGTCTAGCTCACGACTTCGTGTCCGTCAGAAAAATGACAAACTTTTTGCAGGCTCATTCCTTTGCGTAATCGTTGCAATCGGCACAGTGCTGTCTGATTATCGGTTTCGTCTCACATCCAGGTAGACGGCAACCAATATCACTGCGCCCTTCACGATGTATTGCAGAGAGTAATGGACTCCTGCCTGATTCAGACCTTTATCGAGTATCCCGATAATAACAGCCCCCAGTATTGTACCAAACATGGTACCCCGTCCGCCAGTAAAACTTGTGCCTCCGACCACAACTGCGGCAATTGCAGTTAACTCAAACATTTCCCCTGAACCGGGTTCCGCCGAATAAAGTTGTGAAGTATGAATCATGCCCGCGACTCCCGCCATCAGGGAACAGAGTAGATACACAGTGATTTCTACCCGTACAGTTGGTATTCCTGTGTAGAGGGCCGCTTCGCGATTTCCGCCCAGCGCGTAGACATGCTGGCCGAAACGGGTCCGATGCAGCAGCAGGGCCATCAATAAAAACAGCGAGAGCATGATCACCACGGGGTACGGCACGACATCGAACAGTCGCCCGTTGCCAATCGCGAGGAACCAGGTCTGTTCGTCTTTGATGGGCATCGGTAATCCGCTGTTGAAACGCAGCGCACACCCGCGGGCGATGAGCATGGAGGCCAGTGTGATGATAAATGGCGGCATGGCGGTTTTCGCAGCCGCGATCCCGTGAAAGATGCCAAACAGAGACGCGACCCCCAGTCCCGCGAAGATGGCTGTCAGTAACATGAATGGATCTTGTGTGTCTCCCGAGAGTGCGGTGAGACAGTAGACGGTGGTCGTACCGACGAGCGCCACCATTGCGCCGACTGACAGATCGATGCCGCCTACCAGAATGACCAGCGTCATTCCCAGAGCGAGGATCGTGTTGACGGATATCTGTTGAGTCAGGTTCAACATATTTTCCGGCGTCAGGAAGCTGGGGACCCAGATGCGGAACAGCAGCAGGAGGATAATGATGGCTGCCAGCAGGGGAACCATTTGTTTCACGACTTTCACGCGCTGCTACCTCCCGTTAATTGATGCATCACTTCTTCCGCGGTGACCGACTCTGCCGGTGAGACGCCCGTCAGGCGGCCTGCGCGGAACGTCCCGATCTGGTGTGAGATATTCATGACTTCATCCAGGTCCGAAGAGATCAGGATCAATGCCATCCCCTGGCTGACCAGTTCTCCGATAATTCGATACAGGTCTTCCCGCGCGCCAACATCGATGCCGCGCGTCGGTTCGTCGAGAATCAGAATTTTTGGTGGATGTTCCATCCAGCGTCCGACGAGCACTTTCTGCTGATTGCCTCCCGAAAGATCGCGGACCGGTTGTTCGGCATCGGAGAGTCTGACGCCGAACCGCGAAACGGTCCGTTCGACTATTTTGTCTCGTGTTTTGTAATTAAAGTCGCAGCCGCAAATCCATTCTTTCAGCCAGGGGAGCGTGATATTGAAAGCCACACTCTGCTCGACGATCAATCCCTGCTGTTTGCGATCTTCAGGAACCAGCACCAGCCCCTGTCTTAGAGCATCGCGGGGACTGCGGATCCGGACCGGTTTCTCGTCGATCTGAATCGTGCCTTTATCGATCCGGTCGATGCCGAACAGGGCCCGGGCGAGTTCGGTGCGTCCGGCTCCCACCAGTCCTGCCAGTCCCAGAACCTCGCCGTAACGGACTTCAAATGAAACGTCTTTCACATTCGCGTTACTCAAATCACTCACGCGCAATGCGACCGCGCCGGGACGATGAGGGGGCCGCGGAAAATGATCCTTAATATCTCGACCGACCATCCAGCGGATCAGCGTCTGGGGATTGACCTCACTGGCGGGAGCGGTGCCGACCGTCTTCCCATCACGCAGGACGGTGATCCGATCAGAAAGTCGCATGATCTCTTCCATGCGATGTGAAATATAGACGATGCCAACCCCCTGTTCGCGCAGGTGACGGAGTGTCTGGAACAGTGCTTCGACTTCCAGTTCGGAGAGGGACGACGTCGGTTCGTCGAGTACCAGTACGCGTGCTTCCTGAGACAGTGCCCGCGCGATCTCCACCAGTTGCTGATGCGCGGTGCTGAGTGTCGAGACGGTAGCGGTGACGTCGCGGAGTTCGGTGAGTCCGAGCTGCTGAATCAAAGTTTGTGCCCGACGGTTCATTTCCCGTTTTCGTAGCCAGCCCAAGGCGCTGGGTTCGCGGCCGAGGAAGATATTTTCTGCCACGGTGAGATTGGGGGCGAGCGAGAGTTCCTGGTGAATCAGCCGAATCTGATAACGGTCGGCGGCAGAGACATTGGGCAGTGTAATCGGTTCGTCTTCCGACCAGAGAGTGCCTGCATCGGGTTGGTAGATGCCTCCGAGAATTTTGATCAGCGTACTTTTACCGGCACCGTTCTCGCCCAGCAGCGTATGGATTTCTCCTGCCTGAATCTCCAGGTTGACCTGATCCAGGGCGGTGACGTTCCCGAAGCGCTTGGTGATGCCTTCCAGTCGAAGTAGAGACGTTAAGGTGGCAGCCATCTATCAGTCTGCCTCCAGGTGCTGCTCCGCATTCTCAGCTGTGATCAGTTCGACGCGGACTTTCACGTCTTTCTCAACCGGTTCTCCATTGAGATGGGCGAGCATTTTCTCCGCTGCGATCTTGCCGATCTCTTTGGGGAACTGAGCCGAAGTCGAATGCAGCTTTCCGGCCTGGATCGCTTTGATCCCCGCCTGCGAACCATCGACGGTGACGATGGTCACGTCGTCCAGCTTGTTAGCTGAGTCGAGAGCCGATATCACACCCAGGGCATTCGGATCATTGATGGCGAAGACCGCGTTCAGATCGGGATAGCGGCCGATGAGGTCACGCATCACGGGGCGGGCTCCTTCGGTCGTTCCTTTGGCTTCCTGGACGTCGAGGATCTCCATCTCGGGATATTTCTGCAGCGTCTCTTTAAAACCGGCGACCCGGTCGATGCAGGCTTTATTGACCGAGAGGTGCAATACGACCAGTTTCGCTTTGGGGTTCACTTTGGCCAGGGCCTCGGCAGCGAGTTGTCCCGCGCGGACATTATCGGAAGCGACGGTGCAGACAATCAGTTCTTCATCCGATTCCTTAACCGGGGCATCGACGATGATGATGGGCACGTTTTTACGCTGCGCTTCCAGCAGTGATCCCTTGAGGCCTTCCCAGTTGACCGGATTGACAAAGATGCCGGCGACGTCTTTGAGAATCAGATCGGAGAGATCGTTTTTCTGTTTCAGTGAATTGAACTGCGCGTCGAGGATGATCAGCTCATCGCCGTGCGCAGCGAGTTCTTTCTGCAGTCCATTGCCCAGATCGACGAAGAAGGGATTGTTCAATGTCTGAAAAGAAGCACCAAACAGTCGACCCGGAGGGGCAGTGTTGCCCTCTGTCTGCGCGGGGTCGGAACCAGTTCCAGGAGCGGAACTGTCATTACAGCCGCTGAGAAGTGGCACGAAGAGCAGCAACAGTGAAGACGAGATCAGAAACCGTAGCGCCTTGTTCATAATCTACCTGCGTTTTCATGGTGTAAGAAACGGGCCCATAAAACGACTCTCTGTATTACTATTAAGTAACAGATTCAGGCAGGGATGAAAAGGTACTGCAGGGAATCGGCGGCTGATCGCAGCTGCAGTGGATCACAGTCCGACTTTAAGCAGCGCGGCGGAGAGGTGTCTCAGCAGGTTGAGAAATGCTGGACTGAAATTCGGGGAGGATCCGCTGAATTTCTGCGAGGATCACCGGAGAAGGTTGTTCGGTGATCGCTTCCAGTCGCGCGAACGAGTCATGGATGAACTGTTCGCTGACCGAGACTTTTTCGGCGACCATGATTTTGGGATGCCGGGTTGGCAGATGTTTTTCGCCGTCAACGTGCAGTTCTTCATAGAGCTTCTCGCCGGGCCGCAGACCGGTGAACTGGATTTCGATATCTTCACCCACCTTAAGGCCGGAGAGTTGAACCAGGTCGGTTGCGAGATCAACGATCCGCACGGGTTCACCCATGTCGAGAACGAAAATTTCCCCGCCCCGCCCCATCGCACCAGCCTGAATCACCAGCTGCGAGGCTTCGGGAATCGTCATGAAGTAACGCTGCATCCGTTCGTCGGTAACCGTCACCGGGCCGCCGTTCTGGATCTGCTGTGTGAAGATCGGCACCACACTGCCGGCGGAACCCAGAACGTTGCCGAAGCGAACCGTCACAAAGTGACAGCGGGAATGAGCGGCGAGCGACTGCACATACAACTCGGCAATCCGCTTGTTGGCGCCCATGACGTTGGTCGGGTTGACGGCTTTGTCCGAGGAAATCATCACGAACGAGCCGACGTTGAATTCTTCTGCCAGGTCGGCGAGGTGTTTGGTAGCCAGCGCGATGTTCTTGACCGCTTCGCCCGGGTTGCCCTCCATCAGAGGGACGTGTTTGTAGGCAGCGGCGTGGAACAGAATGTCGGGCTGGTATTCCCGCATGACGGCGCGAATGCGTTTAGAATCGTTGATGTCGGCGATCACGACGTCGAAGCGACCCGCGTATCCCAGTTTGATCAGTTCCCGTTCGAGGTAGAACTGGCTGTTCTCGGACCGGTCGACCAGGATCAGTCTGCGGGGAGAGAACTGCAGGAGCTGACGACAGATTTCCGAACCGATGCTGCCGGCACTGCCGGTGACCATGAGTACGCGGTCATCCATCCAGTCGCGAATGTTCTGCATATCGAGCTGTACGGGCTCACGCCCCAGCAGGTCTTCAATACAGACGGGCCGTGGTTTCATCTCCACTTTACCCGAGAGCAACTGCTGATAACTGGGAAGTACCTGAACCGAAATGTCGGCCGAGTTGCCGGCTTCCATTAACTGGCGGACCGTCTTGCCCGGAATCTCATCGGCCGGTAGCAGGACTTCCGAGACGCCGTAGTCTTCTGCGAGGACGCACATCTGGGCGAGCGAACCGAGCACCGGGACTCCGTTGATGCGAGTACCGATCCGACTGGAATAGTCGTCCAGGAAACCGACGACTCGCAGGCAGGAATTTTTATCGCGTTCGATCATCCGCAGGAGCGCGGCGCCGGCTTCATTGGCACCGATAATGAATGTAGGTTTGCAATTCCCCTGCTGGCGAAATTTGCGGCCACTGTCGCGAACCATGCGAATCCCGGCACAGATGCCACAGACCACCAGGATCGTGGAGCCCCAGTCAATCAGAAAGACGGAACGGGGCAGCATGACTTTGGGAAAGAAGAGGTAATCGACCAGTGCCAGTCCGATTGAGCTGATGGTGACTGCTTTGGCCAGGTTGACTACATCGCGGGTAGTGATGTAGCGACTGCGGATTTTATAAACGCCGCTCCCCCAGAAGGTGAGCGTTTTCAGACCAACGGCCCAGAGGACTGTTGCGCGAAACATGCGAAAGCCGTTTTCTCCCAGTACGCCATCGACGTTGAGAGAGCCTTCATAGCGCAGCCAGAACGCCAGATAGTAGATCACGCAGAATATAGGTAGAAAGACAACCATCCAGAACAGCTGCCGCCGTGAGATGGTGAAGCGTTTCAACCAGTTTGATATCGGCCTGGAGTCCAACCTTAACCCCTGTAATTACAGGTTTCCGCCGGTTTAATGCGAGCGAAATGTGTACATTTAAGCATTTGTGATCCGGATCCTTCCGGAAAGGCAGGGATTCATAACAATTATTGCCATTTCTGGTCAACACCAATATTCTTAAGAACAAACCAGTTAATACGTTGTCTTATCAGTCAGAGATGACAGGCGCCACTGGTTGATTTGCCGATGGATGTACGTGTGACGGTCAGTCGGAATCGGCGGCTCGGGATCGGTTGCTGGAAGCAGGAAATCCTCCGGGCCAGTCGCTTTTCCGCCGTCCGTTGTCTATGATTTGTTATTCCCAATACACATTACTTAACTTGATCTGCTGCAGGGTGACACGTGATTTTCGTTCTCGATAACTATGATTCCTTTACCTATAACCTTGTTCAACGGTTTGGGGAAATTGATCCGACACTTCAGATTGAAGTGGCCCGGAACGATCAGACTTCGATTGAGGAGATCGAGCGGTTAGCCCCCGAGAAAATCATCATCTCTCCCGGTCCCTGTACTCCGGGTGAAGCAGGTCTTTCGAAAGAGATCATCGCGCATTTCGCGGGGAAAGTTCCGATTCTGGGGGTCTGCCTGGGACATCAGTGCATCGCAGAAGTCTTTGGTGCGAAAGTGGTTCGTGCTCAGCGACTGATGCACGGCAAAGTCTCTGAGGTATATCATGACGGCAAAGGCGTGTTTCAGAACCTGCCTTCCCCGTTTCAGGCGACACGCTATCACAGCCTGATCGTTCCCGAGGAAACCTGCCCTGAGGATCTGGAAGTTTGTGCCTGGGTCGAAGAGGAGGGACAGCCGAAAGAAGTCATGGGGCTCCGGCATTGGAAATTTGCGGTCCATGGCGTGCAGTTCCATCCGGAAAGTTTTCTGACGCATGAAGGAATCACGCTGCTGAAAAATTTCCTGCAGTTGCCCGCGGAAGAACTCACCAGCGCTTGAACCAGAGAGGGAGGCATTCCTAATGCTGTCTGTCCAGGAAGCATTCAATCAGATTCTCAAAACAGTCCGACCCACGACTCCCCAACGTTGCTCATTGTTTGAAGCCACGCATGGTGTGCTGGCGGAAGATGCCGTCAGTGATGTCAATATTCCCCCGTTCGATAAGGCACTGATGGATGGCTTTGCCGTTCGCAGCTGCGACGTGCCTGAGGGAACCGGGACCCTGCAGATTCAGGAAGTCATCTACGCGGGTTCGGTGCCCAGTCAGTCCCTGGAGGCGGGACAGACGTCACAGATCATGACCGGCGCTCCACTGCCGGAAGGTGCGGACGCTGTGATTCAGATCGAGCATTGTGAGATCAACGAATCCGAGCAGACGGTGCGGATTAAAACGACGCCCGTCGAACCGGGTAAGAATATGCTTTACCGGTCTTCGGTGCTGGAAGAAGGGGCGACCGTGGTCAAAGCGGGTGCGTATCTTCGCGCCCAGGAGATCGGCGCGCTGGCCGAAACCGGCAGTCCCCAGATTCCGGTTCGGATGCGGCCCTCCGTGGCGATTCTGGCGACCGGTGATGAACTTGTGCCGCCGGAAGAGCGTCCCCAGGCGGGACAGATTCGTAATTCGAATGAAGTCATGCTGCATTCCCAGATCCTGCAGGCCGATGCCCGACCTGTACCGCTGGGAATCGCCCGCGACGAACGCGACCAGCTACGCGAGAAAATCCGGGAAGGTCTCAAGAGCGACTTTTTGCTGCTCTCCGGCGGTGTTTCTGCCGGGGAACTGGACCTGGTCCCCTCGGAGTTGGATGCAGCCGGCGTGAAACAGGTATTTCACAAGGTGAATCTGAAGCCGGGCAAGCCGCTCTGGTTTGGGCTTCTGGAGCGTGAGACTGGTTCGCCCTGCTACATTTTCGGTCTGCCCGGGAACCCGGTGAGTAGTATGGTCTGCTTCGAACTTTTTGTACGCTCCGCGTTGCGACAGTTCCTCGGTGATCCCCATCCGATGCCCCGGAAATTGAGAGCACGGCTGACGGCGGACTTTCAGTCGCGAGGGGATCGCCCCACTTATCAACCTGCTCGCGTCGAGTGGTCAGAAGGGGTGGCGTTCGTAACTCCATTGAAATCAATGGGTTCTGCGGATTTGCATGCAACAGTGGCCGCGAATGCAGTCGCGCTGTTCTCTACGGGCAATCAGCTGTATCAGAGCGGGTTCTTAATTGACACATTTTTATGGTAGTAGAGTGAGTTTCTCCCCTGATTGATCTACTCCTGAAAGCCTGATTTCAGTAAAAAACACCAGAATCAGACATAAAAATGGGGTCCGCTGACTGGATTGGCCCCATTGAGAAGCGTTGAAGCGACGTAAGAAGAATGACCGGTTTCCGTGGGACAGGATGTTTCACGTTCAGGAAATCGCTCAGTCAGCGTTTCTCTGCGAGATCGAAAACCAAGGATGGAACTCATGACCTCGACCACAATCTCTACCGAACCAAATCCCTCTGATCTTCCCGAAATGGAACCACAGTCCGTGTCTGATGCTCAATCCTCCCAACCTGAATCCACCCCCGATCATGCCCTGGGGCAGGATATTCAGCGGATCATCAATACCGCGCGGACTTCGCCTGCTCCCACCTGGGGAGCCTGGACGTTGTCGGGGTTGACGGCGGTGCTGATGTGGGCCAGCTTCACTCCCGTTGACTTCGGACCGCTGGGCTGGGTCTGCCTGATTCCGCTACTGTTGCTGGTTCGCATTCCCCGCGCAACCAGATTGATGTATACCGCCACCCTTTGCGGCGGCCTGCTGTTTACGATTCCTACACTGCAGTGGATGCGTCTCGGTGATCCCAGTATGTATATCGCCTGGATCGCACTCGCGTGTTACTTCGCATTGTACTTTCCGACCTTCGTTTTTCTGAGCCGCATTTCCGTGCATCGGTTCCGTATTCCGTTGCCACTGGCCGCACCCGTGATGTGGGTTGGTCTGGAATACATGCGGGCTTACCTGTTGACCGGGTTCTCCTGGTATTACATTGGTCACACGCAATACCGGTGGACCGAGCTGATTCAGATCAGCGATATTACGGGAGCCTACGGTGTGAGCTTTGTGGTGGTGATGCTGGCCGCCTGTTTTACCGATCTGCTGCCGATGTCACTGATGAAGCGGCTACAACTCTTTCCGACCAATCTGACACCCGAAGAACAGAACCTGGATCAGATTGGTCGCAAGCAGCTGATTCAGACCGCGGTCTGTCTGGCCCTGTTTCTGTCGGTACTGGGATATGGCTATGTGCGACGCGGGCAGGCTGAGTTTAAAGATGGTCCCCGTATCGCGCTGATTCAGGGTAATTTTCCGAGTTCCCTCAAACACGATCAGAATCAATGGCGGTCGATCTACCTGAAACATCTGGTGTTAATGGGAGCCGCAGTGCGTCATCAGCCCGATCTGGTGGTCTGGCCGGAGACGATGTTCCGCTGGCCGCTGGTGGATCGCAACGGAAAAACCAACGAACAGTTGCAGGCGATCGCGCCGGAAATTCCGCTGAAGAGATGGAGCGAAACTTCAGTTCAAAAACTTTGACGAATATGAGCCAGGAAGCGAACGCTGCACTGGTGATTGGACTCGACACGGTCTCTGCCGGTGACAAGCGTGTGGAGCAGTATAATTCCGCAGCCTTTGTGCGACCTGATGTCGGGATTACTTCCCGCTATGACAAGATTCACCGGGTCCCGTTCGGTGAGTATACACCCTTACGCGACACCCTGCCTTTCCTGCAGGTCCTCACTCCTTTAGGGGCCTCTTTCGGAATTGAACCCGGGAAGCATGCGGCAAACTTTGAATACCGGGACTGGAACTTCGCTCCGGTGATCTGTTTCGAAGATACCGTTCCCCAACTGGTTCGCTCGGTCATGAATCAGTCAGCGACGGTAGAGTCACCCTCGGCCCCGATCGACTGCCTGGTCAACCTGACCAATGACGGCTGGTTCCATGGCTCCAGTGAGCTGGATCAGCACCTGATTACCGCTTCGTTCCGCTGCGTAGAGAACCGGACACCGATGGTGCGTGCCGTGAATACAGGGATCTCGGCTGTCATCGATGGTGACGGCATGATTGTTGAGCCTGATGTCTTCATTGATGGTGATAATCAGGGTCGAAAATCGTTTGTGAATCCGAAGACCGGGCGGTGGAACAAATCGATGAATGCGGTTGTCATCGATACGGTTCCCCTGGATAACCGGACCAGCCTGTATACGAAATACGGCGACTGGTTTGCGGGCTTCTGCTGCTTTAGTGCCCTGTTTGTCTTCTTTATGGGGTTGTTGCTGCGAAAGCAGAAAACTGCTGCTGCCTGAAGCAGTTGCGTCTGACACCTGGCATGTCTGAGCGTCCGCTGACCGCGGGAGGGGCCAATCGTAACGATTCCGGCAGCGGGTGGCCGAAACGCCTCACTTCCAGGTGGTGGAACTGCGCGCCCCCCTTTGTTTTTGTCGGTTTTTCGAAAAAACAAGGCGAAAATCGTAGATTTGCGCCCTACCCTGCGCATTAAAATAGGCAACTAGAGCACGGGCCTTGTGCGCGCAGTTCCAGAGACTCAGGCACAAATTCACTTTAGATCTGTCACAGATTGTTAGATAAAAAATGGCACAGGACAGCTGGTATTACAGGCAGTCAGAAGAAACAACATCTGGTCCCATCTCTTTCGAAGAGCTGTTTTCCATGGCTCATGAAGGAAAGCTGACGCCACAAATGGAGGTCAGAGTCGGTGAGGGCGGGAACTGGTTCTCCGCAGCAGACATTGGAGGGTTGTTTGACTCAAGCGAGTCAGAGGAGACCGAACTCTCTCTGGACGATTTTTCGATCGTGGACTCTTCGTTTGGGATGGAGGAGAATACGAATCTGCCCTCAATGGAAGGTTTCTCAATCGTCGAAGAGGAAGATAAACTTTCTTCTGAGCTCGAATCTCAGCTCCCCCGCTTTGCCACTTTGGAAGCCGTGCGGAGCAAGCATCAGAAAGTGCAGTGGTACTGCCGGGTACTGAATCATGAACTCGGGCCGATGTCAGCCGATGATCTGATGCAGATGCTGTTCGATGGCGAACTGGCACCGAACGATGAGGTGAAGTCATCTGCAGAACCGGAGTGGGTTCCCGCGCGAACGGTGGTCTTCTTGAGTTCATCGGGAAGTGACCTGGACGTTATTGATGCGGAAGATATGGACGCAGACCAGATCGTACCGACTTCCGGCGAAACGGAGACCGAAGAGGCAGAAGCGGATGTTTCTGAATCATCCAGGAAAAAGAAAAGCAAGAAAAAGCAAGCAAAAGAAGAAGAGAAGAAAGCAGCAGAGCCACCCAAGCCACCGATCCTGAAGATGCGGTCCCGTCAGAAATGGTACTGCAAACTGGGAGGCATGGGTTACGGTCCAATCGAAGCACACAAAATCAAAATGTGGGCGGAGCAGCAGCGTGTCGAACCCACCGATTTGCTCAAGCTGGGCAGAAAAGGGGAGTGGTTTGAAGCCTGGCAGATTGAAGCGCTGCAGTTGAAAAAGCCCGAGCCAAAGAAAGAGGAAGCAGCAGCTCCCGCGGAAACGGAGAGCGCTGATGCGACGCCCACAGCGGCAACTCCCGCTGCCGCTGTTCCACCGCCGGCCAGTAGTCCTGCTGCCTCTCCTGCTCCGATGGCAGCGACTCCTCCCCCGTCCCGTCCCGCCAAGCCGCAGATTAAAGTCGCCCGTTCCAATCCATTCGAGGCGCTGGGGCCCATGATGGATCCCAAAATTCTGGGAGGTGTAGGCGGAGCGATCGTATTGGCTGCAATTCTGTACTTCGTCCCACTGGGAGACCTGTTTGCCCCCGGCGGAGATGCTGAACTGGCCAAGTTCAAAGCGATCCACCAGGAATTTCTGGCACTGCAACAGAAGCAGGCCAGCGATGCCGAGTGGTCCAGTTTCAAGAACAAGGTCAAATCAGAGATGGATCCCCTGATCAAAGAGCTCGAAACGAGTGCCGGTTCTGATCGCCCTCAGCTCCAGCAGATGCTCTGGGCGGGTCGCGATTATCTGCCCGGGATGCTGGACAATGCGCGGACCGAACCAAGTCCCGACCAGGAAAAATTTGAGAAGCATCTCAAAGAGGCAGAACGCATTATTAATGAGTGAGTTTGATGATCTGGAGTCCTTCCCGGTCTCCGAATCCGTCGGCTTCTAAGCAGTGCTTTACCGGCGGAAGGACGTGTAATTTACACGTCCGGTTGCGGTGGCGTCTTTTTGAGCCAGATCAGCATGCGGGCCGGCGAGGGATCTTCTCTGAGAAGTCCTTCCACCTGGATGAATTGATTCTTTCGGATGCGATAGGCGAACGATCGTGGCTGGGGCTGCCGTTTTCCTTTGTTCGGACCGGCGGTCACTTCCAGATCAAAATAAACGAAGACGTTGACATCTTCCATCCGCTGTAAGCGGAATTGCGCCTGGTGCTCGTGGATCAGTTTGCCATTCAGGTCAAATACCCGCACGATGGATTTCTTGCCGATGATTTCCTGTTCCACCTGCAGGGGAGACCCATTGCCGGCCTGATCATTGCGGACCCATTTTCCCGCGACAGCCTGATAGTCATCTTCCGGCGCGGGTTCCGCTCCCAGGAGGGGCGAAGCCAGCATGAGTATGAGGGGCAGTATGCGAAGGAGTATCATCGGCATTCCTGACTCTGTTCCTGGTAGAATGAAACGATCCACCGGCAGAGTGAGGATATCACCGGTACAACGTGGCGATTGTACAGGTTGGGGCTGATTGTGCCTAGCTGAGTCTTTCGAAATGCAGCGGATGATCCGATTCCGGATCGGCGACACGCATGGAGATCTTGCCGTCCAGGACGTCAGTGAGCAGATCACCGCAGACTTCCGCTCGCCAGCCTGTCATCAGGCGAGGCCTGTCGTCGCTCTGCTCTCCATACACATGATAGCGGACCAGGTGCCTTAAATCGGATGTCGTTCCCACCAGCGTCTGGGAAACATTCATCTCGGCACAACGGTTCGCCAGGGCAATACCCAGCAGTTTACCGATCACCTGCTCATCCTGATTCTGCTGCGTATTGGGATTTTCCTCCAATTGCGGAAGCTGGTCATTGGGAAGCTGCAGGGCTTTCTCAATTCGTTGAATGACCTGGGGAGCAAGCTTGAACATGTTCTTGCGATTGAGATCGCGGGTGGCGGTCAGGTCCTGTGGTGTCTTGGGTTTGCGTTTGGCCAGTTCGATTAACAGGTCGTCGCGGAGAATCCGACGGACCGGCTGGTTCTTGTCCTGGCCAACTTCATCGCGCCAGTCAAAGAGTTCGCGGACGATGGCCAGTTCGCGCGGCTTCAGTTTGTGCAACCCGGAAACGCGGCGCCAGTTTTCGCGGTGAAATTCGGAATCGACTTCATCGATCATCCGTTGAAATTCCGCCTGGGCCCACTCCAGACGGCCCAGGTCCGTTAATTCTTTTTCCTGGATCTTCCAGATGCGCAGTACGTACTTGACGTCGTCGAGAGCGTATTTGATCTGCTGGTCAGTGAGTGGTCTGCGGCGCCAGTCCGTGCGGGTCTCTTTACTGCCCGCTTTTTCTCCCAGCACGCGGGCGACCAGTGCGGTATAGGAGATGGGAAAGCTCCGCGAGCGGAGCCCTTCGGCGATTTGCAGGTCGATCAGCTTTTGTGGTTTCTTGCCGGAGAAGTGGCGGCAGAAACGAACCTCTTCGCGTCCGCCGTGCACGACCACCGTGGTGGAATCGTCGGTCATGATATCCCACCAGGGAGTCAGATCATCCACTTCGTAGGGATCGACGGCGACCGTGCGTCCTTCGAAGGAAAACTGCAGCAGGGAAAGTTCAGGGCGATAAGTGAATTCGGAAACGAATTCCGTATCGAATGCAACGATGCCCGCATCCTGAATCTGATCACAGAGTGCGACCAATTCCGACTGCTGCACAATGAGGGGGCTCGACATTCCTTGACCACTTCCTTTTCTTTTTCCAGAAATTCCCGGATTTCTCTGGCGCTGATGTTCTGATCGGTTGCTGCTTACTTAACTCCTAATGTTGTAGATATTTATTGTGTTCGTCAATGATCTAAGGGGCATTTTGTTCGAGGGAGGGGATTTGCAGAACCCCGCCGGAGCTGAGGGGGAGGCCCTGTAAACCCGCTGAACAGGGCCAGTTTGAGAAAAATCCGCCAAGTTTCACGGCGCCGCATGACGATTCTGGTGGTAAGCGGCGCTGGAATTCCGCGGGAGCAGCAGATTCTGCCGAATCTCCTTATTTCTTCATTCACTAAGCAGGAGCAGACAGTCATGGAAGACGATGGTCCACCGGGAGTCCCCGAATGGGTGGTGACTTACGGTGACATGATGTCGCTGCTGCTGACGTTCTTCATCATGCTGGTTTCACTGAGTGAAATCGTGAATGATGAGAAATACCGGTCGATTCTGGAGTCGATTCAGTCTTACACGGGTTATCGTACCGGCCCCATTTCACCTCCGGGAAAATATTTCCCGATGAACTCGATGATCGAACAGATGAGTATGCTGGGGGCGTTTACCGACAGTAAGGCGCGGGGACGCGGGGGGATCAAGACGAAGGCCCTCGAAGGCAAAGATGTGCGTATCTTCCGCTTCCGGGAAGGTGTGCCGGTTCCCGTCGGGAAGACCCTGTATTATGGTCAGACCCAGGTAGAACTTGACGAGGAAGGTAAAACGAAGCTGGACGAGATGATACCGGAGCTGGCGGGCAAACCGAACAAAATCGAGCTACGGGCTCATACGTCGGTGAAACCTTTGCCTCAGGACGGCCACTACAATGACAAACTGGTACTGACTTACCAGCGAGGGCGAGAGGCTATGCTCTACCTGATCCAGAAAGGAGTCGAGGCCAAACGGATTCGCATTACTGCTGCCGCCGATTACGAGCCTCCCCTGCAGACCGGGGATGAGAAAACGCAGCAGATGGACCGTCTGGATGTGCTGCTGCTGGACGCGTTTGTGGATGACTACGTCGGCCCCCGCAAATAGTGCGGAGGTCGAGAGAATCTGAACGCGTGATTGAGTGAGCTTATTCGCCCAGCATCTGATCAGCGACCCGTTGCAGATTGCGCGAGGAGCGATCCTGCATTTTCAGGATGTGAGGTGCAGCGGCTTCTTCGTGTGACTGATCGATACGGGTAATGATCCCGGGTGCCAGTGGCACATACATGGATGAAACACGGGCCTTCATGCTGTTTTCTTCTGCTTCGTGCATTTCCTGATCCTTATTCTGCATTTCATCGAGAACGATGGGATTCCAGGTCGCTTTTCTTTGATCGGCTGAAACGTAGTGCATCCGCGCCCAGCGTCTCAGTCTGAATTCCGTTAACAGAGAAGTCCTGGCTTGCTTATCTGTATCCATTCTGTGATGCCCTTCAGGGTTGAAACGTCATGAAATAACTACTAATCAGATCGTCGCGGCTTCGGGATTGTCCGAACTGAATTTGATTTCTGCTGCCGGCTTTCAGCGAGATAGAATGACAGAGAAGCTATTCCAGAAAAAATCCGAACAACGTGGTTCCTGGGAAGAAAGGCTAGGATCACAAAAACGAGATCAGGTGTTGCAGGCGGGGCGTTTGCTGCATTCGTGTTATTCCTTACAGTCGGAACCGGGGTCAGTCCTCATCAGCTTCCGATTCCGAGACGCGGTATCGAGAGAGGAACAGCGACACAAAGTCTTTAGTGGAACGGGTTACGTGCTCCAGCTGATGGGACTGTGATTCATGCAGAAACGTAAAGGACAGCAGTACGATCACCCCGGCGGTCAGCAATAGAGAGGATCGCACCTTGTGATTTTCACTGACCATGCTCAACATGGGTACGTACCAGGCGCGACTGGTGACCGGGATTCTCTGACGCGGATTCCATTGAGGCAGATCCAGGGCCAGATCGGGATCGACGGCAATGCGCTCTTCACCCGGTCGAACGGCATCAAAGTCGACCCGCGCGACTTCAGAGCGAAACTCAGGATCATGTTCCAGCGAATGGGCGATCTGTTTCAGGTATTCAACCTGATTTTCCAGCGTCACCAGCTGGACCTGGTTCGAGAGATACTCATTCCGTAGCTCAAGGTAGGCCAGGTACCGCGGCGAAAGGACAACCGCAGCGAACAGGCTCGCGGCGAGGAATAACAGCAGCCAGAATGTCAGCGAGATCATCCAGCCGATCCCGGTTTCTTCGTTCTGGTGCTGTCTGTGAGTCACGATGTTGATGGCCGATACAAAAGGGACACGATCTCTGCAGACGTCGGGCGCAGAGCTACCTCATCAAGATCGACAGGGTTGCACAGGTTTCTCCAGACCCTGTTAAGCTGTGGCGATTGGCGCAGCTGTGTCTATGGTGCCGGTTGGCTTGTGCTCAGCAGAAATGCAATGAGACGGGGCGGCGAATCGCATCCTTCAACTCATGTCCGCACAAAAAAACTCCCCGCGGAAACATGTTCCGGGGGGAGTTGTTAGTCTCAGAGTTGAGTGGAATCAATTCAGGAGATGGTACCGCCGAAGGTGGCTTCCTCTCCCAGAATCTCTTCGATTCGCAGCAGCTGGTTGTATTTGCAGATCCGGTCGGTCCGGCTGGCGGAACCGGTTTTGATCTGACCAGTGCAGAGAGCAACCGCGAGGTCGGCGATGGTGGTGTCTTCGGTTTCGCCGGAACGGTGGCTCATGACGGCGGTGTAACCGTTGCGTCCTGCCAGTTGAACTGCTTCGATGGTTTCGGACAGGGTGCCGATCTGGTTGACTTTCACCAGGATGCTGTTGGCAACCCCTTCATCGATTCCCCGCTGCAGACGTTTGGGGTTGGTCACGAACAGGTCGTCGCCGACCAGCTGGACTTTGTCGCCGATCCGTTCGGTGAGTGCTTTCCAGCCTTCCCAGTCGTCTTCTGCCAGACCATCTTCGATAGAGCAGATCGGGTACTTTTCAACCCATGAGGCGAGGAAGTCGACCATGCCTGCGGAATCGAATTCGCGACCTTCGACGGTGTAGATACCGGTTTCTGTGTTGTAGAATTCGGTAGAAGCGGCGTCGAGGGCGATTTTGACCTGATCGCCGGCTTTGTAACCTGCTTTTTCGATCGCGGTCAGAATGACGTCGATGGCGTCTTCACTGTTGGGCAGATCGGGAGCGAATCCCCCTTCGTCGCCGACGGCGGTGCTCAGACCTTTGGAGGAAAGCACTTTCTTCAGCGAGTGGAAGATTTCGGTTCCGCAACGCAGGGAGTCGCTGAAGTTGTCAAAGCCCAGGGGCATAACCATGAATTCCTGCAGGTCGATACCGTTGCTGGCGTGCTCACCACCGTTGATGATGTTCATCATCGGGGCGGGGAGACGGTTGGCGCCAACGCCACCCAGGTAACGGAACAGGGGCAGATCGGAAGAGGCAGCTGCTGCATGTGCGGCGGCCAGCGAACAGGCCAGAATGGCGTTCGCACCCAGGCGTGATTTATTTTCGGTGCCATCCAGGTCGAGCATGACACGGTCGATCAGCAGCTGATCGCAGACATTCAGGTCAACCAGTACGTCGGCAATTTCGGTGTTCACATTCTGAACGGCCTGCTGGACCCCTTTGCCCAGGAAGCGGTCTTTTTTATCGGCGTCGCGCAGTTCACAGGCTTCGTGCATCCCTGTGCTGGCACCGCTGGGAACAGCGGCTCGGCCTACAACTCCATTTTCCAGCTCGATATCCACTTCCACAGTGGGATTCCCGCGACTGTCAAGAATTTCACGGGCATGAACGGAACTAATGGCAATACTCATCGGTTTTGTTTCCTCTAAAAGTTCGACAGGATGAACTCGATCTGTTGATTTCGCAACACATCAACATAGTTTGATATTATTTGGCGTAAAGCAGCATATTTTTAGCAGAAAGCCGGGGTAACCTCAAACGATTGCGTTTAGATTAAATGAATCTTTACCCGACCTGCGGATACCAGCCTGTCCGGAATATGCTCAAACTCTGACCAGGCTTACAGATGCAACGTGACTTCGCTGCCCGACCAGTGAATCGCAGGCAGACCCGGATCCGGCCAGAAGTATCAAACAGAGACGCTGCACGGATTTTTTCGATTCGACCCGTTGCCCGTGAAGAAAACAGATTAAAAATAGTGATGAACGAGGGCGTATCTCGTCAGCCAGCCGCGATCCTGTTAAACTGGGACGTTCTATAGCAGGGACCAGTCCGGTCTCTGAAACCGTTCCCGAAATGATCAGCAGCACGCAACCACCGAAATTCAAGACCTTATGAGTTCAACTTCATCAGACGTTAATCCACCTGCCACCGGACAACCTTATTCCCGACGGGAAGTCCAGCCCATGGATCCGCAACTGACGACCATTCAGCCGGGTGGGGGAATTATTATCAACCTGGAAATGCTCTGGGGCCGCTGGCGGCGATTCTGGTTGAAGACGTTTCGCCCCGGTTACGTGAAGAAAATGGAGAGCACACGGAAGGGGGACTTCAATCCCTGTCCGCATGATGTGCTCGATCCCCGCGACCTCAAATATCATGAGAACCAGGGAGGCTACTACTGGGAGGAAGCGGACGATCCCTTTGCGTATCGCAGCCGACTCCCCTTTGCCCGCGAAGGGCTGGCCGAACTGTTCGTTCTCTCAACCCTGTTTTTCGGCGGTGCCGCCCTGCTCTCCGGGGTGATTTTGTCCGGCGTGGTTACCGGGGTGCTCAGCTACATCGGCTGGTTGCTGGTGCTTACGCTGGTGTTGTTCGGGATGGAGATCGTCTGGTTCTTCCGGAATCCCCAGCGGACGATCCCTGCCGGTGAGGGAGTGATTGTTTCGCCCGCGGACGGGACCTTCGATACGATTGAAGAGATCGCGCATCACGAATATATCGGCGGCCCGGCGATCGAGATCGGCATTTTCCTATCGATTTTCAATGTCCATATCAACCGGATGCCGGTTGCCGGTAAGATTATCAAACTTGCGTATCGACCCGGAAAATGTCTGAACGCACTGCGACCGGAGTCCACGCGGTTAAACGAGCGACTGGAAGTCTATCTGCAGATGCCCGAGCCGACCAACCGACCGATGCTGGTACAGCAGATTACCGGTGCAATTGCGCGGCGGATAGTCTGTCGCCTGAAGCCGGGCGATGAATTAACCAAGGGGGCGCAGTTCGGTATGATTAAGCTGGGTTCCCGGACCGTGATTGTGTTCCCCCAGGAAGAAGGACTGGAAATCCTGGCGAAGCCGGGTGACAAGTTGAAAGCCGGTTCGACCATTCTCGCGAAATATGCAGAGTCCCCCACTGAGGCCTCCAATGAAGAAGCGTAAACTGATTGCCGTCCTGCCGACATTGTTGACGCTGGGTAATGCCGCCTGTGGTTTTGGCGCGATTACCTATGCGGCCAAGGTCGGTCCGGAATACATGGGGCACGTGACCAGCGGGGGGCTGACCCGCATGCTGGGAACTGCACCGGGGATCTATAACTCTTTTGAAAATCAACACCTGTTTATCGCGGCGGTGCTGATCTTTGTGGCGATGCTGTTCGACGCACTGGACGGCAGTGCCGCCCGCTGGACGAATCAGACCTCGGAATTTGGTGCGCAGCTCGACAGTCTGTGCGATGCGATCAGTTTCGGAGTGGCCCCGGCGTTTCTGATGCTGCAGATGATTCAGTTTCGTACCCAGATCTATCATCCGCGCCTGCTATGGGTGATCGCGCTGCTGTTTGCGGTCTGTACCATTTTGAGGCTGGCACGCTTCAATGTGGAAACGGATGAAGATGATTCACACGAAGGGTTCAGCGGTCTCCCCTCACCGGCGGCAGCCGGCGTCGTGGCTTCCTTTCCAATCGCGATGCGCGGCCTTTACAAGCTGGCAGAGACGAAAAATGGATCGATGCAGTCCCTGTCGGAGTGGTTAATTACCGGCATCGGTTGGGCACTGCCGCTGATCACGCTGGCGGTCGCTGCACTGATGGTCTCGCGCCTGCATTATCCGCATGTGTTTAACCAGTTGTTCACTGGCCAGCGGAGCCGCCGGCATGTGATTCAGCTCGTGTTTTCTCTGGCCCTGATCTTCCTGGTGCAGGAGCTGGCGGTCCCGGTCCTGTTCTGTTATTTCGCGTTTTCGTCCCCAATTCGGGCTTTTTGGGAAGAAGTTATCTCTGGACGACTATACAAATCCAGAGAAATTTGAGAAACTGATTCGTTTAATTCCCCTGTTTTTAGAACGCCGAAGGTACTGTCGCCGATGTTTACGGGACTGGTCGAGGGGCAGGGTACCGTTCAACTTCTCGAAAAGAACGGCTCCTCCATCGATTTGACGCTGAAGATTCCGGAACTCATTTTACATGAGGCCCAGATCGGTGATAGTGTGGCCATCAATGGCTGCTGCCTGACGGTGGTGGAGATCGCCGCGAACTCTCTGAAGTTCCAGGCGGGCGCGGAAACCCTGGCGAAGACCAACCTCGGGCTGTTAACCGTGGGCGATGCCGTGAATCTGGAACGCCCGCTGGCAGCAAACGGACGGCTGGGTGGTCACTTCGTTCAAGGTCATGTGGACGGCGTGGGTTCGATCAAATCGATCGACCGGGACGGCGAATGGATCACGATGTGGTTCGAAGTTCCGGAAGCACTGGCTTTGCAGATGGTCCCCAAGGGATCGGTCACCGTGGATGGCATCAGCCTGACCATAGTGGGCTGCGAAGCATCCTCCTTCAGTATCGCGCTGATTCCACATACACTGGAAGTGACGACGCTGGGGCAGAAGCAGGTGGGCAGTATTGTGAATATTGAAACCGATATTCTCGGGAAGTACGTGTCAAAGCTGGTTCCCTTAACACTTGATGGTATCAATGAAAGAAGATGAAAGGCAGACTCGATCTTATTTAATGCGGCTCTTTGAGCGGCATGGCTTTAACCCGCGCTCTGATCTGGGCCAGAACTTTCTGATCGATCTGAATATCATCGAGTACGTCGTTGAACAGGGACACATTAAACCCACTGACATCGTGCTGGAAGTGGGAACCGGAACCGGGGGCATGACCACGTTCATGGCCCAGCGAGCCCGGCATGTGATCTCCGTCGAGTACGATCGCAACATGTATACCCTGGCCAGCGAGGCCACGCAGAAGTACGACAATATCACTCTGCTGAACTGCGACGCGCTCAAGAACAAAAACCGGCTCAACCCCATCGTGCTGGAAGAGATTGACCAGCAGCTCAAAGCGAACCCGGGCAGTCACCTGAAGCTGGTGGCTAACCTGCCTTATAACGTGGCTACGCCCATTATTTCGAATCTGGTTGCCTCGGATCTCCCCTGGAATCGGATGGTGGTTACGATTCAGTACGAGCTGGGTTTGAAAATGTCGTGTAAGCCCGCGACTTCAAATTACGGGGCGCTGTCGGTCTGGTTACAGTCGCAGTGCTTCGTCAAGCTGCTCAAAAAAGTGGGCCCCACCGTTTTCTGGCCCCGGCCCAAGGTCGATTCGGCAATTGTCCAGCTGACGCCGAATCCGCCTCTGAAACAGAAGATCGATGACCGGGTCTTCTTTCAGGATTTCCTGCGGCGCGTCTTCCAGCATCGGCGGAAACTGATGCGGAGCACATTGGTGGGAATGTACAGTAAACAGTTGAGTAAAGCGGAAGTGGACGCACTTCTGGAGGCGCACGGTTACGAGCGGGAGAAAACCCGGGCGGAAGAACTGACGGTGCCTGAGATGATCGAACTGGCGAATGCGTTCCAGAAACAGATCACGCGAAACGCAAACATTTGAAACAGATTGCCCCGTCGGCGGGTAATTTGCCTACAATGTTTCAAAAAAATATATCATCGATTTCGAACACAAAACAGAAAATACATTAAAGAGACCCGTAAGGAGAGGCCCAATGCAAGACCGCATTATCTGTCAGGGAATTACTTTCGACGATGTTCTGCTGCAACCAGCTTACAGCGAAGTCATGCCTTCGGAAGTCAGTGTTGCCAGCCAGCTTACCCGAAATATTCCTCTCAATGTTCCGATTATCAGCAGTCCCATGGACACCGTGACTGAAAGCGATATGGCGATCGGCATGGCCCAGGAAGGGGGCATTGGGGTCATCCACAAAAACATGACGCCGGAACAGCAGGCAATGCAGGTGGACCTGGTAAAACGGAGCGAACACGGTGTGATTGTGGATCCGGTCACGCTGCCTCCCGAAGTTACAGTGGCGGAAGCTGCCGAAATAATGAAGCGGAGAAACATCGGTGGGGTCCCTGTGACGCAAAATGGGAAGCTTGTGGGGATTTTGACGAGCCGTGACCTGCGGTTTCTCGATTCTCCCGACACCCAGATATCTGAAGTCATGACGAAAGAAAAACTTGTGACGGCTGCGGAAGATACAACGCTTGAAGTGGCTCAGCGGATATTATTGGAAAATAAGGTCGAGAAACTTCTGCTGGTTGACGAAAATTATCAACTGAAGGGGCTGATTACGATCAAAGACATCGACAAGACGATGCAGTTCCCGCTGGCCTCCAAAGATTCACGGGGGCGGCTGCGAGTTGGAGCTGCGGTGGGTGTCCGAGATTATGATCGTGCCGCTTTACTGATTGAAAAAGGGGTGGATCTCCTGGTTGTTGACAGTGCCCACGGCCATTCCGGCAATGTGGTCCAGACCGTGAGAGAAATCAAAAAGCGATGGGACATCGATGTGGTTGCCGGTAATGTGGCGACCGAACAGGGTGCCCGAGACCTGGCGGATGCGGGAGCGGACGCGGTTAAGGTCGGCATCGGTCCTGGCTCAATCTGTACAACGCGAATTATCTCAGGCGTTGGTGTGCCGCAGTTAACTGCGATTTCCAATGCTGCCAAGGCACTGGAAGGAACAGGTATTCCGGTCATCGCCGATGGGGGAATTCGTTACAGTGGTGACATTGCCAAAGCTCTGGCAGCCGGCGCTCATACGGTAATGTTAGGAGGTTTGCTCGCCGGTCTGGACGAAAGTCCGGGTGAATTGATTCTTTACCAGGGACGCAGTTTCAAGCGTTACCGTGGCATGGGATCGATGGGGGCAATGGTCAAAGGCAGTAGCGAACGCTACCGTCAAAGTTCAGTTACACAAGACGGAAAGGATTCCGCCAAGAAACTGGTACCAGAGGGAGTAGAGGGACGCGTACCTTACAAAGGTCCGCTGCAGAATCTGCTCTATCAACTTGTAGGTGGACTACGGGCTGGTATGGGTTATTTAGGAGTCCATTCTGTCGCGGAAATGCGAACCGAAGCCAAATTCATTCAGGTTTCAGCCGCAACGGTCAGGGAGAACCATCCGCATGATATTGCAGTCACTCAGGAAGCACCGAATTACACAGCCGAACATTCACCCATGGAATAGTTCGGGTAAGCGATATCTGCTGAGCCTGGCCCTGGTTCTGGGGCTCTCGCCATTTACGATGGTCGAGGAAGCGTCTGCCGAGCAGGACCCCTTCCTCGGACAGAATCCTGTGCCTGCCAGCACGTGGGAAGAGCTGAAAAGCCGTTCTCCGGAACAGCGCTGGGAGACCCTGTCGCGCGACAGTAAACGTGAGCTGAAAAAACAGGAACGCAAAGAACGCCGCGAACAACGTAAGCAGGGCAAAAGCGACGAACCGGAACAGACACCGGCCTTCCGTCCGATCCCGGACGACATGCCTGTGGCACCTGCGCCCGCCGCGGTTCAGGCTACTCCCACGGGAGTTAATCCTTTCGCGTCTGCCGGTCCCAGTACCCCTGTCAGCCCGGCACCTGCCGTCGAGCCGTTTAAAACCATTGGCCTGGAAGAGAACCCCTCAGCATCCCAGGCTCAGAATGTACAATACAAGAGTGTGACACCCGGTCCGGCAGCCACACCGTCAAAGCAGATGGTACCTGTCTTTCCGGAAGCGGATGACGACAGCGGCAATTTTATCATGACCCAGAAGAGCTACGACGGACTGGGCGATGACATTCCCAATGTGGATGGATTGCCTGCCGCACCGGAAGATCTGGAAGACGAAACACCGCACCTGTTGAAACGCATCTCCAACATCAAGCCGTTCTTCGACTACGAGCCTGATCCCGAGATCGCCAAGAACGAACCCTGCCGGAACCTGTGTCCCCGCCCCGATGGCAAACCCTGTAAAGCCCCGGATGAAGAAGGGGGCGCGATTCTGGAGTGCCCGCGGGAATTCAAACTGAGCAATGCTCCTTACCCGGGCCGGAACTTCTCGGAAAGTATCTACACCTGGGAAGCTTCGAACGTAAACTACAATCCTTTGTACTTCGAGGATCCCAACCTGGAACGTTACGGTCTTTCCCGTCGCGATCTCGTGCAGCCCTTTGTTTCCATGGGACGGTTTACCGGTCAGCTGATCGCGTTGCCTTACCAGATGAGCATCGACCCGCTTCGCAAGCGTATGTATCCCCTAGGATTCTATCGACCGGGCGAGCCGAATACTCCCAAACGGATCAACGGTGTTCCCTGGAATACCAAAGCCGCCATCACAGAGGGACTTACAGCAACCGGTCTGATCTTTATCCTGCCGTAAGCTGAAGCAGAGTTCCTCGAGGACGCGTCGGCGGTTGCCGAAGCAGCAGCAATTCGATATTCTCTAAACACATCCTGACTCAATCGGTCAGGATGTGTTTTTGTTTTATCTATGCTTCGAGCTGTTCTGTTTCAGAGAGTGAACTTCGTCCCATGTCCCGCGATTCTTTGAACCACGTTTCTTCCGCCTCCCATGATCTGGCGGATGATATTGTCCGCCGCGTCGCCAATGTTGTTGGTGAAGCCGAAGCAGCCACCAAGCCTCTGGAACTGGATCCATATCGCAGTCAGCTGTTCGAACTGTTTGTGATGGCTGACGCCGCAGGCTTCGTCGCCGAAGATGCGGAAATCGATCTCACGGCTGACAACCTTTGTCGTGAACTGGCAGCTCTGTGGGGGCTGACGGAGGTGACCCAGGATGCGATGGCCGCCCAGTCGAAGATTCCTCCGGAACAGCTGGGAAAACTGCGGGCACTCTGGTCCGTATTGCGGCTCTGGATGGAATGGGACTACGCCTGGAAACGTTGGGAAGAGTTTCATCCCCGTCAGGGCAGCTAAGCGCCCGGACTCAGTCACAGAGTTCCTGCCAGCAGGCCTCCATGTTGCGGCTGGCCCGTTCGCTGGTAAAGCGTTCTTCTGCTCGCTGTCGCGCGTGCTGCGCGATGCTTTGACTTAGACTCTGGTCATGCAGTAAGCGCTGTATCGCTGTGGCGAGTGCCGTTGCCTCGCCGGGAGGTACCAGCAGTGCAGAGCGTTCGTGGTCAACGATTTCACAAGTCCCACCTACGTCTGTTGCGACCAGAGGCAGACCGCTGGCGATCGCTTCCAGCAGGACGCGTCCCAGTGGTTCCTGTTTGGCCGGATGGACGAGCAGATCCACTTCGTTCATCAGACAGGGGATGTCATCACGGTATCCCAGCCGGTGCAGGCGACCTGCCAGACCGGGTTGTGCAAATGTAGTATCCAGGGCATGGTCGAAATCGATGCTTTCCTGTTTCTGTGAATGCCGTTCTCCAACCAGGACAAAATGTGTCTGCTGATCCCCCTGCTCTGCCAGCAGTCGGGCCGCTTCTGCCAGAACATCTTGTCCCTTACGTAAGCCGATCTGGCCGATAGTCAGGCAGAGACGCGTGTCGGTTGGGAGACCCAGTTCCTGTTTCAGTGCGCCCGTGGCAGGCTGAGGTTGAAATCGTTCGCAGTCGACGCCGTTATAGCAGACGCTGACAGTCTCCGCATTCAGGCCCCGGGCGATATGAAAATCACGGGTGGCGTGGGAGACCGCAAACAGCCTGCGGTTCCGGTTGAGATCCCGGATGGCAGCGCGACTCAGTTTGATGATGTCCCGCAAATGCCCCGAGCAGGGAACCGGCAACTGTTCTGCGAAGGCTCCCGTCAGTCGCGCCATGGACAGGCTGTTGGCGTGCAGCAGATCGAAGTGCTGCGCCTGTAACACAGGGAGTAACTGTTCCAGCACCGCTTCCCGCGGCAGTCTCAGTCCCTGTTCGTCATGAAACTGGACTGGATGACAGGGGATGTCGAGCGATGTCAGGCGCTGCAGCAGGGGACTGTCGGCAAGACAGAAGGCGGTGAATTCAAATGACCGGCCATGCAACTGTTGGAGCATGGCCAGCATGGAATGTTCGCCTCCGTTCAGAGAACCGAACTCAAACAGGAGTGCGATCTGTTTCACGTCTCATTCTACTTTCGGAAGCTGATCGAGTTGCGCCTTGAGAACGGCTTCCCGTGTTTTCCGCAGGCCGGTTTTCGCGACTTCCAGCGGGTCCTGTTCCCAGTACTCGCGGTTAAACAGTTCCAGCGAGAGCACGCCCCGGAAGCCGGCCTGGTGAATCATGCGGAAGATGTCGGTGAGCGGTGCCACGCCGTCGCCGGGATAAACGCGGTGTGCGTCGTTGATGGTTTCGCGTGGAGGATCGGCGGGGTAGTCATTCACATGGAAGACCTGAATGGCTGAGCCGCTGAGCAGCCCCAGTCCGGCGAAATCGGAGCCCCCTTTGTAGATGTGATACACGTCCGGGAGCAGACAGGCTTTGGGGTGGCCGCTTTCAATGGCGACAAACATCGATTCCCCCAGTCGCGAGAGGGACTCGGAGAAGCCCCAGACCTCGACCTGCGGAACGACCTGCATCTGATCGCCCAGTTCGAGCAGGGCGCGATACCGTTTGGCTGCTGCGAACAGGTCCAGATCCGATTGTTTGGTGGCGCCAACCGGAGGCGCAGCCATGCGGATGCCGCCGATCTGCTGGAGTGTGTCCATATCCCGTTTGGCCTGTTCGAGCCCTGCTTTGCGCTGCGCGTCATCATCGACGATCCACTGGGCGAAGCCGATAGCGCTCTCGACCGTCAGGCCGGCATCTTCAATCCGTTTGCGGAGATCCTTGAGTGAACCCCCTTCTTTTACATACTGATCGATGTCCCGCAGCCAGGGCTCGATGGCATCGTAGCCGGCACTGGAAGTGAGGTTGATCTGCTCGACGATCCCCAGTTTCTGACCGCGGACGGTGCTGGTATTAAAGCAGTAGGCGAACGGTTCAGCCGCAGATCGCTGGCGCTCCGTTTTCCCGGCGAGGGCGGGTGTGGAGGAAAGACCAGCGGCCAGCAGACCGCCTGTGGCAGCCAGCATTTCACGTCGATTGAGGTTGGTTTGCATGGGGGTGGTTCCGGTGGGATCGTTGTCAGGAAAGTTTATCCCTTAAAACTACCGGACGGGGGGACCATTTTCAACCTGTTCCCATGCCACGATCAAAGGCTTCCAGATCCCGCTGGAAGAGGCTCATCACTTTATGCAGCGTTTCCCGGTTGATTTTCCAGCTGGGATTATCAACCGTATAGCGATTGCAGTGATCGACGAGCAGTCGATACAGGAACTTAAACAGGTGCCGGGGGACCCGTAACTGGGCGAACTGTGCAATGAGTTCCTGTTCCGAGATGGACTCATCAAACATGTCACGAATGGAAATATCCGTTTTGTGATCTGCCGTGCAGGCCCGGATGCGGTCGCTGGCGACGTCGTACAGCGATTCGCCGGTCCAGTCCAGTGAGGTGATCAGGTTCTGCTTATCCAGCCGCGAGCGCTCGTAGAATTCTTTCTCTTCACGCTGCAGGTAGTAGACCACGTCTGAGGGGAGCAGCAGTTTGAAGGCGACTCCCGGATGTTTGAGCAGTTTGTTATCGAACATCGGCCAGAGCAGATCCCGCATGCGTTCTGCAGAGCCGTTGACCAGGTGAGGTTCGTCGACCCGGTCCACCAGGATCACGATATTTTCGAATCCCATTTTTTTGAGGATCGTCTGAAACTTGGTGAGCAGTTCGTAGCGGTCATCGCTGCGATCCCGGCAGGGAATCGGTTGACCGGCGAGTTCTCTGCGTTCGATGCGCGAGAGGATTTTACGCAGGGCATTCGACAGATGATCAAAGACCCGCACCTCGCGTGAAACCCGCCAGGATTTCCACATCAGTGTGAGTTGTTTCCAGAGCCAGGGAGTCCAGCCGGCAAACATGATCAGCCAGATCCACCACTTCTGGAAGTCCTTCCAGTTGCCGAGGTAGAAGACCAGGGCGACCGTCACGATGGTCACCAGGAAGCCGAGGCCACGTTCCCATTCGGTTTTCCAGTAACTGAATTTCAAACGTTTGCGGAGCCGGTTCCAGCGCTGGACGGCCGGCATATCCAGACTGTGATCATAAAAGGCAGCCAGCAGCAGCAGATCCCGTTTTTCCAGATGGGTCAGGCTGTTGATCTGCGCCTTGGTCACCGAGCGGATATTGTTCTCTTCCGTATTGTCGGGCTCGATCATTTCGCCGATCAGCTGGGTCACCCCCAGCGAGAGGATGGCATCCATGTGGTCCCAGAGTCGCCAGTGGGAGAGCAGTCGTTCGGGGCGACGATTGCGGCCCGAGTACCGCTCGCGGAAGCAGTCCAGGAACGGATTGAAGTCATCGTACTCAATGACGAAGACGCGGTTTTCCGGATGCTGGGCATTGTGTTTCTGCAGCTGTTCGATCATCTGCATCCGGATGGCGGTTTTCCCTGCTCCCTTTTCGCCGAACACAACCGAAGTGGAAGGGTTGGCGGGATTGGAAAATATTTTATCCCAGACCGGGTGGTGAGTGCCGTTCAGACAGAATTCCTTGAAAACGTGATCGCTCTGGGCGTCTTCCTGACCGAAGGGGTTTTCCTTGATCCCGTGGTGATCTAAAAATTGCTGAACTTTCATCGGATCTTACTTATCTGAAGTGAACGTGCTTAAATTCCTGATTCCAAGCGACTTAGGTAACACCGCCCTGTTGGGAACATCGAGAAAGCATGCTGTCCGGCCCGCCACTGTGCTACTCTGTCAAAATGAGCAGACTGGGCAATCGTGTTGTTACTAAAACATAGGTCATAGATCAGGAAAATGTAAGTCATCGGCGTGGGTCCGCCGGAAAATAGTGATTGATTTTCAGTTAGGAATTCATAGCACCTCTTGCAAGATGAGACGTGTTTCAAGAGAATCCAGTTTTATGATGTCTCCAGGGGGAGTACGTCGTTTCTGTTTTGTGTTGAAGGTTGATACCTAAGTTGAACTGGCTTCCCATTCTCGGCGCGTTGGCATTGTTTGCGATCGGCCTCCGCCTGTCAGCCCTGTTCAGTGGATCCGAGACCGGCTTCTACCGCGTCAGTTTCCTGCGTCTGAATATCGATGCCAACGAAGGCGATCCGATTGCCCAGCGGCTCTGCTGGTTTGCTCAGAACCCCAGCTACTTTGTCGCGACGACACTCATTGGCAATAACCTGGCGAATGACCTCGTAACCATTGCGATCTCGATGGGCATTGCTGCGGTTTTTCAGGAGTCCGGCGGCAGGGCAGAGATTGTGACGACGATTCTCTTTACGCCGCTCATCTTCATTTTCGGGGAGCTGGTGCCTAAGAACCTGTATTACCGGGCGCCGACCATGCTGCTTAGACGCTACTGTCGGTGGTTCGATTTCTTTTACCGTGCGTTCTGGCTCGTCAGCGTTCCCCTGGTAGCGATCACTCGGCTGCTGGAACAGTTTTCACCGGATCGTAATAAACCCGCGCAGCTGGTGCTGGGACGACAGCGGCTGGTGAAGGTACTCGAAGAGGGGCACCTGGAGGGGATTTTAGGCAATGCACAGAAACAGCTGGTACGGGGTATGTTCAATACCGCAGCCCAGTCGGTGCGGAAGGTCATGATTCCCCAGGCAGAGATCAAGGGAGTCACCCGGAGCACCGATACCGCAGACATTATTCAGATGGCACAGCAGAACCAGATTTCCTTCATTCCGATTCGCGCTGCGCATCAGAGTGAGTGGACCTCTTATATCAAGCTGGTGGATCTGATAACGTCGCCCTCGCCGATCATTCCAGCCGTCTATAATATGCCGCGACTTCAGATCGATTACAGCATGCTTGAGGCGTTGTATGTAATGCGGAATTCCTCCTCCGCATTTGGTGCAATCTATAAAGATAATATGCAGATCGGCATCGTCAGCCAGCTGGATCTGGTGCGGGCCCTCTGTTCTTCGAATGGTCCTCTGCTGATGACTGGTTCGACGTTCTAAACCGTGTGGGGCAGGCCCAAAATGAGTGGATTGCGGGATTGTGCCCGGCGCCGTACAATCGACGCCCTCTGAGAGAACAGGCCCTCTGCCGGTACAGAATTCCACGTTTTCGGGTGATGCGCGGCTGTTTCAGCTGAACCCCGCGAGGGATCGGGTGTCTGTTCTGATTACAGTAAGTGAATTTTGTCTGATTTCCATTAACCTCAGTCGGGAATATTATGCCACAACGTCGCATCCTGGTCACCGCGGCCCTGCCTTACGCCAATGGTGACATTCATATTGGCCACCTCGTGGAATACATCCAGACCGATATCTGGGTGCGATTTCAAAAGCTGCGCGGCCATGAATGTCGATTCTTCTGCGCCGATGATACGCATGGCACCGCAATTATGATTCGCGCCCGCCAGGAAGGCCGCTCGGAAGAAGCATTGATTGCTGATGTCCGCGAGAAACATATTGCCGACTTCACTGGTTTCAATATTGAGTTCGATAATTACGGCAGTACGAACAGCGAACAGAACCGCAAGGTCTGTCATCAAATCTGGTCGTCATTGCGCGAAGCCGGACTGGTTCACGAAAAGGAAGTCACGCAGCTGTTCGACGTGCAAGAGAATACATTCCTGGCAGACCGCTTTGTGAAGGGAACCTGTCCCAAGTGTAAGGCGACCGACCAGTACGGCGATAACTGTGACAAGTGCGGCAGTACCTACACGCCCGCCGATCTGATCGATCCGGTCAGTACATTGTCCAACACGACACCGGAACTGCGGACCGCCAGCCATCTGTTCGTGCGTATTGAAGACCTGCACGGCTTTCTCGATGAATGGACGCAGTCAGGCCATCATCTACAGTCTGAAGTGGCCAATTATCTCAAAGGTCATTTTCTGGGTGATCCGCTGCGGGACTGGGATATCTCCCGCCCTGCCCCTTATTTCGGTTTTGAAATTCCGGACAGCCCGGGCAATTTCTGGTACGTCTGGTTCGACGCGCCCATCGGTTACATCGCCTCCACACTCGAATGGTGTGAGAACAATAACGAAGACTTCGATAAGTGGTGGAAAAATCCGGAAACCGAAGTGCACCACTTCATCGGCAAAGATATCACCTACTTCCATACACTCTTCTGGCCGGCAATGCTTAAGACATCGGGTTTCAATCTGCCCGAGAAGGTACACATTCACGGGTTCCTGACTGTGGATGGCGAGAAAATGTCCAAATCCAAGGGGACCTTCGTCAAAGCCGCCACGTATCTGAATCACCTCGACCCTGCCTGCCTGCGTTATTATTACGCTTCGAAGCTGGGGTCGAGACTGGATGATCTCGATCTGAACCTCGACGAATTCGTACAGAAAGTGAATTCGGATCTGGTCGGGAAGGTCGTCAACCTGGCGAGCCGGAGTGCAAAGTTCGTCGCCCAGACTGGACTCTCCTCTGCTTACCCGGATGACGAGGGGCTGTTCGAATATGGTGCCAGTCGCAGCGAAGCCATCGCGACGGCCTACGAGAACTGCGATTATAACGGCGCGATGAGAGAGATCCTCGCGCTGGCAGACCGGGCCAACAAATACGTTGAAGATCAGAAGCCATGGGAACTGCGGAAAGACGAAGATCGTCAGCAGGAACTGCAGGACATCTGCACGATTGCCCTGAACCTGTTCCGGCAGATTGTGGTGTATCTGACTCCCGTACTGCCCCGCCTGTCAGGTCAGACGGGCGAATTACTGAATGATCCCATTACCAGCTGGGACCAGGCTCAGACGCCGCTGACAGGGACCTCTGTCAGTAAGTTCCAGCATATGTTTAAACGAATTGAAGAAAAACAGGTAGACGCTATGACTGAAGAAGCAAAGGAAGATGCGGTAGCCGCCGAGAGTGAAGTTGCGGCCTCGCAGTGGAACGACAGTGGGGATGCCCTGGAAGCGGAACCGATGTCGGAAGAGTGCACGATCGATGATTTCGTGAAAGTCGATCTGCGTGTGGCTCGCATCGTGGAAGCCAACTCGGTTCCTGAAGCGAACAAGCTGCTGCAGCTGACACTCAGCCTGGGTGGCGATGAACGCCGGAATGTATTTGCCGGTATCAAAGCAGCCTACGAGCCGGAAGAGCTGATCGGTCGGCTGGTGATCTGCTGTGCGAATCTGAAGCCGCGTAAAATGCGGTTCGGAACCAGCGAAGGAATGGTGCTGGCTTCAGGGCCTGGTGGAAAGGACGTCTTTCTGCTGTCTCCCGATGAAGGCGCCGTACCCGGACAGCGCGTGCACTGATTTAAAAAACGAACGAAGTCGATTCAGGCCAGCCGGATGTTCTCCGGGTGGCCTGTTTTGTTGAATCAGTCCGCCGATGGTTTCAGTGCGGGATGTCCCAAAAGCCCGTAGCGTTTCCCTGTCTGAGAAACGGTCCAGAAAAAGGCTTTGATGGTCCCTTCTCTGACAACGGGAGTAATGTGCCCGCTGTAGACGATGTTGGGCGGTTGTTCTTCAGGGAGCAGGTACCGCTGTTCTTTGTCGAACTCGTGAAAGGGACCTTCCGGGTTATGGGACGCCAGATGTGCGACTTGCGCACCTCCCTGGTAGAAGTGTTCGATCACAAACAGGTGGTATTCGCCGTTGAGCAGTGCGGCGCCCGTGAGTTCTTGGGCCCGGACCCCTTCCGGCTTGATGGAGATTACGACCGGTTTCGACCAGGAATCTTCCTTGAGTGGATGCGATGACTGTGAATGGAGGATCTGATATCCCTGCGAACTGGCTGTCCGAAAGTAGAGATGCAGATGATTGTCGGAGGCATCGCTGATCAGGGCGGCGTCGTCATCTTCGCCGGGAAGGTCCGCGATGGGATGTGTCGTTTTTTGCCAGGGAAGTTGCTCGGGGTCCGGATGCGAACAGGCCAGGCCGATACTGCGCTCAGTAAAATGACTGGTGCGACGGGCACTGTAGGGGCAGTAGATGAGTCCATTGTGAAAAGTCGCGGAGGCAGGACTGGCGACACCAAAGCGATCAAAGCGGCCGGCTTTCGTTCCTTTGGGGATTGCGACGCCGTGATAGGTCCAGTTCTGAAGATTCGGGCTGGAGAATAAATGAATCTCCGTATTATAGGTATTCGGATGGTGCTGGCTGGTGAGCGGGACGACGTCGGCCAGCAGATAATACTTCTTCTTAGCGGGATGCCAGACGATCGTGTGCTCGCGGAGACTGGCTTCTCCGACTTTCGATTCTTTATCTAACGCGATCTGATACGTCTGAGAACGATCACAGCAGACCAGAGAGTCCGCTCGGACTGTGGCGGGACAGAGCAGAAGCAGGACCAGAAAACTCCATCGACCAGTCATTGCAAACCCGCCTTCCGCCTGAAGTAGTTTTGTGAGAGAGGACACTACTTTTATTCTCTCGCGGACGGGAGGGGAATTCAAGCTGAGATTTCCCACCGGGAAGCGATGGGAGTTGTTTAGTAAGCCCGTTGATTGCGGTACATCCAGTCAGAGAGACTGTAAAAAAGCTCTCGGATGGACCTCTGCTTGCTACGAATCAGATCTGGAAAAATCCTTAAAACCGGTCCGGCTTGCCAGGCAGGACAGCTTTGCTCTGGATCAATTGGCCGGGAATCATCCACTGATTCTGGCGCTTTTTAGTTGATTTCGTGGGAGAACTCATTCGCAAACCTCTCTAATCGTTGTATTCGATACAGGGGGGCCGGTATACGCAGAGATTCTCCTGAAATTAAATTGACTCCTTTGGGAAGCAACATAGATTTTGGTGGCCAGTCAGTCGGCGCCCCTTCTGAACAGGGCCATGTAAGTAAGAATCGGTTATGAAGTTTCACATTGCTCAGGTGATACGGAACTGGTTCTGAATGCATCCGGGAATTCATTTGTTTCCTGAGTTAAGCTGGTTACCCGGATACAAACCAATTTGTAACTAACATCAGGCGATGTGACAGGCACATTCGTTTAATCTCGGAGAAGGGCAATGATTAAAACTACACGAAAACAACCAAGACGAGCAGGTTTTACCCTCGTCGAAGTGCTGATTGTGGTCGTGATCCTCGGGATCCTGGCTGCGACAGTACTGCCACAATTTACCTCATCCAATGATGACGCTCGCGAGTCGGTTCTAGTTCAGGACCTGCAGACTCTGCGAAGTCAGATTCAGTTGTACAAATTCCAGCACGAAGGAAAATTCCCTGCGGACGGTTCAACCGACCCCAATGTTTTCCGTGATTCGCTGCTGCTGTCCAGCGACAAAGATGGCACTACGGGTGCTGTCGGTACCAAACCACTGGGACCTTACCTCATCGGCAGTCTGCCTCCGAACCCCTTCACCGGTGGTCGGGGTGTCATGATCGTAACCGATGTTGCAGGAACCACTCCTGATGAAACCGCGAAAGACGGTACTGAAACGGTCGGCTGGATCTACAATCCTGCTACCGGTCAGATCAAAGGGAACAACGCTGGTACAGCCGCTAACGGCACCAGCCTGGATGCACTGTAATCCGCCGCTGATTACAGCACACGATACATTCTTTAGGCAAGAGTGAACCGAAGATGCCCCTGGTATGAACCTTCATGCCAGGGGCTCTTTTCGTTGAATGACACGAATGGAGTTGCTTTTCGAATCGGGATGTTTTTAAGTAGTACTGAAGCACATGCCCACGAATATCCCTGTGCTGTCTTGAATGGAAGACGGCGCATCGATCCGGAAAGGTTACTCCTCATGTCGTTCCTGAAGCTCTCGTTGACGTTCCTGCTGGCCCTGTTCCTGTCTCCTCTCTTTCTCTCTGCCCAGGAGGCGCCTTCCTCTGCAGTGCCCGGACGGCCGAATATCATGGTCGTGCTCTGCGATGATCTGGGGTATGGTGACCTGGCCTGTTACGGTCATCCGGTGATTCAAAGTCCCCACCTCGACCGGTTCGCGAGAGAGGGATTGAAGCTGACGAGCTGCTACGCCGCCCATCCCAACTGTTCTCCCTCCCGTACGGGACTGATGACGGGCCGGACCCCGTTTCGCGTGGGTGTGTATAACTGGATTCCCATGTATTCTCCCATGCATGTCCGCAAGCAGGAGATTACCATTGCGACCCTGCTCCGTCAGTCAGGTTATGCCACCTGTCATGTCGGCAAATGGCACTTGAACGGGATGTTCAATCTGGTGGGGCAGCCTCAACCGTCAGATCATGGTTTCGATCACTGGTTCGCGACCCAGAACAACGCCCTGCCCACGCATGAGAATCCGTTTAACTTCGTACGAAACGCGAAGCCGGTCGGGAAACTGGAAGGTTATGCATCACAGCTGGTTGCCGACGAAGCGGAGGACTGGCTGGTCAATCTCAGGGATAAGGCAAAACCGTTCTTCATGTTCGTCTGTTTTCATGAACCACACGAACCCATTGCGAGTGCAGAACGGTTCCGCAAATTGTATACCGCACCAGAGGGCTCGACTCTGCCCGCCCATCATGGGAACGTGACGCAGATGGACGATGCCTTTGGTCGTATCCTGAAAACACTCGAGGATCAGAAACTTCGCGAGAACACACTGATCATTTTCACCAGTGACAACGGTCCGGCGATCACCGGTCGTCATCCGCATGGATCCGCAGGACCTTTGCGGGATAAGAAAGGTTATACCTACGAAGGTGGGATTCGTGTGCCGGGTATTATTCAGTGGTCCGGTCATGTGAAAGCCGGAACCACCAGCGATGTGCCGATCTGTGGTGTCGATATCCTGCCGACCCTGTGTGAGGTCGCGAAGATCCCCGCTCCCACCGATCGTGTGCTGGACGGCACGAGTATCCTGCCGCTGTTCGAGGGGCAGGCATTGCAGCGCAAGCGTCCTTTGTACTGGCAGTTCAACCGGTCGCGTAACGAACCCAAGGTGGCCATTCGCGATGGTGAATGGAAGTTGCTGGCGCGACTCGATGTGCCAACTCCAAAACCTTCGGGCAGTATCACCGCAGAGGAGATTAAAGACCTGAAGCGGGCACAGCTGACCGGGTTTGAGTTGTATCATATCGCCAGCGATATCGGGGAGACCACTGATCGTTCCGAAAGCGAACGCGAGATCTTCGAAAAGATGAAGCGGCAGATGCAGGAGATTTACGCCGAGGTCCAGGCAGAAGCACCGATCTGGCCGGCCTGGCAACAGGTGGGTTATGAAGGCAAAATCATCCGGGAGTATTACCAGCAGCAGAAGCAGGGACAGAAATAACTGGCTGTCGGGGGCTTTACTTTCAGGATGGAAGGTGAATTCAATCGGACGAGAGAGCTTAATTAAAGGGTGGTCCCGGATGTAATCCGGGATTGCCGCAGGCAACAGGAGGTTGAGGGGTGAGCATGGTCGGGTGCTTTTCGTACCTCAAGCTGAGTTCAGTTCAGCGTCGGTATGTCGGTTCTTTGTAGAAAGTAGTAACTAAGACCTCCTGCTCGCTGCGCTCGGCCCGAATTACATTCGGTCCCACCCACAATGAAAAAACAGCCCGTCTCAAATGAGTGAGACGGGCTGTTTTGTTTTGAGTTTAACACGGTTCACCGGGATCAATGGTTGAACAGGAACTCGCGGCTGTTACTGATGGCCCAGAGAACGTCCTGGTAGCCTTCCCGTTTGTTGGGGGCGGCTTTGACGATCTGATCGCAGTTGGCCAGTTCTTCTTTGGTGGGGTAACGACTGAAGGCGACCAGATACATTTCTGTAAAGACATCCTTATCGGGGGCCTTTTCTTTCAACAGCTGCTCAATGCGACCAGACTTGGCGGACAGCTTTGTATTAATCAGCTGACCGTTGGCCACCTGCAGCACCTGGGCCAGGTTGGGCTGGCTGGTGCGTTCGCACTCACAGGTGATGACCCGCTTGGGACGTCCCAGCGTATCCAGAAAGTAAGAGTCGTAGTTGGGATCGGGCAGCTCAATGGCCCGGGTTCCCTGGGGAACGCCGCGGAAGCGTTCCTGCGAACCGGTAATGTCATCCAGAGCATCCAGCAGGACTTCGGCTGAGAGCCGCTTCACATTGTAATGTGTGTAGAACCGTGTCTTGGCCACGTTTTCGGGGAGCGGATTTGAAGAGAGCTGATAAGCGCGGGAGTTCATGATGACCCGCATCAGTTCTTTCAGATCGTAGCCCGAATTAACAAAGTGATCGGCCAGTGCGTTGAGCAGTTCCGGGTTGGAAGCCGGATTGGTTTCCCGCATGTCGTCGATCGGTTCCACGAAGCCGGTTCCCATGTAGTAGGACCAGAAGCGGTTGACAATATTTTTCGAGAACAGGCGGTTTTCCGGGGACGTGATCCAGGTGGCCAGCGGACGACGGAAATCACGAACCGTTTTCGTGTCGATCGGCTCACCCATCAACGGAGTCGGTTCCATTGTCTTACGGGTTCGCGGATGCCGGATTGAACCGCTGTTCTTGACTTTGATGATCGTGTCCTGTCCCAGGGCACCGAATTCAACGCTCCCTTTGTTGCCGACGCGGGTGAAGAAGGCAGCCAGACTGTAGTAATCTTTCTGGCTGTAAACTTCGAAGGGATGGTGGTGACACTTGGCACACTGCAGACGGACTCCCAGAAAGATCTGCGAAGTGGCTTCGGCGAGGTCTTCGGGATTGGTTGCGATTTTGAAATAGTTGGCCGGCCCATTCTGATAAATGGATCCCTGGGCCGTAATGATCTCGTTTACGAATTTGTCGACCGGTTTGTTTTCCCGCAGCGACTGACGGACCCAGTTGGAGAAGGCCCACATGCCACCATCGCCGATCTTGTTACGGTTGATACGCAGCAGGTCGCCCCATTTCATGCCCCAATAGGCACTCCAGGCTTCGACATACACATCCCGTTCGGGATCGCCGGTCAGACCCAGCAGTTCGTCGATCAGGTAGCTGCGCTTGTTGGGGTCTTTCGATTCCAGGAACGACTTGACCTTTTCGGGGCTGGGGAGAGTTCCGATGGTATCAAGGAAGGCGCGACGAATGAAAACTTCATCCGAGCAGAGGGGCGAAGCCTCGAGCCCCAGTTCTTCGTAACGCTGTTTAATCTGTTCGTCGATAAAGTTATTGGGTTTGAATTCAGCCAGGTTGACCTTTTCTTTGTAAGGAGAGATCACGGTCGAAATTTTTGCCTGGCCCATGAAGCGGACCATGACCGCGGTCTGACCCGGTCCCTGGATTTCAATTTTGCCCCGTGGTGTGACGGTGGCGATGTTTTCAATCAGACTGTCGTATTGTGCCAGAGCGGTTACGTCCTGTTTGGAACCGTCACTGTATTCAGCGACGACGCGGAGCTGCTGAATGTCTCCCTGCTTGTAGCGACGGGACATCGGCGTCAGTTCCATGCCGACCACTGTCGGTTCCTTATCGTCGATTTCGGTGACAGCTTCGGCGATCCACTCTTTCAGGATCCGGTATTCGTAGGAGTCCTTCGCGAAGCGGCGTCCCCCGCCGTGTGCCATACCCATCGAGGCTTTCTGCAGAATCAGACTCTGTTCGGGCTGTAAAATCGAGACGCGACGCTGACGGTCGTCGCGGGCAATTGCGGGGTAGTCCTGTTCCGGTGCATAACCGAAGAGCGATAATTTAAAGCCCCCCTTACCGAACTGAGACGCATGACAGCCACCCAGGCTGCAGCCCCCCTTGTTGAGGACCGGTACCACATCTTTCACGAAGCTGACGTTCTTGCCGTTCTTCCGCGAATTAACGACGACTTCGATGACGCGCTGCTCTTTGCCCTGTGTGACCTGGATCTGACCTTTTCCTGTCTGGAGCGGCCGGACAAGTCCTTCCGCATTCACTTCCAGTACTTCAGGGGTCAGACTTTTATAGCTGGCTTCATGAGTCAGATCGCCGACGATTTTTTTGTCTTCCAGCACCGAGACCTGGATCTGGAAATAATCCAGCAGACCGGAGAGTTCGATCTGTTCCGGGGAAACCTGCAGAGCCGTTTCAGCGGCGCGGGATGTATTCAGGGCGCAGATTCCCAACAGAAATGTGGTAACCATGAGTGTGCGGTGAAACATCATTTTATTCTTCACGTGAGTCTTCCAGTTCATCATGAGATCAACTCGCTTTTGCTTGCAGTCATCCATTAGAAAATCGGTCAAACTATCTAACAGGAATCGAAGGCATCAGCAGTCGTCAGTGCGGAGCACAGGCGGGTCTGGCAGGTTGAGTGTGGTGTCAGGTGGGAATATCGTGGCTTAACATAAGAAGCCATTTATACTTAAATATACTAAAAAATAGAGAAATTGCAAAAAAAACCTCTGAATTTTAGTACGATTTCCAAGTTGGCGGGAGCGTGGTGGCGTGACTTAGTGTTCAGTGCGAAACGGGACAATACCTGTTGCTTCTTCTATTTTATCGCTATAATTTAAGCCAATCAAGGAGTGAAATTTCGCAAAGGGAATTTCTGACTTATAAAAATCAGACCGCGAAACCGATTTTATATTTGCCTACCTTACATAAACGGTTACAATTATATTAGTTAACTTCCCAAATTGTTAACGCCAACAACCAATTTTCCCTCCTAACCTTATCCCCTGATCTTCAGGGTCCTGCCACAAAAGGAGTTTCTGATGCTGAAGCTTTTCCCCGAGAAGGTTTCTAACTGTGAAACCGGAAGCCGTCGTCAATTTCTGCTGGAAGTTGGTGCGCTGAGTGCTTTTGGTATCTCGCTGGATTCCGTGCTGCGTGGTCAGGCTCATGCTTCCCAGGGTGAGTCTGGTGCACTGGCAGATCCTTCAAACGACACCAACTGTATTCTGATCTGGACGCGTGGCGGTACCAGTCACCACGATACGTTCGATCCCAAACCAAACGCCTCCGCCGATGTGCGTGGCGATTTTTCTGCCATCAGCACCGCACTGCCCGGCATTCAATTCACAGAGAAAGTGCCTCTGTTCGCGAAGCACGCGAAAGAGTTCTCGATCATGCGGAACCTGAACCCACAGAACGGGGCACACTCAACCGCTGATGCCTTCATGCTGTCAGGGCATAAGTTCAACCCTTCCGTGACCTATCCCTGCTACGGGGCGGTCATTGCGAAAACCAAGGGCTTCAAAACCAACATTCCGCCGCATATTCAGCTGGGGAACAACGTCGACCGGCGTTTCAACGGCGGCCTGGGTGGCTACCTGGGTATTCAGTACAACCCGTTTGAAATCCCCGGCGATCCCAACGCGAAGAACTTCACCGTGCGGGATATTTCTCCTCCGTCCGGGATCTCCATTGATCGGATGAAGCGTCGTCAGCAGGCTCTGTCTGCCATCGACACGCTGCAGCGTCAGGCGGATCAGAACCAGAATACATTTGAAGCTTCTGATGCTCACTATCAGAACGCTTTCAGCATGATCACCTCGGCTGATACGCAGAAAGCGTTTGACCTCAGCCAGGAATCGGACAAAACCCGCGACGAGTACGGGCGTCATAACCTGGGACAGAGCTGTCTGCTGGCCCGTCGCCTGATCGAAGCCGGTTCCCGCTTTGTGACCGTCAGCAGCGGTGGCTGGGACACGCACACCAACAACTTCAAAGGCCTGGAACGGCTGCTGCCCCCCTTCGACCAGGGCGTCACCTCACTGGTGCTCGACCTGAAACAGCGGGGCATGCTGGATAATACACTCGTTGTCTGGCTGACTGACTTCGGTCGGACCCCGGTGATTAACTCCGCCGCCGGTCGTGACCACTGGTCAACGGCTTCAACCATGATGATGATCGGTGCCGGCACTCCTTCCGGTCAGGTGATTGGTGCCACCGACGACACCGGTTCGCGTCCGGTCGGAAACGAATACTATCCGGCAGACGTTGCCGCGACCATTTACTCAAAACTGGGTGTGAAACTCGATCATTACTTTGTCTCTCCCGAGGATGGGCGTCCGCTGATTGTCTGCGAAGGACAACCCATTCCGGAACTGATGGGGTAATCTCGGTACTCCTTCCTCACAGATTGAACAGAGATCGCCCCTGTGGATATCGAGTCCAAAGGGGCATCCCTGTTTTCAGGCTCTCCATTGCGTTTATTCAGGATCAAGGTCATGCGCTGTTTCGTTTTTTCTTTAATGACTTTCAGTCTGTTCGTCTCTGCCCTGCCCCGGTTGCAGGCCGCTGATGCAAAGAAAGACGCTCCCTCCAAAATCGGTTTCCGTCAGCTGGTCGCATTCAAACCAGCCGCGGTTCAGCAGGGAGATAAACGAAAGATTCAGCTCCATTCCAGCTATACCCTGGATAACACGCACTCGGTCTTTTTCGATAAACCCGGCATCAAGATGATCTTTGCCGAGCCCAAACCGAAGGACGCGCCACGCCGTGGTCGGGGGTCGGTAGGAACGCCTTTCGCATTTGACGTTGAGGTTCCCCAGGATCAGCCCGCACGGGTTTACGAGTGCCGCGTCGCCACCGATCAGGCGGTCTCCAGCGTGACGCATCTGCTGGTCACTCCCTATCCGGTCATCGAAGAAGAGGAAAAGAAAGAAAATAATTCCTTCGACACGGCTCAGGAAGTGACGGTCCCCTCGACGGTCTGTGGACTGGTAGAAAAATCAGAAGATCTGGACTGCTACAAGTTCAAAGGGAAAAAAGGCCAGGAGATCACCATCCAGGTCTATGCCCAGCGGGTCACTGAAGCGATTCACACGATGCAGACCTCGAACGTTTACCTGATGGACTCGATCCTGACCCTGTATGGACCTCAGAAACAGATCGTCGCGCAGAACGACAACTATTACAAATCCGACTCACTGATCACGTACAAGCTGCCCGCGGATGGCGAGTACGTGTTTGAGATTCGCGATGCCCGCTATGTGGGTACTCCCAAATACGCTTACTGCATTGAAGTCAGTGACACTCCGTTCGTGAACTTCACTTACCCGCTGGCTGTACAGAAAGGGAAAACACAAGACGTCGAGTTGCACGGCTTTGCCCTCAAGGGAAATACGAAAGCGACCTTCTCCGGTGCTGATGCACAAGAGACTGGCTGGGCACAACGGACCTTCACGACTCCTGCCGGGAAAACGAATGCTGTCTGGACCCTGGTCAGCGAGAATCCTCAGGCAGCAGCTCCGAATACCAATACCTCGCTGGAAACTGCATTTCCGCTGACTCTGCCGATGGGCGTCAGCGGCCGGTTGACCGAAGAGGGACAGACGCACTTTTATTCTTTCAAAGCGAAGAAGGGTCAGTACTACTCCTTCGATCTGATGGCCAATCGAATTGACCTGCCTTTGGACTGTGTGATGGAAGTGGTCGACAATAAATCGAAGCCACAGCGGATCTACGTTAACGGAGGCGCGAATTCTGAAGCCGACGACGGCCTCTCGACGAAAGACGCCAATTTCTACTTCCAGGCACCTGCGGACGGTGAGTACTACGTGACCGTTCGCGACCTGCACGACCGGGGTGGCGAACGGTTTGCCTATCACCTCTCGGCAGAACTGAGTGGCCCCGAGTTCGAAGTGCATGGCGAATATTATTATGCCCAGATCGCTCCCGGGACCAACATGATGTGGTTTGCCCGTGTGAAGCGGCTCAACGGTTTTGACGGACCGATTGAGATGAATATCGAGGGTCTGCCGGAAGGGGTCACTTTCGAACCGGTCACCCTGCCCTCTGGCGTGAATGACTGCGGTCTGATTCTCAAGGCATCCAAAGATGCCCCGATCAATGCCGCGCTGGTGAAGATTTCCGGTAAAGCCAAAGTGCCCGGACCGGATGGCAAAGAGATTGAAATCGTCCGCGAAGGACGTATCACCGCGGAAATTCAGTCACGTGGTGGCGGACAGGCCCGCTGGCCGATCAACACCTCAATCGTGGGTGTGACCAAGCCTCTCGACCTGCTGGAAGTCACTGCAACGCCGACTGAAATCACACTCAAACCGGGTGAATCAGCCGAGATCAAAGTCAAAATCAAACGCAGTGATGCGTATAAAGATCCCGTGACTCTGGCGACCGCCTTCGAGTATTTCAATTCCAAGTTTGGTCTGCAACTGCCGCCCGGAGTGAGCCTCTCCAAGAAGAGCAAGACGCGTCTGGCAGGGAAGACGCTGGAAGGAACGCTGATTATTGAAGCGTCCGACAAAGCAAAACCGATCAAACGCTTTCCGTTTGCAGCGATGGCCCGCGTGGGGATTACCTTCTCCATCACGACCAACTATGCATCCAACGTGATTTATCTGACGATCACGGATCCGGAAGGAAAAGACAAGCTGGCGAAGAAATAGGGATCGACTTCGGTACCTCTCCCCTCTATTCTGGAAGTAACGTTCACTTCTGCGTAGAAAGTTCATGCATGATCTGGAGAGATTACCGTTCCGATGCCCTCATCCGACAGGCTGCAACCACTGTGTGTACTCTGCTCGTGGTGCTCTGCAGTTGTCTGGCGTTGCCCGAGCCTCTCTCCGCGCAGACCAGCGTGCGTCCCCCATCTTCAGAGGAGACGGCACCGCCGTTGTATGAGTTTACTTTTCTGGATGAGCAGAAACAGGGACAGACACTGAAAGGGGCGCTGATTGTCGAGGCACGCGATGGTGGCGTGGTGATGCAGACCCGCGACGGTCGGCTGCTGACCGCGACTCCCGAGCAGCTGAAAGCGAAACGTCGCCTGGAGGAACCGTTCACGCCTCTGGGGAAAGCAGAGCTCACAGAACAACTGACTCGCGAATTTGGACCGGGTTTCGAGGTTACCCAGACGAAGCATTTCACAATCTGCAGTCAGGCGGGGAAGCGGTATTCCCAGTGGTGTGGTTACCTGTTTGAACGGCTTTATAAAGTGCTGCACAATTACTGGGACAGCAAGGAGCTTCCGCTACATGAACCGGAAGTTCCTCTGATCGCGGTGATCTTCAAAGACCGCGCGGCTTTTGAAGCGTATGCGAGTCAGATTCTGGGCGAAGGGGCGGCTGGGACACACGGCTTTTATTCGATCCAGTCAAACCGGATGGTGCTTTACGATCTGACCGCGGCACCCGGAGAGCGGCCCGCTTTTACCGATGCTGACATTATTCGAAAACTGCGCAAGTCGCCGTTCAACATTGCGACCGTGATCCACGAGTGCACACATCAGATCGCCTTTAATGTCGGGTTGCACACGCGGTTCGCTGATAATCCGCTCTGGTTGACCGAAGGGATGGCCACCTACTTTGAAACTCCCGATCTGGGAAACAAGACCGGCTGGCGGACGGTAGGACGACCGAATCCCTGGCGGATCAGGCAGTTTGTCGATTATGCCCGCTCGCGGCGTAAACCCGATTCCCTGCAGACGCTGATCGCCTCAGATCAGCGATTTCAGGATGCGGAATCGGTATTGGATACGTATGCGGAGGCCTGGGCGTTTTCCTACTTCCTGATCAAGACGCATCGGAAGCAGTACGAAGAGTACCTGCGTCTGATCGCTGCGCGGAAGCCGTTGATCTGGGCGACTCCTGAGGAACGTCTGCAGGTATTTCAGTCCGTGTTCGGCGATGATCTGGATCGCCTCAATCAGGAATTCCTGAATTACATGCGACAAATAAGTCGCTGATACCGCTTTTTCTCTTTGCAACGTCATGGTTTATGAGTATGGTGCGCATACCATCGGGGAAACTGCGTACGGCCTCAGTACGTTGTTTCCCGGAGCTACAGGAACTCAATGCACCACTCCGTAAAGGGCTTCCGCCATGTCGTCGAATTCTCTGCAACCTTCGGATGAGCAGGCCAAAGTGATCACGGGCTGTCTGATGTTGCTGTCAGTCATTGCCCTGGCCTTTGTGTTTTATATTACCAAGGCCGTGTTGATCCCGTTTGTGATTGCGATTTTCATCGTGACCATTGTGACGCCGATTGTCGACCTGCTGGTCCTGAAGTGGAAAATGCCGCATATTGTCGCGATCTCCGCGACGCTGCTGCTGGTGCTTTCAGTTGGTTTTCTGCTCATTATGGTACTGATCTACTCGACTCAGCAGGTGATTGCGAAAGCAGAGACGCAGTACAGCGAGAAGCTGGGGATCTTTATCGGTTCTACATTCGATACGGCGAAGGAACTCGGTGAGCCGAAACCGGAAGAATCCAAGGAGTCCAGCGAGGATACGGCAGCCGAAGCGGAACCTGCGGTGGCAGAACGTCCATCTACTGCCGAAGCCCCGACAGCTCCCGTGACACCCACGGCTCCTGTCGGTTCTGCGGTCAGAGAGGCACCGGTCGAAGCCCAGAAGCCCCCTGCCGGCTGGTTTGAGAAAATGGGTGTGGATCTGAATAAGTTACAGAAAATGACCACGGACTACATGAAACAGTTCCTGAAGGAGGTTGCCTTCAGCACTATGCAGACGGCGCTCAGTTTTACGACGACTTCTTTCTTTGTGGCGATCTTTGTGATCTTCCTGCTGGCGGGCCGTGATCCACAGGCTGTCGTCAAGAATAAGCTCTATTTCGAGATCGAACAGAAAATCCGCAGTTATATTACTACCAAGCTGATCATCTCGCTGGTGACGGGGATCCTGGTGGGAGTGACGCTCTCGCTGTTCGGACTGGAACTGGCGCTGGTGTTCGCGATATTGACCTTCCTGCTGAACTTCATTCCTTCGGTGGGATCACTGATCGCGACTTTACTGCCGATTCCCGTGGCGGTGGCGCAGTTCTCTGACAGTCCCTGGACGATTGCCGGTGTGATTCTGATTCCCGGCGGGATTCAGATGGCAATCGGTAACGGCATTGAACCCAAGATCATGGGCGAAGGTCTGCAGCTGCATCCCGTGACCGTCCTGCTGGCTTTGTCCTTCTGGACGCTGCTCTGGGGCCCCATCGGAGCGATTCTGGCCGTGCCGATCACTGCCGGGATTCGTATCGTACTGATGCGGTTCGAATCGGGGCAGACCGCAGGGAACCTGCTCGCCGGAATCTTGCCCGGCGAGTCGACGACGGTCGCGTGAGCGATCGGTTCCCGATAGAAGTCAGATCGTATCCATTGCTGCCGTGCTTAATACACGGTCATCGTGTTGGAGACTTCCGTGCCCGGTCCGACGTCGATGTCGCCTGAGACGAGGTTATCGGTGATCTGAATTTCCTGGCCACCTGAAACGCGAATCGCGAAGTTCTTTTCGCCTTCGGTAATCAGGCAGTCGGAGACGCGGGACTGTTTCACATTCTGCAGCAGGATGCCCCCATTCTGACAGCGACGGATGGTGCAGTTGGTGATATTCATTCGCGCGCAGTTTTCGAGGATCAGTCCGGCGGGAACGTCCCGGGTTGCGAGAATGTTTAACGCGTTGAGTGTGCAGTCGGTACAGTCTTTGAAGACGTTTGCATCTTTCGTCTTGGCACGGTAATCGGGGTTGCGGTCCATGAGGTTGGAGCCAAGGACGATGTGGGCACAGTCTTCGACCAGCAGGTTATGTTCGTAGGCCTGCCAGAGTGTGTTGCCGGTGATGGTGATGCCCCGGGCATGCTGCAGATGAATGTTGGTGGCGACATCGCTCATGGAGTTGTCCGCGATCGCGAAGTTACCGACCTTGCGGGGATCTTCAGGGCCGTTGCCGATGAAGCGAACGTTCGCGGAGTTGGGGGCGTTGTTCGTGTGCTGAATGGTGCAGCCGAAGATCGCGCCTTCCCGCAGTGAACCTTGCGAAATGTCGAACAGGATGTTGGCGGTGGGCGGTGTTTTTTCGCCCATGTTGCCTTCAATGTCGCAGTTACCGATCTGGATATTACGGATTTCACTTTCGCGAACGACGATCCCGCCCTGCTTATTATAGCTGATGTGTGAATCGGAAATGTTGACCTGGTGCAGGTTCAGCTTTTCGAGGTAGATGCCGACCCCTTCGTTTTCGTAGAGGTGGCAGTCGTCGATGGCGACGTTCCGGTTGCGTTCGGTCAGGTGAATGCCGTGCAGCGCCTTGCGGACGACCAGCCGGGTGATCGTGATCTGCATGGTTTTGATTGCCTGGACGCCGATCGCTTCCGGATGTTTGCCGACGATCTCGATGCCGTCAACCATGGGGCTGCGTTCCTTTTCCCAGACGACGGGCTGAAATGTTTTAGGACTTGCGGTGCCATTGTGGGTGCCGATGAACTTGAATGCGGGACCGGCGCCTTCCATCAGGATCGTGGCGGTGCCGTCACCCGAAATGGAGGTCGGACCGACTTTGGTCAGATCAATCACGATGGGCTTCGTCAGCCGATACTGTCCGCGGGGAAAGCGGAGTGAACCGACCGAAGCATTGACCATCTGCTGGAGGGCGGTGGTATCGTCGGTCTGGCCGTCTCCTTTCGCACCGTAGTCCAGGACGGTTTTCATACCGGTTGTGGGAGCTTTGGCCGCCGGTTCCTGGCTCAACAGCTGGCTGGAATCGGTGGCGGGTAACAGGAAGAGTCCCGAGAGGACGAACAGGGCCAGGCAGATGGTAACGCAGGTTCTGAGTTTCATGGTGACGGCTTTCAATGCGGGATCGATACAGGCAGGAGGTCGAGATCGCGCGGACGCGAATAGATCGTTAATGAACCTAATAAAGGCCCCATCGAGTCTAAGCAACTCGTGGGAGAGGATCAACTGCGGGGCTTAAGAAAATGCAGCCTGGCCTGTCGAGAAGAGATCACGTGCTACTGGTGGTAAACGGGTCGGGGGTCGTCCCCGGCGATGATTTTAAGATAGCTCTGATAGCGTTGGCGGGAGATGAAGTCGTTGTGGACCGCGCGTTTGATGCCGCAGTTGTCTTCGTGGGTGTGCGAGCAGTCGGGAAAGCGACACTGGGGCACGAAGGCGTGGAATTCGCGGAAGAAGCCTTCGACTTCTTCGGGGCTCACATCCCAGAGCTGGAGCTGACGAATGCCGGGAGTGTCGACGACCCAGCCTCCGGTGGCGATTTCCAGGAGGACTGCAGAGCGCGTCGTGTGTTTCCCTTTTCGGTTCTCCTGGCTGATCTCGGCGGTCTCCAGTGAGAGGCGGCTGTCGATCTGATTGAGCAGCGAAGACTTGCCGACCCCACTCTGCCCGGAGAAGACGGATTGTTTCCCTTTCAGCAGGGAGCGGAGTCGCGGAATGCCGGTACCTGAGACCACGCTGGTTAAGACGATGTCATAACCCAGCTGCGCGTAGACGCCGATCAGCGGCTGCAGTTCAATGGGATCGACCAGGTCGATTTTATTGATGCAGATGATGGAGTGGATGTTTCCTTTTTCGGAGCTGATCAGAAAGCGGTCGATGAGTGAGGGCTTGAGCGGGGGATCATCGGCGGAGACGACGATCACGGCCTGGTCGATGTTGCTGACCAGGATGTGTTCGCGACGTTTACTGCCCCGCGAGAGGTACGAGCGACGGGGCTCGACCCGTTCGATGACGGCCTGGTACTCATCCCCTTCGGGGCGAATCAAAACATGGTCGCCGGCGACAACGGCATTGCGGTCATCGCGGGACATGGTTCGCACCAGGCGTCGCACGGTGCATTCATAACGGTTGCCGTCTGCGGTCTGGACGACGGAGTTGAGGCCCTGGGCGCGAATCACTCGTCCGGGCAGGCAGTTGGACTCATCGATGTCGATGACAATCTCGGTGCCGTCCTCCGTCTCCTGTTCGACTCCCATGACGGTGCGGTGGCGGGTTAAATCCCCTTTGCCGGTCAGACGCTCGCTGGCATCCATGTACTGCGAGTCGACTTGTTCGTCCACCTGGTGGCTGGAGAGTTTGTTTTTCCGGACCTTCTTCTGACGATTCTTTTTGAAAGCGACCCGGATCTTTTTGCCTTTTTTCTTCGCCACTACGGTTTCGGCTCCCGCGCCGTCTGAAATACGTTCATGATGCGTCTTCCTGATCGTCATCCGGGTCGGTCAGGAATTTGAGTCCCAGTTCGTCGTCGGTCATTTTAGATTCGTCATCCGGAAGTTCGATCTTTTTGGGTGCCCGGGCCGGCGGGGCCATGGGTCGTTCCGGACGGCGCTCCGGTTTGACCAGCCCTGCTTTTTCCATCAGGCTCATTTCGAACGGATTCTCTTCTTCCGGCGGCGGTTCATCGGACTGCGGAGTATAGTTGATTTCGTATTCATGCTTAGCGATCGCAACTTTGTCGCCGGGCAGGAGCCACTTCATGTCGCAGCGCTGGCCGTTGACTTTGATGCCGTTACGGCTGTTCATATCGCGGATACGCCAGTAGCCGTTAATGAATTCGAGCTGGCAATGATGCGAAGAGACATTGGGGAACTGCAGCGTGATGTCGCATTTGCTGCGGCGGCCCACGAGCAGAACTTCAGAAAGCAACGGGATGGGATCGCCCCCTCCACAGGGGTTGAGTTCACCTAACATAACGTATACCTGGTACCTCTATTAGCTGTTAATTACCAGAATTTCATGTATTGCCCGCTCGATATTAATCTATACCGCTGGCCACACATTATAAAGTCAATCTCTTTAGAAAAGTCAGAAATTGGGGATAGTTCAAGGGTTCCACTTACTTTATACTGGTCTGTTTGATAGCGGGAGCCGGCCAGGTGGTCGCTGCGAATCTTCGGATTCGGGGAGGAAAGTCCGGGCTCCACAGGGCACGGTGGTGGGTAACTCCCACCGTCCGCGAGGACAGGGAAAGTGCAACAGAAAGCAAACCGCCGGTCCGGTTCGCCGGTCCGGTAAGGGTGAAACGGTGCGGTAAGAGCGCACCAGCAGACCGGGTGACCGGTCTGGCTAGGTAAACCCCACCGGGTGCAAGACCAAGCAGAGAGCAGTCCCGGTTCGCCGGGACCTGGATCGGCCCGATCCGGTACGACTCTCGGGTAGGTCGCGCGAGGCAGCAGGCAACTGCTGTCCCAGATAAATGGCCACTCACGACATAACCCGGCTTACAGGCCGACTCCCGCTATCTTTCTCTCTCCGGGCCGGCGCCATCAATATCACATGCATTGCAAATCAACGTGTTGTCAAAAAGATTGTAATATGTTCCAAATTATGCAATAATGACACACATGGGTGTTGTTCAAATGATGTGTGAATAGTTCATAAGTCTATATGGATAAATGATATAAGATTAATCGATAATTGATTGGCACGGCGAGTGCATTAGTATTCTTTCATCAACAAAAAGTTAGCCACTTTTAAAACAACCCAACATTAAAGGAGATAATGATGAAAAAATTCGCAATCGCATTTGCTGCACTGGCCGCTTTGACTTTCGTAAGTAATGTCACTTTTGCTGCAGAACCTTTCTGTGGTACCAGCAGCTATTACAACTCGAAGTACAACAATAATACTCGTTACGATTACACTGCCAGCCGGTATGACCGGAGGTATAATGACTCGTACTATCGAGCCAATGATCGGGATTACCTGGATCGTTACCGGACAACTGCTCCGTACAATTCATCGCTGACTGACCGGCTCAACAGCCTGTACAGCACCTATTCGAACCGGCCTCTGTTTAACGACGTCAACTACCGAAGTCGTACGAACTATAACACGTTCAAAGCCAATCTGAATAACTATGATCACTATGACCGGTATGACTGTGGTACTTACGATCCGGATCTGTATAACCTGAATCGTCTGAGTAACAGCGACTGGCGTTACCGTCGCTAAGCGACTGCGGCGGGAATGAAACAGGTAAACCAAACCAGCACGCCCCTGATCGGGATCTTCCCGGTCAGGGGTTCTTCTGTTGATAGATGACACTACGAAAAAAACGACTGCAGTCGGAACAGTAATGTTCCACTGCAGTCGTTCGAGTTTCAGCGATTCAAGTATCAGGCGGAGATCAGCCCGGGATTAGAATTCTCCCAGAACCTGACCATCTGACATATAGGCCAGACGCTGACGTGTGGTGGCATCCAGGTTTTCGCTGATGAACCGTACGGCACCATCGGCCATGAGGATATGCATCCCGCCTACGTGAGTACTACCGGGCGAACCCCATTCGCCCAGGCGTCCGAAGATGGGAGTGCGGGCATAGGGAGTACTGTCCCAGCCACAGCATTTCCAGTAGTTGATGTAGAGGTTGGGCGGTGTAGCGAAATCGATACCCAGGCCCACGTGTTGTGCGGTGGCCCACGAGTTGGTTACGCCGTCAACCACTTCCAGGGTTGTCTCCACGACGGCTGCCGTGTTACTGGTCCCATCTTTGACATCGCGAATCCGGCAGGCCGAGTTCGTACCGAACATGGTACGGGTGGTTTTTGAAATGCTGACCCAGGTCGGGCAGGAGTTTGCTTCGTTCACAACGAAGTCATAGCTGGTCCGTGCGGTATTTGCGACACCGGAGCCATAAGTCGTATCTGCAGCACCATAGAAACGCTGACCGTCGTCGGACGGGCAGAGCAGTGGTTGCAGGATGGTGGTAGTGAGAGCCGCGTTTCCGCTGGTAATGGCGCCGCCACCTGCCAGGGTACCGCTGCCGGTGTTTCTTTGACCGGTGGCTGCACTGAAGTTGAACTGGTTATACAGGGGAGCCTGTTCGAGGTAAGGCAGCAGGTAGAGCCAGCCTTTGTGGTTGGTCACATTGCTGAAGCCACACTGACCCGGGTTGGAGGTCGCGTAGGGAAATACCGAGAATGTTTCATTGTAGTTGTGCAGTGCCAGGCCAATCTGTTTCAGATTGTTTTTGCAGGAACTGCGGCGGGCTGCTTCACGTGCCTGTTGTACAGCTGGCAGCAACAGGGCAATCAGAATGGCGATGATGGCAATCACCACCAGTAGTTCAATCAGGGTGAACCCTTTACGTCGAAAGGTCGGGTTGGGCACAGCGATCTCCTCAAAACAGGGATGAGCAAAAACGAAAATAAAAGAATGCTTCATATATGAAGCAATCGGTGTGCCAGAGTCAGAAGCCTGGTCTGTCAGTTAAGAAGGCATGTGGCTCTATAATCAATGCTAAAATCAGCTTAGGTATTTTTCGTTCGGAGCGGGTCGAAACGACACTGGTCAGTGCAAGCTCTAAAAACAGGAGGCTGTTCTCGGTAATGCCGTTTTTTAAGGCAGAGTTGGTGATGACTGTACGTCAGCAGGGGTGAAGTTCTCTTGAGGCTGATGGGGAGGCGGGAAATGAAAAAAGGACTTACGACAACGTCGTAAGTCCTTTAAATCAAGGTGCCCAAGAGAGGATTCGAACCTCCACGTCCTTTACGGACACTAGAACCTGAATCTAGCGCGTCTGCCAGTTCCGCCACTTGGGCCTGTGGTGTATCCCTTGTGATTGTATCGACTTATGTCGAAGGAATCTCAAGGAAAATGGGGCTGAAAATCTCAGCCTCACAGGGAAGCAGGTATGTTATAGAGTTTCGGCTGCTTTTTCCAGTCAACGGGACGCGAAAAATCCGATAAGAGGGCGTGGAAAATATCGGAATCTGACAAAATTGATTCAGCTGTCAAAATCAACGGACCTGCAAGCCGGGTTGCGTTTCTGCCAGACTATATCGGTAACGCGAATGCGTTCGTTGAAAGTTCCGTCCCATTTGACCTTCAGACCAGCCTGCTCCAGTTCCTGCCGGATGATTTTGCCGATTTCCGGTCCTCTGGACTCTTCGTCCTCTGCTTTGACTGGCCCAAACGCCAGATAAAGATCATCCCCGTCAACCACCCGTTCCAGATCCTGATTGTGATAAAAGCAGTAACCGATGACGCTAGTGGGCTGGGGATGCTCCTTGAGAGTATCTTCGAAGATTTCGTAACCGTCGGACTGTGTGTTGCCGGCGTTCTGCAGGGCGATGATGCCCCGCTCGTTCAGTTTTGCGAAGACCTGATCCAGCTTGTCACAGTCGGTGACCTTGGGCCAGGTTTTCTGTGTCTGCATCCATGCTTTGATCCGCTTATCGATGGCGGCGGAGACCTGGTCTGCGTCCAGGTTGGAATCGTAGTAGATTTCATCGCAGATGATGCGCATCAGGTCAGCCTTGTCATAAAAGCCGGCACGGACCAGCCAGTCGATCTCGCCAAGCACGCTTTGATCCTGCAGTGCGGAGGGTTCGTGCGCCGACGGTTCTGCCGGAACAGGCTGAGTCGGCTCTACTGTCGCTTGCGGTGGGACTTTGGTATTGGCGTTCTCACCACAACCGATGGGCAGGCAGGTGAGTAGAAGCAGTGTTTTCCACTTTCGGTTCATCATTGGTGTTTCGTTTCGCTGTTCGGCGTCCTAACCACGATATCCCGTGCCAGGGACCCGGCGTTCAAATTCGTCACACAACCAGGTTTCCTGAACCTGGCGTTCAAAATGGTCATGTACGGGCCAGAAGTCCTCTTTCGATTTCACCTGCAGGTATTCCTGTTTAAGGTTTTTAAAACACATCATGCACCCGAATACCCCATTTCCCAGGGGACTGTAGTCTGAATACAAGCAATTAAAACAACTCTGGATAAAGGCTCCATCCGGTAGTTGCTTCTGAATTTCCAGAAGTACATCTTCCATATCGCTCGGCTTTGCGGAAGAGGCATATTTGAGAGAGTCATACTCAAGAGTAATCTGGAATCCCTCTCGATCTATGCCTCCGCGTTCGTTTTGCTTTCCCAACTCAAAATGAACTAAAAGATCAACGTTAGATAATTTATTTCGCTCATTCACCAATACTGGAATTGTGAAATCAAAATTGCAGTCGATCAGACAGTCATGATGAAGTCGAAAACGATCTGGCAGCCCTGTGGTTTGTACCGGTTCCAGATCATCAAACATCTTTCCCACGAATTCCCAGCCGTCCATCTTGATGTGGATGTCTGAACCATCGTTGGTCATAGTTCCGACAATCGAGCCTTCCCGGTCTGTGTATCGAAAGGGATGCTGTTCCAGCGTCGGTTTTTCTGTCGGGGGATTCACTTCTGATTCTTTCTCAACAGGTACTGCAGGAAGGAGCCGATGCCGGCGAACTTATATTCGGGGTCGACGTATTTTTCGATGACGTAGAACATGAAGTAATACAGGCGGGCGGAAGACCAGACGATAAGCAGGAGCAGTGCCGCGATCTGCCAGGAACGGGTTTCGAAGAGAATCAGTCCCGCGGCGAAAAGCAGGATCATCAGGAACAGGAATCCCTTGAGGTAGATCAGTTGTCGGCTTTTGAGGTCGGCCATGGAAAATGAAAACTAGAACAAATCCGCTATGAATGGCATAGAAAGATTGATCGCACTCAATGAAACAGAATCACATAAGACGGAATAGAAAACAGCGTGACGTATTTTCACATATCCATTAGACTTAATTCAAGTGCATTATTTTCTGGTTGTTTTTGGAGAGCAGCATGCGATTCTTGATGTTGTTGTTAACGGGATACCTGTTTGTGGTGTAGTTCCTTGCAATTCTGTTCGTGATAAATGCTTCCGTGGACTGGTATGATTTCAGTATGATCAAACCACAGCTTACCGACGAACAACGACAGGCACTCGATCAGCACCATGGGCTGCTGCAGGTCGACGAAGAAGGAAGAAAGTACATTCTGATGTCGATGGAAGTTTATCGGGAACTGATGGGAGTGGGGACTGATGCAGAACTCCAATCTTCCTTAAAGGCCTTAGAGACAGGCCTGGCTGATATTGAAGCTGGCCGCACCCGTCCTTTCCGTGATGTTCTGGCTGAACTTGACAGCGAATGAGTTACCGGGTTGAGCTTTCTCGTCAGGCCGAAACGGACATCAGGGCGACCTATGCTTATATCCGTGAGCACGGACCCGCTAACCCGAGTGCTTGCTGCGCTCGGCCCGAATTGCATTCGGGCTTACCCGCTGAGGATCGCTCTCGATTTAAAGAGACGATGTGCGCGTTTAGTGTCTGTCTGGAACCTATCAAAGCAGCTGGTTCAACCGGTCTGCGATGAGAGTGGAGGGGACGGCGTAGTTGGCGACCGAAAAGGTTCCGGTAAAATGAATGCCGACGACTTCCCCGGTCGATAAATTGACGACGGGCGAGCCGGAGCTGCCTTCGAGTGTGGAACAGTCGTGCGTGAGCTGTGACTCTTCCACCGTTTTCACTTTGCCCGGGGAGAGGCGTTTGACGCCAAAGATGCCCTGGAACAATTCTGTAATCGCTGGCCAGTTCTGCTCGCCGCTGGTTCCTCGCGGGTAGCCGATGGCGGCGACATCCGTACCTGGAGCGACGTCTGCTGCCAGTTGGAGTGGTGTGGCGGGGTTGTGTACTCCCATGGTGTTGATCTGTTGTACCTGGAAAAATGCCAGGTCAGGATCATCTCCCGGTTCGATATAGAGTACGTCCACGAGTTCAAACTCTTCTTCGAGTGGCGAGTGGTGTTCTTCGCGAAAGTCAACGTGTGCACTCATCAGCTTTAACTGCCGGTTCTTGCGAAAGCGAAAGCCTATGTTCGACTTCCGGGCGAATTCGATTGCGACGTGCCTGTTCGTTACCATGATCTCCGGTGCGACCAGCCAGCCGGTTCCGACCCAGGCCAGACTGTCGTGATTTTTGACTTCAATTCTACCGGTAGAGGCAATCGCCCGTTCGAGGTTCTCTTTCGCCTGGCTCAACTTCTGCTTCCAGATTTCAGAGAGAGGAACCTGATAGCTTCCGTTCTGCACAAACAGGGCCGGGCGAATGAATTCCTGCAGAGCCGTTCCCCCTTCGATGACATCCAGGTCGACGACTTGCATGTCTGTGATCACGGCGCTGATTTTGTCAAAGGTTAAAACCTGCGAGAACCGCAAGTCGGGTCTGACAGGCAGGCTTCCTGTACGGAGTTTGCCCAGTGTTTCCCGGGCGAGTGCTTCATCGTTGCGGAGAACGTCGAGATAAGGCATGTGCGTATTCCCATTGATAATGCCCGTTACCACAGTCTGCGATCAGCTGTATCGACAGAGAACATGATCCGGACACTGAGAGACCTGGCGGGCAACCTCACTCCCAGCATCCGGACAGTTCAATTCAGGTAGCACATTGCTTATTTGCCGGCCTTATAGGCGCTGGCACCTGCGGCGACACCGGCGAGAAAGACGCCTGCGAGAACCGGCAGGGCTTCAGTTTCCGGCTGAATGGTAGCGAAATATCGCTGCTGGTCGGGGTCAGTGACATCGAACAGGCCGTGCACGCCTCGATATAACGATTCAATACAGTTGGCATTCTCAACGTGTACTTTAATGCCACCCGAAACAGTGCCGACCGGTGTGGCGAGTCCGACGCCTCCACTACCATTGAAGCTGAATCCTTCCACAGAAAGTCCGACGCCGAAATCTCCTCTGCCAACCGGAGTAAAGACGGTGCCTCCTCCGCTGATACGGAAGCCTTCCATGCTGAGTGTGAAGTCTGTTGTGGTGAGAGTATTCGGGCCGGCGGCGGCCATGTTTTCTTTACTCGTCACGTGACCCCAGTGAGCGGCTGCTGCACCGGCGGCAACCCCAGCGGCAGCGACGAGCACCGGTACGACTTCCTGGTCGCAAGTGGCACTGAGGTTCGAGAATGATTTCTGCAGCGTCAGGATGTCATCATAGAACCCGGGTGTGCCCCCTGGACATTGAAATGCATTATTCATGCGTTGCAATTCGACTTCACTGACTTCTTCATCTCCGGCCAGGACCGCTTTGACATAACTGGCGACGCGTCCCCGGTTGAGCCAGAGTACGGCTGCGTCATCCAGCAGGGCTTCATGGCTCTGCAGTCCCATTTCAGCCGCGACATCGGAATGATTTGTGACGAGGTCATGCACAATCGCTGAGAGCAGAATGCCTTCATTGAGGATCTTTGTTTCCCCATTGATAAACTGGGGGCCACCTGCGTGATGCAGGGCAAATGGGCTGAAGTCGATCCCTCCCAGAACCGGAGAGCCGGATGATCCGGGTTCGGTATCACTGGTATACCAGACCAGTGTCTCACTGAGTTTGGCGAGTTCATTTTCGAAGCCGCTGAACTCTTTTTTCCGTCCGCCGGGATGCTGAATGACGACCGGGAAGTGCGTATTAATGTCACCCGGTTGGGGAGGTGTGGCTTTGGAGATATCGAAAAAGCCATAATCCTGCTCGGCGTTTCCGGCCAGTTTCAGAATCGTATAATCGAGGGCAGCATTGGTGACCAGCATTTCTTCGATGTCAAATGCGCGGGGGACGAGCGGGTTTCCATTGATGTCGTCTTCATACTGAAATTGTACCCGTGAATCTTCGGCGGTATGTGCATTGGAGATGACGTGATTATTGGTGATCACAAAACCGCCATTGACAATCCAGCCGGTTCCCAGCCCGGAGGGAGTAATGATGCGGGCAACGGCACGGCTAACTTGGGTTCCTCGCTGGAACCAGGCGATGGGCACTTTGTTATCGAATTGTCCGGCGGTTTTTTCCAGCCCTTCCACACTGAGGGCTTCTCTACCATTTTTGAATTTCTTGCGATCGGGAGCTGGTAGTTTGATACTTTTTTGAACTGTCATTTGAGTTTCCCCTGAAAAGCAGACATGAAAAAAGAGAATTTCCATCTCAACAGAGACGCTGCAAGATGTGTTAGACGACAATCAAGAAATTCCGATTTGCTACATGGGTTTGAACATTCATGTGTGTTCAACATGGAGCAGACGTTAACGAATACAGAAATGAATCAGGTCAGGTCCTGATGTTGGCCTGACAGATCAGAGTCGATTGAATGCTGGATTCACGGTTTGAACTTCCGTGCGAGTATTTGTGCCAACGTCATCCTGGGGCATTACTGAAACCGCAAATCCGACGGAAAACTGATCAATGGGAATTGTTTATTATTGAAGAATTAAAAAGGGACCCACGCTGGAAGACCAAAGTTGATTTCAAACTGGTGCGCGGGGACTGCTGTTGCAGCTCAAAAGAAGAGGTGGCTTCAGACATGAATGGATTCATGTCGCCGTGGTCTGTTACACTGCTTGAGAGTTGTGGTACCCGAAATCGGGTGCCGCTGGCTTGCTCATCGACGCCGCTCACCTCCAGTAACGGATGAAAACCATGGCCGGGGCCCCGATGCCTGTTTCCAAGCTGCTGACGATTTTCGCGGTGGGACTGCTGGCGGCTGCGGTGTGGCATATCGTACTTGTGGCCGGGCAGATCCGGCTGGAAATCCTTCCGGCGTTGAGCTGCGGACTGCTGGTCGGGTTGTTGATTGCAGCAGGGGGCGTTCTGAGGAAGCATCCCTGGTGGGGACTGGGTCTGGGAGCCGTTGCCTGTTATCTGCTGACGCTGGGATACGTGGTCTTCGTGAAGGGGATTCCCCTGGAATGGTTCTATTAAATCAGGGCTGGCTGGTGTACCATTGGGCCTCGAAAACTGCTATCTTACCCGTGTTGCGTATCTAGTGAGAAATGATTTTCACGAAAGCCTGAGGAATGGATGTAAACAAGGTGGAAGCCAGGCTGCGTCGGCACCTGGAGCTCAAACAAGCGATGTGGATTTATCTGCTGGCGCTGATCATTGGACTGGGCGTCGGTACGCTGGGGGCGGCCTTTCATTATTGTGTCGAACAGTCCATTCAGATCTATCAACTGATCGTGGAATTCCTCTCCGGTTATTCACTGCTGACAGTGCTTGTGGCAGCAGTCGTGGGTGCCGTGATGGTCGCCCTCTCGGCCGTACTCGTCCGCAAGTATGCACCAGAGACTGCGGGGAGTGGTATCCAGGAAATTGAAGGCGTGATGGGGGAGCTGATGATGCTCCGCTGGAGGAGCGTGTTGCCGGTGAAGTTTATCGGCGGCGTGCTTTCGATGGGCGCGGGACTGGTCTTGGGACGGGAAGGTCCCACGATTCACCTGGGGGGCTGCATTGGTCAGATTGTAGCAGAGCGGGCGCGTTCGGATAATCATACTTTGAATACGCTGCTGGCTGCAGGCGCCACCGCGGGATTAAGCGTGGCATTCAGCGCGCCGCTGGGAGCGATCCTGTTCATGATCGAAGAGGTACGTCACCGGTTCCAGTACAGCTTCGTGGCCCTGCATGCAGTGATCATTGCGAGTATCACTGCGAACCTGATTAACGACCAGGTGTTTGGTACCCTGCCCCAGTTACCGGCTCAGCTGCAGGCCTCGCTGCCTAAAATGGTGCCGCCGGAAAATATGCTGCTCACCTTTGTATTGACCCTGTTGCTGGGCGCGCTGATTGGTGCGCTGGGAGCGGGCTTCAATACGGTGCTACTGAAATGTCTGCATACAGCCGATCGCTTGAGTGCCAAAACGATGCTGTTGATCGCGGCTTCTGTGGGTGCGGTTGTGGGGGCTCTGATGGTCAGCGCACCGGATTATGTTGGCGGTGGTGAAGCGCTGGTGAAAGAGATCTTTGTCGAATCGCCTGTGCTCGGCGTGCTGATGGCACTGCTGGTGGTGCGGGCGGTGATGACCTTTCTGAGTTATTCCATGGGTGTGCCGGGGGGAATCTTCGCTCCCATGCTGGCCCTGGGGGCACTTTTGGGAACGAGTTTCGGATCACTGGCGAATCAACTGATTCCCCAGGTCGAATTGCAGGCGGCTGCGTTTGCGGTCGCCGCGATGGGGGCTTTGTTTGCTGCGACCGTGCGGGCACCGCTGACGGGAATCGTATTGGTTGCTGAAATGACTGCCAGCTTCCAGTTACTGCCGGCGATGATCGTCACCTGCATGACGGCCAGTATTGTTGCCCAGTCCCTGGGAAGTCGTCCCGTGTATGACCTGCTGCTGGAGCGGACGCTCCAGCGCCGCGGGTTACCACCTGAGACAGATGATACAGAAGAGTCCGCTTGAGTATGTGCTTTCACGCGTGTTCAACGGAATAATTGAAAAACGGATTGGTAAAGCGCAAGCGTTTATGAGCTGGCTTTTCCTGAAAGGATGATAGGGAAACATGTCACACGCTAAGACGTCGGAACTTCTGAATGAAGTGACCCGCCTCCGCCGCCGTGTCGGAGAACTGGAGCAGGAGCATCGCAGGATTGATTCTGCAGAAAAACCTGTTACCAGGGGGCCCGTGGGGGGCGCCTCGTATCAGACAGGTCGGGATCATTCGTTGCTCGACGCGCTACCTTGTGCCGTCTGTGAATGCGACCTTTCGGGGGAAATCCTGTTTGCGAACACCACTTTTGCAGAGTTGCATGGGTATCCGCAGGTCGAACTCAAAGGCAGGCATTATGCTGACCTGATTGCGGATCATCAGGATCATGATGCCTCTCGTCAACTACTCGAGCAATTAGCTGATGGACAGCTTTCGTCTCACTGTCAGGAGACGGTTCATCGTCGTCAGGACGGCAAAAGGATTCCGGTAGAGGTTAAGTGGCGCAGTCAGAGAGATGGTTCAGGCGCGGTTTCCGGGCTGCTGGCTGTCACAACAGAACGTCGCACGGATAAGTCCAGTCGGGGGCAGGAAGCAGACCTGGCCGGTCAGTATTTCAATCTGGTCCGTGAAATGATATTGGTCGTCGATGCTGATGAAAAAGTATCACTGATCAATCAGCAGGGTTGTCGGCTCATGGGTGGCGAAGAGGCCGAGATTCTAGGCAAGAACTGGTTCGATAATTTTCTACCCGCTGATAACCGGGAGGAAGTCCGTATTTTTTTTCACCAGTTTATGGAACAGGGGGCGGTTCAACCCGTCGAGTATTATGAAAACGATGTGTTGACAGTTGACGGAACGGTAAAACGGATCGCCTGGCACTTTTCGATTTTGCAGGATGAGTCAGGAACGAATATTGGGACTCTCAATGTGGCCGTGGATATTACGGAACGGTTGGAAGAACAGCAGACGCTGCGCGAAAGCAGACAGATATTCCACCAGATTTCTGAGCATGTGCATGAGATGCTCTGGGTGAGTTCAGCTGACTTGCGAAAAATATTTTATGTCAGCCCGAAATATGAGGAGTTCTGGGGACAGCCCTGTCAGAGTATCTACGACGATCCCACTATTTGGATCGAACGGATTCATCCCGACGATCTGGAATCCCTGATGGAGAGTATGAACCAGAAAATTCAAGGTGATTTTTCCAGTACGCATTTTCCCCAGTTCCGGGTCGTGCACCCGGATGGGAGTTTCCGCTGGCTGGAAGCTCGCTCCTTTCCCGTCTACAACGAACAGCATCAAGTGACCCGCATGGTCGGGATTGTTGAGGATATTACTCAGCGGAAGCAGGATGAAGCTGCGATTCTCAAAGAGAACGAACTGCTGGAAGAGCGTGTCCGTCAACGAACAACCCAGCTCGCACGTAAGACGGCTCAGTTGAAAGCATTATTTCAGGGGCTGCCCGACCAGGTACTGGTAATCAACCACGAGGGAGAGATCGTTAACTTTAATGGCAGACATCGGGAGTATCTATTTTCCAACAGGGATCTGTCGTCAGGTAGTAAGCTCAAGGAACTGCTTCTCGAAGAAATCAGGTTGCCGTTTACCGAAGCGATTCAACGGGTGCAGGCAGACAGGAAACGGGCGTCGTTTGAATATCCACTGACGGTAGACGGTCAGCAGCGCTGGTGTCGGGCCCGGGTGCAGCCTTACCTGCAGGATGAGATTCTGATCATAGTTGAAGATATCAGCGAACAGAAAATGTCTGAAATCGAACTCAACAAGACGCATGATAAACTGTCCGAAGCACAACGACTTGCGCATATCGGTAGTTGGGAATGGGACGTTGCGGACGACTCTCTCTGGTGGTCGGAGGAAGTCTTCCGGATTTTTGATCTTCCTTCGGACACATTTCGACCCACTTATCCGTCCTTTCTCGAGACAATCCATCCGGAGGATCGGGGACTGTTGGAACGAGTTGTGGAGCAGTCGATTTTAAATGACCTGCCCTACAGTATCGAACATCGGATCATCCGTCCTGACGGGGAAGTGCGTTATGTACACGAACGGGGCGCCGTGAAAAAAGATACCAGGGGCAACGTCATCAGCATGCATGGGACCGTGCAGGACATTACGGAACGGCAAATGGCCTCCAGCAAGATGCAGGAATACCGTGACATTCTGGCGCATGCTTCGCGGCTGGCGATCATGGGCGAACTGACGGCAGGCATTTCACACGAACTCAATCAACCGCTGACGGCAATGGCGAATTACAGTTCGGCCATGAAAACACGGATGGAGCAGGGGCAGGATGTTTCGGATCTGGTGCAGCGGATCGAAGCCCTCTCACATCGCTCAGGGAATATTGTCCGCCGATTGAAGTCGATGGCCGAAAAGCGACCACAGGAACTGATGCGGTTTAACATTCTGGACAGTATCCGCAGTACGCTACAGTTGATTGAATATGAATTGCGCCAGAAAAAGATCGATGTGCAGATGGCCGGCGAATCCCGAATGTCGGTGGTCTATGCGGACCGCGTGCAGATTGAGCAGGTGCTTTCCAACCTGTTTATAAATGCGATGGACGCGATGTCCGAGATGCCTGTATCACGCAGGTTGACAATTGAAGTTGCGCCGGCTGGCGAATTCATGGTGCGGGTCACCGTCTCTGATAACGGTCCCGGAGTGCCTGACGATTTTGTCGGGCAGCTGTTTACGCCATTCACGACCAGTAAACAGGGCGGACTGGGAATCGGCCTGTCGCTCAGTCGCTCGCTGGTGGAGGCTTCGGGGGGCAAAATCTGTTACAGCCCGAAGTCGGACAGCGGTGCGTCGTTCGACGTGTTTCTACCCTGTCGTAAGATGGATGAGTGAGCGGAAGCAGTCGTAACTTTACGGAGCTAAACGTCGTCAATTTTGCATCTTTGAAAAAGATCCTTCCCTCCTGCCAGTGAATTGCCTATAAACAAAGTGTCAGGTGTTTTGTTTATTTGTTGATTCGAGCGAGTCATGCGGCACGGTTCTCACATCAATCCCCCCAACCGGTTTGAGTCGAAGTATGCCGAACCGGATCTGGAACAGCTGGAATGGGATGACGAATATCTCTCCCGGCCCCGGAGGATTGAATACCTGGACGATCATTCCAAGTCGATCGTAACCGAGAACGATTCGCCCGATCTCAACTTTCGCTTTAGCATCAATCCATATCGGGGTTGTGCGCATGGTTGCAGTTACTGTTACGCACGGCCCTTTCATGAATACCTGGGGTACAACGCGGGGCTGGACTTTGAAACGAAGATCATGGTCAAGCGGGATGCGCCAAAGCTGTTTCGGGACTTTCTGAGCCGCAGCGACTGGCAGCCCGAGCTGATTGCTTTTTCCGGCATCACGGACTGCTATCAGCCCGCGGAACGCGAGTTCCAGCTGACGCGACAATGTCTGGAAGTCGCGTCGGAAGCGAATCAACCGGTGGGGATCGTCACGAAGAATGCGCTCGTCGTGCGCGATCTGGATATTCTGCAATCGATGGCGCAGCGGTCGCTGGTGAATGTCAGCCTGTCGATCACGACGCTCGATCCGGAGCTGGCCCGCGAGATGGAACCCCGTACCAGTATTCCAGCGGCCCGCTTGCGGGCGATTCGCGAGCTCTCCGCGGCGGGAGTGCCGACGAAGGTGATGGTCTCGCCGATTATTGCCGGTTTGAACGATCATGAAATCCCTGCGATTCTGCAAGCGGCGAAAGAGGCGGGCGCGCGCTCGGCCAGTTATATCATGCTCCGCCTGCCGCTGACGGTGGAGCCGGTGTTCCTGGAATGGCTGGAGCGGACGCAACCCACGCGGAAGGAGCGGGTCATCAGCCGGATCCGACAGACGCGGGACGGGAAGCTCAACAGCGCCGAGTTCGGCACGCGGATTCGTGGCACCGGTGAGATCTCTGAGCAGATTGGCAATCTGTTTCAGGTCTTCGCGCGCAAGCATGGTCTGGATGAGCGGTTGCCGCCGTTGGACTTTACGCAGTTCCGTCCGCCGACAACGGGCAAAGGACAACAGTGGTTGTTTTGAGGGAGCCTCTGCAATGACCCAACCCGAACCCAACCAGAAGCGCGTGAGCCGCCTGCGTTGGGTCTGGCGTGGAATCGGGCTGGTGGTTGTGGCGGGTCTGGTGCTGTTTGTCGTGCCTGGGATTCGGCACAGCCGGGCAATTCAACAGTTGAAATCGAATCCGAAAATTACGATCGAATCGGAGCCGAATTGGGTATTGGGCCAGTTGCCTTATGCCTGTCAGAACTGGGTTCAGGGGAATGTGAGCCAAGAGGTTTGGAACTCATTGCAGCGGCCCTTCGAAATCAACTGCAGTCAACAGGCACTCAGTGACTCCGACCTGGCTGCCATCGGTCGTATGACGAATCTGAAATTTATCGATTTGAGTGACGCTACGTTCTCTGAGAAGGGTTTTTCTCAACTGGCGGGTCTGCACAAATTGAGGGCACTGGTCCTGAACGGATCGAGTATCAATGATGCGGGGCTGTCGCATCTCGAAGGGTTCGCAGAGCTGGAGACTCTCGTGCTGGGGAACACCGCGATCAGTGATCGTGGTCTGCAGCATCTTCAGAACCTGCGCCGACTGGAGTTTTTAGATTTACATGAGACCGCAATCAGTGATGCCGGCCTGATAAATCTGAAGCGGCTTGACAACCTGCAGCGCATTACATTGTTTCGGACTCAAGTCAGCGATCAAGGGTTGATCCATCTTGCGGGGCTGAAGCAACTGTCGGGGCTCTATCTGACGGGCACTCAAGTGACGGATGCGGGACTGGCCCATCTGCGAGAGTTAACCAATCTGTATGAGCTTGGCCTGAACGAGACCCGAATCACAGATGCAGGACTGAGACATCTGGCCGGTCTGAAGGCACTGCGAATCCTGGATCTTAATCAGACTCAGATCAGTGATGCAGGGCTGCAGGAACTGGAAGAGCTCACAAAGCTGGAATTTCTTTTCCTGGGGGGAACACAGGCCGGGAATGCAGGGTTAGAAATTATCTCGAAACTTCCTCAGTTGCAGATCCTGGTAATGTCTGAGACGCCAGTGACTGATGACGACCTGGTTCAATTAGAGACTCTCAAGAATCTCACGCGGCTCAATCTGAATCAGACCGGGATCACGGATGCAGGTCTGGTGCATCTGGAGGGCCTGACCAGACTGAGTTCACTTTATACGGAGAACACCCGAGTCACCTCCGCGGGCCTGGCCCGGTTGCGTAAGAAGTTGCCGAAACTTACTGATTGAGTTTCGCTATGGCTGATTACGCTTTGGCGAACCTTACGCAGTAGATGGGGGGGGAGGTTGCTGGAGATGGTTTGCCAGGAGTCGCCGCCGTCTTCTGAGATCCAGAGGTTACCGGTGGTGCTGCCTACGGCGAGGACGTCGCCGCTGTCATCCACGTCCAGGGCGTGGCGGTAGACGATATCGTAACTCTTACCTGTTGGCAGGCCTTTGGTGAGGACCTGTGAGGTCTGGCCGCCGTCCGTGGTGCGGGCGATGACGAACTTGCCTCCGACGGGAACGCGGTTCTCGTCTTTGACCGCGGGAACGAACCAGGCAGTATCGGGACGCTGCGGATGGACAGCGACCGCGAAACCGAACTTCGAAGGCTGGATGCCCTCGATGGCGTGCCAGGATTGAATGCCGTCCGTGGTGCGAAACACGCCGTTATGATGTTGAACCCAACAGGTGTCCGGTCGCGAGGGGGACTGCACCATGCGGTGCGGGTCCTGCACGTTGGGATTATCGGCCTGTTCGGGGGGCATGTAATCGGCGAACATGCCGGTGGTCTGACAGTTCCAGGTGGTGCCGTCGTCCTGGGTCACCCAGACGCCACCACAGGAGATGGCGACTGCGACCTGCTGACTGTTCTTCGGATGCACGCAAATGGAGTGAATGCCGGGATCGTCTTTGCCGCCGCCGAACCATTGCATCCGCTCGGGAGCATTCCACAATGATTCGACCAGCTGCCAGCTGGTGCCGGCATCGTCGGAGCGGAACAGTCCGCCGGGAATGGTGCCGCACCAGAGGCGGTCGGGCTGATCGCGGCCCCCGGTTTCCAGCGACCAGATTTCATTCAGGCTGGCGGGCTTCGGTTCTCCGTTGGCGGTAAACGGGTCTGCCCCTTTAACGGCGCCCTCCGGATAAGCGGGAGGTGTGAGTTCTTCCCAGATCGCTCCCTGGTCGCTGCTGCGGTGCAGTTTTACGCCGAAGTGTCCGTGGTTCAAAGCGGCATAGGTCATCCCGTTACGGGGATTATGCAGCGACATCGAGACGTGGGCACCTTCGAAATCGTGTCGACCGATAGACCATCGCCCAGAGTGTCGTTTGAGATGAAACAGACCTTTGCGTGTGGCGACGTGCAGTCGAGCGCTCATGCCGACACCTTTCTTTTGTGAATTCAGAGAGCCGAGAATTGAGGTTTAAATTAACCGCCGGAGAGTGCCTGCATCACGTAAAGTTCACTGTCTGTCGAGACGGCATCGCTGAGATGAACCCGGTCGACGATGGTTTTGCCGTCGATAAAAATCACCATATGCTGCCGCAGCCGATTCTGGTCGTCGAGAACGTAACCCCTTAGCTGCTGTTGATTTTCAAACACCTGGTCCAGTGCTTCACGTACGGAAGTACCGGAGACCTCCGCTGCAGCGCAGGCCAGGTGGCGTTCCAGGTTGGGGGTAAAACAGACTCGAGCCATAACCCGGGTATGCTAATCTGAACATTAATTTCAGGCAAGCAGAAATCCTGTGTGAAACGATGATATCAGTCAAAGTGCATCTTTCCGGCAATTGTCCGCCGATTCTGTCGGGGAGGATCGACATTCCGAAACCGGCGGGGGTAAAATGGCGTAACGTGCGCGGTTTTCGCCGCGATGGAATCATAGCTTCAATCATTCCAACAACTGAGTGCTAATCATGAGTATGACCCTCCCCGCATCCCTGCAGCGTTGCTTCCTCTCCCTGACCACAGCCGCCGGCCTGCTCTGTTTCTCTGCCGGACCCGTGTTGAGTGCCGACAAGACCGAGGCGACAAAAGAGAAGTCAGCCGAAGCCGAGTCGACCGCCAAGGACTCTGCTGAGTCGGACGACGTGCTGGCGGGCCATTCGTATCATGGTGAAGTCTTCAACGAGGGACCGCGGCGGGCTGCTTACCTGATGGGAGGCACGGGCGATGTGCACTTCGACGTGACAGTCAAGAATCCGGAAGCACAGAAGTTCCTGGACCAGGGGCTGGGACAGCTGCACGGGTTCTGGTACCTGGAAGCCGAGCGTTCCTTCCGGCATGCGGCCAATCTCGACAAAGACTGCGCGATGGCCTTCTGGGGCGCTGCGATGTGCAACCTGAAAAACGAGAAGCGGGCCAAGGGGTTCATCGAAGAAGCAAACAAACGGCTCGACAAGATCACGCCGCGCGAGAAGAAATATATCAAAGCGCTGGAAGACTACATCAATGCCGACAAGAAAAAGAGCAAGGAGCGCAATGAAGCATATACCAAAGCGCTGGAAGACCTGATCATCGAATATCCCGATGACCTGGAAGCCAAGGCGTTCCTGGCGGTGCACCTGTATCAATCGCGGTCTGCCAGCACGAGCTATGTGGCGGCGGAAGCATTGCTGCAGGACATTTTCGCTAAGAACCCGATGCACCCTGCCCACCACTATCGAATTCATCTATGGGATCATCGCAAGCCGGAGATGGCGTTGACCTCGGCAGCGAACTGCGGTCAGTCCTCCCCCGGAATCGCCCACATGTGGCACATGCCCGGTCACATTTATTCGCGGCTCAAACGCTACCAGGATGCGGTCTGGCAGCAGGAAGCTTCGGCTCGTGTGGACCACGCCCACATGATGCGGGATGCGGTCATGCCGGACCAGATTCACAACTATGCCCACAACAACGAATGGCTGATCCGCAACCTGATTTTCATTGGTCGCGTGCACGATGCTGTGGATCTGGCGAAGAATATGATCTCACTGCCTCAGCACCCTAAATACAACACACTCAAAAAACGGGGGAGTGCCAAGTACGGACGCATGCGTCTGCTGCAGGTGCTGCGCACCTACGAACTGTGGGACGATATTATTGCACTCAGCCAGACACCTTACCTGGAGCCGACCGAAGAGGAAGACGAACAGCTGAATCGCCTGCGTTACCTGGGACTGGCTTATTTCCAGAGTGGTCGCGCTTCCGAGGGGGAGCAGGTGATCGCACAACTGCAGAAACGGTTAGAGACTCTGGAGACTGAGAAAACCAAAGCGGAGGCCGACGCAGAGCAGAAAGTAAAGAATCCCGAGAAAGCCGACGACAAGCAGACGGACGAAAAGTCTGACCCCAAAACAGACGAGAAAAAAGACGCAAAAAAAGACGAGAAGGCCGATTCCAAAAAGAAAGCCGCCCCGACCGAGAAGGACATCAAAGCGGCGAAAGAAAAAGCGGGTAAGCCGTTTGTGGCCCGCATCAAGAAAGTACAGAAACACATCGATGCCCTGCAGGGGCACCAGGCGATCGCAGCGGGTGACTTCAAGAAAGGACACGAGCTGCTGAAGAAAGCCGGTGGTGCCGACGACGTTTACCTGATTGTCGTTCAATGGAAATCAGGCGATGCGGAAAAAGCAGAGAAGGCCCTGCGGAAGCTGATCGGTTCGCATAAGAACGAAGTGCAGCCCCAGGCGACTCTGGTCGAACTGCTCTGGCAGTCCGGCAAGAAGGAAGAGGCGAAGAAAGAGTTTGACAAGCTGAGAAAGCTGTCTGCCACCATCGACCTGGATGTGCCCCTCTTCACTCGACTGGCGCCGGTCGCCGAGGCTGCCGGTTATGCTGGAGACTGGCGGATTGAAAACAAACTGGCCAGCGATGTCGGCGATCGCCCCGATCTGAAAACCCTGGGACCGTTCCGCTGGGAACCCTCCCCTGCCCCGACCTGGCAGCTCAAAGATGCGAAAGGCCAGCTCCGCAGTTCCGATGAGTTCAAGGGCAAGCCGCATGTGTTGATCTTTTATCTCGGTTACAGCTGTCTGCACTGTGCGCAGCAGTTGCAGGCTTTCGCTCCGATGGTCAAGGAGTTCGAGCAGGCCGGTTTCCCGCTGATGGCGATCAGCACTGACGACCAGGAAGGTCTGAAGACGTCCATCAAGAATTACGACAAAGGGGATTTGCCGATCCCGCTGTTTTCAAACAGCAAGCTGGATGTGTTTAAGTCGTTCCATGTCTACGACGATTTCGAAAAGCAGCCCCTGCACGGTACTTTCATTATCGATGCGAAAGGGAACGTCGTCTGGCAGGATATCAGCTACGAACCGTTTATGGATCCCGAGTTCGTATTGAAAGAAGCAAAACGCCTGCTGCCGCAGCACGGTGGTAAAGAAGAGCTGAGTGCCGTTTCCGGGAAGTGATGGAGCGTCAGTGATCTGAGCGGCAAAGCGCTGGCTGCCGGTAATTTATAACTGCGTTGTATATGTCACTGGGCGCTAATTTACGTAAATTTATGAGATTTGTTTGAATCACCAAATAGTAGTTACAGAAATCAATGTCAAGCGGCTTACCTGGTTCTCGGGTAGTATGAGATCAAGACAGGCATATTTGCCGCAGAGTGTCATTCTCGTGTTCTCTCATTTGTTACAGTATGTGGGGGGAAAAGAAAGACTAACCTGGCAACGGTTACCAGAATTTAGAGGTGAATTGATATTTGAGGCAGAGGGAATTAATTATAAATTTTTGTGATCATTCTTCACTAGAGTTTTCTTCTTCAACTTCAGTACTCTTATCTGAATTTTTCAAATCGGGATTTCGTTCAATACCAAAATATGACGCAATAGATGTAATAGTATCCCTGACGCCAGACTCATCAGACTCATCAACATAATCTTGCAAACGGTTAGTAAAATCCTGCACCTCGTATTCAGCACTAACCTTCTTCAGAAAGTCATTATTCTGGGCAGCAAAATGTTCCAACCAAGTCAGTCCTTTGTCTTTTTTCTTCTTCTTTATAATTGGTGTAAACAAAAAGGATAGAACCTGGTCAGTTGAAGCAAGAGCCTCTGCGTCATTTATTTCCTCACCATACATAGTGAAAAATTCATCACAGATCTCTCCATCTGCTTGAATTGCTATTCTAATAATTCGATCTCTTAGAACTTTTCGGGTTCCAGTTTCTTCAAGGCATTCTAAAATGTCTGTCCATTTATTTTGCATCCATTCTGGTGGTAATTTATCCCCATTGATTATTAGTGATACATGATCTTGAATTGCATCCGAAAAATTGTTGGACAGACTAGGTGCAACTCCTCTTTCAAAAAGAGTGATAACTAATGAGCAACAAGCATATTCATTTCGAAAGTCAGTTTTCCAAGCCTCTTCGCTCATTTCTCGCAATCCTTGTCTACACCAATTCACAAAGACCGGCACTTCATTACTTGCTTCAATTACTATGTCCAGATAAAGAAAAACATCCTTTGTATCAAATCCAGCACCAGAATTTATTATCAACTCACAGAAGTCTTCATTACTAACAAGTATTTTTAGTATGTTTCTAAACCGATTATTATCAGATTCATCATTCAGTTCTGACCTAAGTCTTTTCCAATTTTTCATAACGAAATCTGATGTAAATACAATTTCAGAATCATCAGACTCTGCTAATATCTTGAGCATCCCAAGTTTCAATAAATGAAATTTATCTTCCGTTTCAAATTCATAGTCACCTACAAGTTCTGAAATCAAATTAAAACGTTCAGACACTTCATAATAATTGGAAATAAACGAGTCAACTGGCGATGAAATAACATTCATCAGCATCTTAAAACCTGAGTCCGAGTTTCCTATTGAAGGTGATTTGGGAAGTTCTGGATTTACTAATTGCGAACACAAAATTATTGTTGCTTGTGCTGATTCATTATCCTCGTTTTTGGCATTGTGAAAATGATGATACAAATGGCCTGATTGAAAGATAGCTTGTAAAATAGTCAGAGCATCTTCGTCATTAAGAGTGTGCATCTGAAGCAGACCCGCTAGTAGGTTGGACACCTCGTCAATTGGTGCATTTTTATCTGCCTCAAGTCGTTGTTGGATCGCGGTATATATCGCTTGCCAAGAAGAAAATATTGCACTTTGATAAGTTATTTTAAAAGCAATGACATGAGAGTCTGAAAACTTACCAGATGAAATCGATGAAACTAAAGAGTTTGAAATCGAATCAAAATTTCCACTTGCCTTAAACCTAGATCTATATGGAATTAAAGTATTTGTTTTTTCAATTTCAGGACATACTTTGACCCATTCTTCTCCTTCAAAAGGAAGGGTTATCTTCTTCGGAATTATTTTATTGTGATTGAGTAACTCTACAGTTCTTAAAAATTTAGATAATGAATCAACTATTAACTTCGAATCTAAACGATCATCTTTCTGAGGTTCAAGCTTTGCAAATTCATTCAAAACTTTCGGAAGAATCTTCTTTGAAAATAGCTCATCATCCACCAAATTTAAGAGGGCACATATTCCATCTGGTTCTGTTTCTGTAATAGGTGACCATCTTCTCATTATTTTTGAAGCGAATTCAAGATATTTAATTATTTCTGCGCGTTCAGGACCAGCGAAATTGTCTAATAAACCAGATGATTTTAACTGTAAAGCAATGGTTGCAAGTCCTGCTGGCTCCTCTTCATACCATTTCGTTGAAGCAAGTATTTCAAGTACTGACCAAAATCCAGTGCCATGACGTTTTTCCAAGTCAACGAGATTTTTTGTGGTTGTGTCTTTAAGGGCGTTCGTGATCAATTCTGCAAGTAATATTTCTAGGCCTTTGATAGCTCTTACATTAAATGCAAGTCCTGCCAGACTACTTTTTAGTTCGTCGCCCAATAACCTCAAGTCATCATCTGATGGATATACGTCTCTCCGCATTTTATCTATTAAAGCTTGTTCCTTTTTTCGAGATAAAACATAGTAAGCAACATGTCCTATTGGAAATTCATGTTGCCATTGACGATGAATCGCGCCTATTTGATTAACATACAGTTTGAGCTCTCTTGGTGTCGGCGGATCACCATTTCGAGCTCTGCAATGATCGAAGACTCGATAGATTATATGTTGATCTTCAATGTGATTTGGAAGAGCACGCTCGACAAGCTTAAATAGAAAAGACTTCCAATCTGACAAAACAGGTGGAGCAACATGAAATCGGATTTGAAAGCTCTTATCAAGAAAAGATTCAGTAGTCCTTGTTACTTCACTCTTTCCATTTGACTCTAAAGAATTTGTACTCAGAGATGCAGAATCTATTTTGTTTGAAAGTTCATGTTCCTCCGGATGATTCCATAATCGACGCATTCGAATTGGATCATACGGTACAATTACCCATAGATATTTAAACCATTTCTCAAAGTCGTGGTTCCTATCATGAAGAAAGGTTTGAAGAGTTCCCCAAATCCCTAATGCTGTTTCGGCGTCAACACGGTCTAGATTATCTAAAACAAGCAATAGTCTTCGAGAATCATTTGAAAGAGATTCATTCATGAGATCTCTGAAGTACTCATCAAACTCTAAAGATGTTGGATCGGGTGTTTCGATTGTCTCTGTCTTTGTTTCATTGACTGTATGCTGAACCAGAAAAGCACCATTTGAAAATTCATCATCTTCTTCATCTTGAGATTCCGATTCATGAGATCTTATGCTGGAGTTGCCATTACGATAGCAATATCTAAACCGCCAAAGAGAAGCAATGAGTAGCAAAATGCCAATGCAAAAGAACCAATTCGGAGGCAAAAACCATTCTAACGAAACACCTTTACTCAGGCCCTCAAAGATAAAAGCTAAAGCAATAGGAACTAAGAAAACAGTGAGTGTTTGAACTTTATATCGAAGCCATAGCCAACGATAAAATAAAACTCCAAAGGGAGAGAGGGACAACAAAGAACCAAGAAAAAAAAACCAATTCACTGATAATAGCCAACCCAACGATACACCTTGGCGAAACCCTCCTGCTAAGAATGCCGTCCCTATGGGAACAAGTAATAGCGAAATCGCCATTGCCTTACCGAGTTTGGTAGGTTTGGGTATCATTTTAGTTGTTGTTGTTTTTCTTCGGTTTGCTAACTCCTCAAGCTTCCTTTTCCAAATTATTTTGTTTGCCCAGCCGTATTCAGTTAATGAAGTCGCAACAGTTTCGAGAAATGTTCGTCTTAAAGGGTCTCCCTCATGGGCCCAGGCATCGAATAAGACAACCGTGTAGTTTTCGTTACCTTTGAATCTATCTGTTATAAACTGAACAACGGTAGATTTCCCAGATCCCCAGCCTCCCTCGAGGCCAATTGCTTTCCCTCCCATCTCTGATGATTCAATCATGTTAGAAATGGCATCAGCAACTCTTCTGTGAGGCCCAACGTCATCTGGTGAGGCGAAAGCATCAATCGAGGAAGGAAGGTCGTTAAGAAGATGAGTTTTGCAGACTGTACTGGGTTCCCCGTCCATTATTTCCATCCAACATAAGTATACTTGTAAGGGCGTAATCTAGTTGTAGCTATGTATGCATTAGTTTAGTCGATAAAACCAAAGAATCAAACTTTGAAAAGAGTACTAATGTCATAACTTATGATGGAAGTGTGTGTATATTGCTCAAGGTACCCGCGATGCTTGGAAATAGTTCTAGCATTGTAAGTTAGTTAGTAAAATACCCTATGTGAGAAAAAGTCTGTATCTCACTATTACTGTTTGCGTTTGAGCTTTTCGAGGCGGCGTTCTTCGCGGCGTTTTTCGCGTTCTTTGCGATGCTCCTCGCGTTCCTTCTGGATGCGTTCCATTTCTTCAGGGGTCCGCTCGGGGAACAGGCTCTGAATCTGGGAACCAATGCCGCCTCCCAGCACGGCGTCGAGGGCGTTCACGCCCATCTGTTTGGCGTAATTACCCACCGAGCTCATGTCGACCTTGGGTTTTTTGAGCGTGCCGCCGATGGGTAGTTTGAGCGGACGGCTGAGCAGCGCCTTGATCAGCGGCTTGTCGCTGTCCTGGGGCAGCATGTTTGTGAAACCCACTTCGGCAATGAGGTCGAGTGATTCATCGAGGCCCACCGAACCGGTCGTGGTAATCGTGATGCCCTTCATGTTGACCTGGAACGGGCTGTGATAAACGCGGCCGTCAATCATATGGTATTGCACGGTCTGATTGTTGACCTGCATGAAGATCGCATCGGGGCCGATCAGGCGGCCGTCACGATTGATGTTGATCATCGCCAGGACCTGATCAATCTTTCCCGCGAGAGCATCGAACAAGGGGCCCGGTCCCACCTTGGCTGACTGGATGGACATCGCACCGCGGGCTTCACCCAGCGCCGGTTGGTCAAGCGGAATAATGGCGTAGTCCTGGCTCAGTGAGAACTGTCCCTGAATACTGGTGCTGTTGGCGATCATCGGCGCCACAAAACGCAGCGAGTTACGGGTCATTTCGGGAGTGAACTGAAAGCGGTCAATCACTTCCCCCTTACCAAAGACAAGGGCCGCCGGTTTGACGTCCAGTCGAATGATGGGGGCCACCCGCAGTCGACCGCCGCTGACCTGCAGGTCGATGGGGGTAATATGAATCTGGCCATCTTTGATGCGGGCTTCGATGGTCGTCTTGCCACTGGTCAGGCCGCGAATGTTGGCCTGTTCCCAGCCGATACCCGCTTCGCCGGTCAGATCCTGGTAACGGGTCGTCGGTACGAACAGGGGCCGCGTGTTGGGATACAGTGGTCGGGGCTGAATATTGTCGAGGGCCACCGCTTCCACTTGTTCCGACTGCGGCGAGCCGAGCGGGCCATTCAAGTTAAAGGGACGTGTCTCTCTCCCGACAATCTGCACATCGGGGCCAAGTTTGCTGCGCAACAGGGGAGTCAGATTTTCCCAGTCGTAGGTCACTTCACCCGCCAGGCGGATGTTGCGGCTGGTACTCCAGTTGTCGATTTTGCCTTTCGCTGTCAGATCGAGCATCTCAGAGTGAATCAACATCTGATTGACTGCGACAGTGTCTTCCTGCAGATTCTGACGGGTGTCCCCTTCGATGCGGATCTCCGGCTCCTGCCAGCTGATCACCCAGCCCGGGTTGCGCTGGCTGGCAATCGGTTCTTTTGTGACCCGCGTATCGGGGCGACGGGGCGCTTCGATGGCGAAGTCCTTGATGGTCGTCCGCCAGTTCGCCATCCGGCCCTGATCATTGACGATCACGTTGGCCTGCCCCTGGATGTTTCCATAATATTTTTGTCCCGGCGGTTCTGCGGGATTCTGGAACCAGCTGGTCATCTGGTGCAGGTCGCCATTGAAGGCGAGTTTCCCGTCGAGCGAGGGAGTGCTGACTTCAGCGTGGGGCAGTTGTACTTCAATCCCTTCGCCATTGACGGCAACCGCCTCACTCCGCCAGGCCAGTGTGGCGAGTTTCAATGTCTTGTGTTTGCCATCCCAGCTGCCGGCTGTTTTGAGTTCGGCCCGCGGCTCATCGATCCAGAGGGAAGGAGACGCGATATGCAGATTGGTCAGGTCGAGGGTTGTGTTTTCGTGTGCCACGTACTCGTCACCAATCGAGATTGCCGAGGAGAACTGTACATTGCCTCCCAGCTCCAGGTCCTGGCTCCCCAGGGGACGTACACGATCGGCCCAGGACGCGATTTTACCCCGTAACTGGACCTGGAACGGAAGCACCTGCTGTTTCTGATCTGCTTCCGCCTGTCGTTCGATGGTTGTCGGTGCTTTGAGTTTCGCCTGGAAAGAATCTTCGCCGGCGAGCAGCGTGACGATAAAACGTTCGACGTGCAGCTGCTTCTCATCGGTTGTACCGGCGCCATCGATGGTGAGTTCGAGCTTGGGCTCGCTCCAGCCGCGGCGATCGGGGGCCGCCAGCTGCAGGTTTTGAAATGTCAGGTAAGACTGAGTTTTCCAGTTCTCGTTCTCGATCTGAAAATCGACCTCCCCTTTAAGTTTCCCCTTGAGGGCCACAGCCTGCAGATCGACAAACTGCTCCAGGTGCTGTGAGAGCAAATCGAGGTCCGCTTCGAGCTGAATCTTGAGGTCCCGTGCATTACCGCTGCCGCTGAGCTTAAGGAAGTCCGAGGCACAGCGGAGCGATTCTATTTCGAACTGTTCCGCTTCGCGGCGGACCCGCATCAGCAGTTCGATCGGCTGCTGCCAGCGGATTTCGCGTCCCTGGTTCACGCCGGTCAGATCGGAAGTTTTCAGAGCAACGAGCCAGGTCTGGTCTGCTGCCTCTTCGGGTTTATGCGGATTATAGTTGGAGAGTTCGAAGTTGACGTTCCCCGATGTGATTCGCATTCCCGGTTTCAGGTGCACGGTTTCCGGCAGCTGGCGGGCCGCCTCGGCCAGGTCGAGATCGCCGGTCAGCTTGAGGCGGGATGACAACAGACCGGCCAGCCGTTCGCGGCGATCCTCGTGCTGCAGGTCCTTCAGATTGATTTTGCCCTGCAACGCCAGTTTCCCCAGCTGTGATTCTGTCTCGGCCTGTTTAAAGTAGAGCACGCCATCGGCGGCCATCAGGTCCAGGTTCCCTTTCGCATAGTCGGTCGAGATTTCGTCGTTACCGATCAGCTCAGGGGCGCTGAAGACGAAGGGGGCCGCTTCCCAGTTCCCTTTGACGGTGAACCGGGGGGCCTCTTTTGTGCCCGACCATTTGACTTCCATCTCGGAATTGGAAATGCCGTCAATGTAAGCGCCCGGGGAGAAGGCCTGCACCATCGGCGTTATTTGTTTGAGGTCGAAAAATCGTGATTTGAATTTGAGTGAACCGGAGCGGGAGGCATCGGGCTGGTCTGCATTGACCACACTGGCGGTAAAGGCGATTTCCGCAGGTTTGCTGCTGCCCGCATTCTCGGCTAGTTTCTCCTGCCAGTTTCCTTCCACGAGTACCGGTTCGGTTCGCGGACCGGGACGGGTCACCGTAATGTTCATGCCGGCCAGGTAGGGAGTTTCCTCCTCTTTTGCCTGCTGGTCTGTGTTGACGACAAACAGATTCAAATCGGTCAGGTTCAGTTTCAGCGATTGACGCAGACCCGTTTTCGGCGGTTCCTCTTTACCCGGTTCCCCTTCCGGATGTTCCTCAGTCCCTTTATTGATGACTGCCGTGATGAAGTCCCGGTTGGCGATTCCCTGGCTGTTGACGTAAGTAAAGGAATCCACGCCGGTCACGTTCACGTCGCCGACCTGCTTGCGGTCCTTCGCCAGTTCCCAGAGCGTTTTCTGAGTCTGGATCTGTTTGATGCGGACGACGGGGCGTCCTTCAAAGTCTTCCAGCACGATATTCTGAAAGGAGACCGGCTGCCCCCAGCCAAGTGTGACGTCACCCGTTTTGATATCCGCGGGATAGCGTTTGAGAACGAGGGGCAGAATCGAATCTTTGAGCGCGGTACGCGAGATGATCTGTGGTGCAAACCAGGTGAGAATACCGACGATGACCAGCAGAATCAGAAAGGTGCGTCCGAAGGAGCGTTTCTTTTGTTCCGGTGGAGTATCGGCACTGTTTTTTGTTGCGGCGGTCTGTTTTTTATCTGACTGGGACATTGTCCGATCCTGTGATTAATTCCGTTGTGCAGGTGCCCCCGGGGACGGGGGTTGACCTTCTCATCCGTGCCTGAAGTCCGGTAGCCCTTAGTAACTACTATAGGGGTCTGTTCAGCGGGCGACAATGTGTGTTCAGAGAAGAATCCTGGCGGAGACGCCTGAAAAGGCTGAAAAAACAGCTGATTTCCTGCCTCCGGTTTTGGCAGAGAGTGTTCATCCTCGCTGAGACTGCCTATGATAGTAAGTGCCTGGCGCATTGTGAATTACCCGAACCCGTCAAGAGAAGCGAAAGATAATGGACACCTTAAAGGCAATAGAGGAAAGACGTTCTGTCAAAGCATACGATCCCGAACATCGCATGACCGATGAGGAAATCGAAAAGCTCCTCTCCTATACCATGCTTTCCCCGACCGCCTTCAATATTCAGCACTGGCGGTTTCTCGTGGTCAAAGACCCGGAACTGAGACAGAAGCTGCGGGACGCTTCCTGGAACCAGTCGCAGGTGACCGATGCGTCGTTGCTGGTCGTGATCTGTGCGGATATGAAGGCCTGGGAAAAAGAGCCGGACCGCTACTGGAAAAACGCCCCCGAACCGGTGCAGAAAGCACTGGTGCCGATGATTCTAAACTATTACAAGGACAACATCGAAGCCGAGCGGGACGAAGCCATGCGCTCCTGCGGAATGGCCGCCCAGACGATGATGCTGGTCGCCAAGGAGATGGGTTACGACACCTGTCCGATGGACGGTTTCGACTTTGATAAAGTGGCTGAACTGATCAATCTTCCCGAGGACCACCTGATCTCAATGTTCGTGGTTGTGGGGAAGGCTCTGCGACCCGCCAATGAACGAGCTGGGCAGCTAACATTAGACGAGGTCGTAATTTACGATCGATTTGCATAATTGCAACCGGTAAGACCTTAATTTGAGGATCAGGTTTGTTAAGATACGGCCTGATGAATTTCTTTCGGTTATTTAGAAAATACGGTGACTCCCATGAGCGAACAGCCTCCATCGAATCTGATCAAGCGCATTCTCGGCAGCCTGGGCCCGGCGATTATTACCGCCTCGGTGGTACTGGGGCCGGGCAGTATTCTGTCGGCTTCCAAGATCGGTCATACATACGCCTATCAGATGAACTGGGTGCTGGTGATTGCGGTCATCATGATGATTGCGATGACCGCGCTGTCGGCGCGACTGGGGATTCAACTGGACGGAACGATCTGTGATGAGCTGGCGAAGCGGGCGGGACGCCCGGTGGCCGCTGCAACGGGGATCATTCTGTTTCTGATCGCCGCCTGTTTTCAGTTCAGCAATAACCTGGGAGTACTCGCCGCGGTCGAACCCTTTATGGGTTCGAGCAACGCTGACATCCTGATCATTATCGCCATGAATATCTTCATCATTCTGGCACTGTATGGTTTCAAGCATCTGTATGCGATGATCGAAAACCTGATGAAGCTCCTGGTGGGGATCATGATCATCGCCTTCGCGATTAACCTGCTGATGGCGAAGCCCGACTGGGGTGCAGCGATCGCCGGGTTCATTCCTTCCCTGCCCGAATTCGATACAAGCAAAGTGAAATTCAGCGAAGTCATGACGCCTGTCGTGGCGCTGTATGCAACCACGTTCTCCGTAGCCGGAGCCTTCTATCAGTCGTACCTGGTGCGGCAGAAAGGCTGGACCCGTTATAACCTCAAACAGGGATTGATCGACTCGACTGTCGGGATCTGTGTGCTGGGACTGATCACGATGATGGTGCTGATCACCGCCGCCAAGGTGCTGTATCAGAATCCCGATGTGAAAACACTGGGGTCCGTCGCGGATGTCGCCAAGAGTCTGGAACCCGGGTTCGGAACTTTCGGCGTGATCATTTTCTCGCTGGGGATTTTCGCCGGTGCTTTCAGTTCCTTCCTGGTGAACGCGATGATCGGCGGTTCGGTCCTGTCGGATGGCCTGGGCAAAGGTGGCTACATCGATGAGAAGTGGCCCAAGCTGTGTACCGTCGGTGCGTTGATGATGGGGATGGTCGTCGCCATTTACACCAAGACCATGGGACAGAGTCCCGTGGGGCTGATTATCTTCGCCCAGTCGCTGACCGTGCTGGGCATTCCGATGCTGGCGATCGCCATGCTCTGGCTGGCGACCCGTTCCGACATGACGGGCGAAAACGCGATTCCCTTCTGGATGAAGTTCCTGGGCTTTATCGGCCTGATCACTTCGCTCCTGCTTGCAGGACGCACCGCCTACAGTCTGTATGAGAAAATGTTCGGCGGTTAACGGAAACATCGTGTAAAGCTGATTGCTTACTGCAAAAGCATTCCCGGTTCTTCACCGTTGGTTCTCCAGCCGGTGGTCAGGTGATCGTCGGTCTGGGTAGGTGATTTGATGTGATGCACTTCGAGATCGGAGACGTGCAATGACGCTGTTTCCACGTAGAAGCCCAGCATGCCGCTGCTGAAGTTTGCATCGGCCAGGGAGAGGATCACGTTCCCATTGATACTGAGTTCGTGGTAACTGCCGAACGAGATCATCTGCACTTCGACATCCTGCGGTTCACTGGCCCGCCAGAAACCGTCCTGCAGCGATTCGAACTGCATCATGTGCTCTCCCGATCTGAGCGGTCCCGTTTTCCAGGCGCGGAACTGGCCGATCCCTTTCATCAGGTCCAGTGAGAGGTAATAACCGTCGTGCGTTTCGGGATCGATCCGGCACAGCAGTCCGCATTTGCCGGCCCCCTTCATCGTCAGACGACACCGCATGCGAAAGCAGTTGATTTCCTCGTCGAACACAAATCCCTGGAAGCCGGCCTGGCTGATCAGCTCGAGGGAATCGTCGAGCATGCAGAAGTAGGATTGCTCGCGGGCTCCCTTCAACGTGTGCAGGCAGCGGGAATCGAGGGTATCGACAATGCGTTCGATGATGCCTTCGTAGGTCTGGACTTTTAACTGTCCGTTACTCCGGCGTATAAGTCGCTTGGGCGGGGGCAGGATGTTGTTCGTCATCCGGTCGTGAGGATCGCGGACATAAAAGTTCCAGAGCAGGAGCCCCTTGTCGTCCCGACAGATGCGGCCGGCGTAGTTCCCCTTGGCGAGCAGCACGTTGTCGTAATAGTTGCGCCAGGGTTGCTCCGGATCCGTGGTGTGCCAGTAGCGGATCTTGGCGTCTTCCCGCAGACTGCCGACGAGGTAGTAGTCGCCGTCGATGCGGAACAGATTGGGAACTTCGATGTCGTCATACATCATCGGCGCGTGCAGCGGCGGCAGTGCGCGGAAATGGTTGGGCTTATATTCTTCCATCAGACCGACACAGCCCCTGCGGACCAGCGGGCCTTCGTTGGTGCGTGCCGCCATCAACAGCCAGCCGCGGTCTTCCTCGTGAAAATAGAAGGGATCGCGGAAGCTGACCCAGTTGCGTTCTTCGTCTACCGAGGCTTCGTAGTATTCGGCATCCGGCTCCAGCGGAAAGCTGCTGTTGAGATCCTGCTTCGACTTTATATTGTTGGAAACCGAACAGACCAGCTTCGCTCGCGTCTGCTTGACGATTTCCGGATCGTCGTGGCCGCGCTGATCTTCCCAGTGTACGTCCGCCTTTCGCCAGTGGAACAGGTCTTCGCTGTGTGCGAGTCCGATGCGTTGTTTTTTTCCCTGGTCGCGGCGGGAGACGCCGGTATAAAACATCCGCCAGTGCCCTGGCTGATGCGGATCGGGCGTGACGTGCATCGTCCAGAGCATCAGGTCGTCCCAGCCTCCGGGATCGCCGATGAACAGTGCGTTATCGACGCGACGCCAGTTGAGTCCGTTATCGCTGATCGCATGCGCGATGAAGTCGTGGTTAGGCAGCACGAGGTGAAACAGATGATAGAGGCCTTCATGGTAGACGACATCGACGTCGCCGATACTTTTGCGGCTCCAGGCGGATTCAGAAAACATAGCAGGTCTTTACATCGGGTGACGGGTGCGCAAGGCAGCCTGAGATGGGAATGTGATCATTCAGTCTGCTCTATCTTACTCGCTGTCGACGCGCAGGATCAAGCAGGTGTTCCTGATTGAGACCTGGTTCACTGCACCGAAAAACGGAACATCTGTTTTAAATCGAAACGTGTTCCAGCTCGTGCAGTGAGGCATTCGCTTCGGGATGCCGATACGGTTCATAATGCATGATTTGCACATTAAACGGATCGGGCACATGATACAGCACGCCGCGCCAGTCGATGGTGCGGGTCCGCATGGCTGCCAGTAACGCAGCCGCGAAAATGTAGACCGTGATTCCCAGGTAGCCCAGCGTGCGCAGCGGTTGACGCTGAAAATGTTCGCCGCGAGCTTTGACCGTCTTGTGAACCAGCAGACTGATGCGGAAGATCGCCACTGCGACACAGCCATTCGCGAAGAGCAATACTCCCGCGGAGCTCGCTGCTGCCGTCAGATCACCCTGCAGCATAAAGAGCACACTGAGAACCAGCAACGCGGTCTGCGCGACAGCCGTCATCAATCCCAGGCCGGCGACGAGCCACCAGTGCGGATGATAATAGCGGGCATTCACCAGCTGGCGGGTCATGTAGCGGAAACAGGAATCAAAGGAGATCGATTCCCGGTTGACCATCGTCGTGGCAGGCACGAAAGCCACTCTGCGGCCCAGTTGATCTGCGATGACTTTCAGTCCTGTGTCATCCCAGAGCATGCGGGAGAAGGAATTCGTCAATTGCGGATGAGTGAAGATCTCCCGGCTGAGCGCGATTGAACCTCCCCAGGGAATGTCCAGAGCCACCATCTGCATCATGGCTGCGGTGTTCCAGGCATGGCGGACCATGGTTCCCGGGTTGGCATGCCGCGGCGCATACCAGCGGATGCCCGAAGCGACTCCGACTTCGGGATCCTGCAGAGGAGAGACCAGTTCGCGGAGCCAGCTGCGATGAGGAATGACATCCGCGTCGAGCCAGGCAAGGACTTCGACGTCGTGATCCACTTCCCGGATGGCCTGTACCAGCGAGGCGTTCTTCAGGCCGCAGCCCCCATTGGAAACTTCGCGGATGCTGACGTCGCAATGCGGATGCTCGTGTTCTGCCAGGTATTGGGTCACAAAAGCGAAAGCAGGATCATCAATGTGATCCACGACGATTTTCACCTGGTACGCAGGGTAATCCTGGTTCAGCAAACCATGCAGGCAGTCGGCCAGAAACGGATCATTGCCCCGCAGAGACAAGACGACCGCAGCCGACGGTGTGTAACTGGAATTAGATTTCTGAGCGAGGTGTGCCTGGTACAGGCGAGCGACCCGCTGGCCCCAGTAAAGATTGAGCAGGGCAAAGCAAAGCAGACAGAAAACACTGATAGTCGCCAGTTCCAACATGAGATTCGCTCCCGGATTAAGGAAAATGCTCCGTCAATCCGCCGAATCGCATACCTCCTGCCTGGGCGGCAAATATCTTCTATATTGTCTATCCTACTGAAATTGCCTGCTTGATCAACAAAATTCTGAAAATCGAGTTGGGCAGGGAGAGAAAGGAGCCCCCGATTCCCATTGGAACGGTCGTGCCGGGGAGACGGCTGGGAAGCGGACCTGCTTAGCCGGTTTCGGAACATCAGATGGCTATTAAATATACAGCCACAACATCAGTCTGCCTGCGACTCGGCCGGTTCTGCCTGGGGTGCGTCAGTCTGACTGTCCACGACAGGCTGTCGCACTTCACCGGCGACACTGACGGTTCCATGATCGACGATGACTTCCTGTCCGGGTTCCAGCATCCCATACGATTTGCCGTTCACCGAGAGCGCTTCGTTTTCGATGCGGACCTTCACGTCGCCGCACGTAAATTCGTATGTCGCTTCATCCCCGAACGTGGCTTCCGTCGTGGTGGTCATCGTATCTCCCGGGCGGATGATGACATGATGCGAGCCCAGGTCTTCCTCCCGTTCCGCGTTAACGCTGAAGTTCACGGTACAGCCAGCGCTGGAAACCAGCAGGCACAGACAGACAATCAATAAATGACGGTGAAGCTTCATGGGCGGGTCCGCGATGTTTCAGGGGGGAGTTAAAGTCTGATTCAGATTAGCAGAATGGCACTAGCGAAGCAAAACGATTCTATTCCGCATCGGGAGGGATGATGTCACGCAGCGGCAGCACGCGGTCGCGCCATTGATCCATTTCGAATTTGACATACCAGGGAGTCTGTAGCAGCATGGCTTCGACGACAGTAATGTGCTCATCACTTTCGAATTGTAAGGGATTGACGCGTTCCCAGTTTTCGACGTCCGCTTTCGATTCGAGATTCCAGATTATTTTCAAAGCGGCGCGGCTCTCTGATGTCGCTTCCTGATCGGTGGACTCTTTCAAAATCTGGAGCAGTTCGCGCTGGCACCAAGGCTGGCCTATGATTGCGAGAATCGCGGCTGCTGTTTCACGATTGTGAGGGATACTGGAGCGGAGTGCCTCGCGGAACAGCGGCAGTGCCAAATGAGGCTGAAATTCGAGGGCGATCGCTGCCGCTTCTCCCAGAGCATATTTTGGAACGTGATTCAAGAATTCGATTGTTCTATCGAACTCATACTCTTGTCGTAACAGGAACTCCAGGCATTGCGCCCATTTTTGTGGACGCGGAAACTCATCGGCACTGCCCATGAAACTGACCCGTTGCAGGACTTCTGACACCAGGGGACACCAGCGGGTGTCGCCGGTCGCGACGATTAAATCCAGGCCAGTATCGAGGGTGCTGAAGTTGTTTGATTTCAGCGCCCGTTTCAAAAAGTCATCCAGGTCCGGGCTCTGGTTCTCCTGCAGCGCCTGCAAGGCCAGACTCTGATTTTCGTTCTGCTCGAATTCATTCGCCAGAAAGCGTTTGCGGGCGGAAATGATCTGCCGGGCTTTCGCTGTCACTGCAGGTGGAATTTCTCCAGAGTTCAGCAGTTGTTCTACCAATGGCCAGTCGCCAATCACCGCGGCCAGACGCAGCATGGTCTCTGGCTCCGCGTGTTTCTCTGTCAGACTTTCCAACAGGGGGAGGATCTTCCCGATCTCAAACGAGAGGCGTGAGGCATGATGTTCGGAGTTTTCCTCCAGAAATCCCTGCTCCTGCAGTTCCTCAAACGCGAACTGGACGGTTTCAATGGAGGCATGCAGTGCGAGCACGCGTGCTTCACAGAGCTCGGGCTGTCGCAGTGACTTTAAAAATCCCTGATAAAAAAACAGGCCAATCCAGTCGGCGGTTTTGTCATAAAAATCGACATCGATCTCTACGCCCGTTTGTTGATGAGTAAGGCTACAGCCACAGCCGTGTAAATAATATTCCCATTCGGGCAAGCCGGACACTGGTCCGCGATTTATGCCTTCCGGATGGGCATCATAGCCTTGTTTGGCCAGATTCAACTGGTCGACTCCCAGGTTCTGCTGCACGATCTGTGAAACGAACTCCTGTCGTGGACGGTGTCGGATCAGTGAGAACAGCGTCCAGCTGGCCCAGGGAGTGAGAGGCCAGGGTCGGTCGAGCCACTCTTTGATGAAATCGTCCAACGGAACGTCAACCTCAGAAGCTGCCTGGAGTCGTTGAATGATTTCCGGTGCGTATTGCATGCTATGAATGATGTCTGAAAGGGAGCAGGGATGGGGATCAATGAGCCACCGAACCTGAATCGGCTGTGCGTTGTCTGCTCGATATGAAAATTATAGATTTTTCCGCAACAGTTCTCAAAGAAATTATGTATCTCAACGCAGGCAGCGGCAGGAGCGGCTTCTATGAAGAACGTCTGCCGATTCATCATGCGCGGGTTGATGCGCTGCCTGTGGGACTGGATGCTGTCGTTGTCACCGCCGATCTGCAGGGCCGCGAGCGATTTCAGGAATCGCCCGGCGGTCCGCCGCGTCTGCTGGGAGAAGCACTCCCCCTGCGCCTGGTTCAGGAAGTTCTGCCCGAGGTCGGAATTCACGATCCTTCCCGTGTTGCGGTCTGGCTGGCGGGGGACTTCTATACGGTCCCCGCGCTCGACAAACGGGGTGGCACCGGCGATGTGAGCGCCGTCTGGCGGGCCTTTGGCGATGAATTTGCCTGGGTGGCGGGCGTGGCCGGCAACCATGATACCTATGGCGAAAACAGTAAGGCCCGACCCCGCTTTCCCGCCCATCTGCATTACCTGGATGGTGATTTCGTTGAACTCGATGGACTCCACATCGGAGGAATCGGCGGGATCATCGGCAATCCGGAACGCCATCAGCGACGCAGTGAAGAAGATTACCTGTTTGCCCTGGAACTGTTGCTGGAAGAACGGATCGACATCCTGCTGCTGCACGACGGCCCCCGTGGCCTGAATGCCCGGCAGCAGGGATCAGCCCGCGTGCGCGACCTGTTGAGTACGCGTCGCAGTCCACTGGTCGTCCGCGGGCATGCCCACTGGGATCAACCGTTGATCGAATATGAAAACGGAACCCAGGTACTTAACGTCGATGCGCGAACCGTCATTCTCACGCATTGAGTTCCCCTTTACGCTTATGGCTGGTTTAATCCGTCCCTGGTCCCGGTTAAGCATGCTGACACGCTGATGTGATATTTTCATGTAATCTAAGGAAAGCCCGTCCGTCACGCGATTACGCACTTGACCGTCCGCTGTCAGGGCTCCATTCTAAACAGTGTGCCCCTTAATCGGCGTCAACTAACTTCACAGGCTGCCAATGAAGTTGACCTGTTCAATGTCCGGGAATACCCACTCATGGATGATGCCCAGCTACTGGAAGCCTTTGAAGCCTGCACCCTGCCCTCCGAGGAGTGGACGCACCGGGCGCATGTCCGGGTGGCTTATCTCTACGCCAGGCGCTTTCCCTACCCGGAAGCACTGCTCCGCATGCGGGCCGGCATCAAAGCTTACAATAAAGCCACAAATACTCCCGAGGAACTGGAGCGAGGCTACCACGAGACCATCACGGTCGCCTTCATGCGGCTGGTCTGTCACGCCCTCCAGGAAGAGGGGCCGTTCGAGTCGTCAGACGAATTCTGCAACACCTGTGCCCGCATGCTGAAGAAAGGGGTACTGCTCGACTACTACTCCAAAGAGCGGCTGATCTCACTGGAAGCGAAGCACAATTTCGTCGAACCCGATCTGCAGTCGTTACCGGAGGTCTGATGCACTATGATGATCCACATCCATCCTGTAGTACACAATACGAGGAACACAACATGGAAGACCGGAGTCGAGGCACGCTGATCGGGCTGGCCGTAGGTGATGCGCTGGGGGCGGCGGTGGAGTTCCAGTCGCCGGGCAGCTTTCCGCCGGTGACCGGGTATCGCGGGGGTGGACCGCATCCAATCGAACCGGGTGCCTGGACCGACGACACCAGCATGGCACTCGCACTGGCCGACAGTATCGCGGACGTCGGCTGGGATCTGAACGACCAGGCCGAGCGTTACGTGCAATGGTGGAAGACGGGCCGCTACTCGGTCAACGGCCGCTGTTTTGATATCGGGATGACGGTCCGCCGGGCACTGGGGGAATTTTCCGTCAATGGGAATGCACTCACGTCGGGTGACTCGCATGAATATGCCAGTGGCAATGGTTCGATCATGCGACTGGCGCCGGTGCCCATGCGATATGCGGAGCTATTCGAATCGGATCTGGCTGAGTTCTCCCGGCTGGCGGAAGAGTCGAGCCTGCCTACGCACCCCAGTGAGCAGTGCCGCGATGCCTGTCGCTACCTGGCCTGTGTGCTGGCAGCGATGATCCGGGGAGAACCGCGGGAAACGGTGCTCGCTGCCGACTGGCAGCCACTGCAGCAGTTAAACGCGATCAAACCTTTGCATCCACTGGTACAGGAGATCGCAGATGGCAGCTTTCGTCGCAGACAGCCGCCGGAGATCGAAGGATCGGGCTGGGTGATTCGCAGCCTGGAAGCCGCCCTCTGGGCGTTTCACGACGCCGACTCGTTTGAGGAAGCAGTGCTGAAGGCCGTGAACCTGGGAGACGACGCCGACACGACCGGCGCGGTCTGCGGTCAACTGGCGGGGGCCTGCTGGGGAGAGTCGAATATTCCCTCCTCTCTGCGTGCCGGCCTGGTTCGTCGGGACATGCTGGAACTGGTGCTGACGAAGCTGCTGGATTAGGTAATGTGTATTTAAATATATTTACCGTGGTCAAGGTTGTGCAGGTACTCTTGTTTTCAGGATTTCAACAACAGAAAAGCCAAATTAGCCGCAGGGCGTTAGCCCCGGTTGAAACGACTTTTGGTATATGCCATTCGAATTAAGTAACGCTACCTGGCCAGCATGCCAGCCAACAAAATCTTTACTTCTACCCCCGCAACTGCCATGATGGCGTTTGTAATTCTCAACCCTTTTCTTTTTGCGTGAGTAAGCCCGATGACCACTGACCCGGAATCAACGCCCGATGTTCTCTCTTTCTGGTTCTGGTTTGAAAATAACCTGCATCGCTTTGAACATCTGGAAGACCAGCAGGAAGTACTGCTGCCGGAACTGGGCGAACAACTGCAGGAGGTCGACGAAGGTCTGACCTACGAAATTTCCATGCCCGATGAGGAGGGCGTGCGCGATCTGGTCATCAGTGCCGACGGAGTGAAAGAGGCATTTCCTGCAGTGATGCTGTTGATCGACAGTGCCCCCGATCTGCCCGGCTGGACCTTCACGCCCTTTCGACAACGGATGGATCTAGCGGGTTGTGCCCTGCAGTTCGGCGAGCAGGAACTGACGCCGGACGACTTCTACTTCTGGCTGCAGACCGAAGACGGTGCCATCGATCTGATCGTGTATGTCCCCGGTCTGACCGAGGAAAACCGGGAAGCCATGATGGGCGCCAGCTTCGTTCTGCTGGACATGACCCTCGGCGAATTCGACGTGACGCTGAAGATCCGTTATATCGATTTTCAACCCCTGCCCGAGAACCCGGAAGCCGAAGACCTGCAGCCCCTCTCCGCACTGCCGGACGAGTTCGATGCACTGTTTGATGCTTTGAATCCAGAGTGAGGCGCGGGAGATCCAGATGTATCGAAAAGTATTTCCGCGGTGCGAGGTAGAAGGGTCACTGGAGCCTGTTGATTTCAGTCATGGAGGACTTGATCAGCGCATCCCCCGAAAATGTGATGAATGTGATAACCTGTTTGAAGGGGAATGTGTTCGGGCGATAGATCAGGTAGAGGACTACCTCTCTCTAGACTATGGCCCCTGCCGTAAACCGGGGCTTTGCAATCCAGTCCTCGTTGAAGATCGATTTATCAAATGTAAGGTTTATGTTCCGGAGAAGTGCAGTGACTGTGACTTTCTGCGATATCACCAGATCTCTGGCTTTCGCTGTCATGAAGATGACCAGATCTGGGGACGCTATGGGAAGACACTGGACTGGGGCCACTGGTCACCCGACCTGCCGAACATCGGTCTGGAGTCCAGGAAAGAGGTGTCGATGGAACTGATGCAGGCGGTCAAAGACGAACTGGAGGTAGCTGCGATTCGCGAAGCGCGGGATGCCTACCAGGAGTTGAAAAAAAAATGCAACGCTACGGTGATGACGAGACAGAAGTATGACGCAGGCGGAATTGATTTCGTTTCTGGAGGGGCTGGGAGCCGATGTTATCGTACGCAGGTTTGGTCCCCAGGAGACAACGCCAGATTCCGTCTGTGCTTATTTTTTCCCAGTACCAGAGCCCTTTGACGGAATTCGCGCATGGGAAGAAATGCTGATATTGAATGAGTATGAGGATGGATGGGCCATCAATTATGGACAATATCCGCGTACGAGAGCGCTACAGGACGAGGAACTGAAGTCGCTGCTGACTGAGTGGGTGCGCGAACGGGACTATCGGCTGTTTGCGGATTATGAGTGAGGGAAATGAAGATCAGGAATTCAATCTTTATTATTTTGATCAGGAACATATCCTTTTCCCTCTGCGACCAGCTTTCGTGCCAGTTCGTAATCCCAGCCAGCGACATCACGCCGATGGGGCCCCTCGTGCCAGGAATCAAAGGTAACGGTCTGACCGAAGGACTCGATCAATGCGACTAGTGCTTCGGTTCCACCGAATGGGATCGCCCAGGGATCGTAGAACAGCTCGCCCTGTGTGGCTGATTTGCAAGTGAGATCAATCAGGGCATATTCCCCATTAAATAAGGAATCGATCAGGGACTCATAATCCCAGTTCCCAGGCAGTACAAACATATTGTCTGTCCAACGGTTTTCTGGCTCCGTCAAGTCCCAGAGTTTTTGAAAGGTGATGCCTTCCGCGCTATCTGGATCAATATGATCGTCGAACCAGATAATGGCTTTTTCGTCAAGGAAGTCGATCCAGTTGGGCTCATTTGCGGGATCATACTGCCCTGCTTTCTCAGCCGTATCCCATGACTTGAGAATCTTGTCTTTTTCGGCTTTGAGAGCGAAGAAAAGACGCTGCAGCGCATTAAACCGTTCAGATGCAGTAATCTCAAACTCAAGATAAAAAGTGGAGTCTAACATGCGCCGAATTCTTCCTTCAGGGATGATTCAAATCTAATCTAAGTCTCTGGACCTATGACCATTTTGTCAAATCTCCGACATTTTCTTTACATCCAGTTACCCGCCCGGCATGATGGAGTGTGTGTCTTTCGAATGATCACTCTATTCCTGCAGTTGAGGAAACGCGGTTATGCTGGTGAAGAAACTGAAAGAGAAACTGGTTCGGGGCGAGACCGTGTATGGGTCGCTGTTTCAGCATGCGGTGGTACCGGCGATGGTCGAGTCGATCCCCGACAACTCGCTCGATTTTGTGATCGTCACGCCCGAGCATACCACCCTCGACCTCGCGGAGTTTCTGCCGCTGCGATATGCCCTGCAGTCCAAAGGCATTGTCTGCCTGGCCCGCACGCACAGTCGCGACGCTGCAGATGTGGCCCGCGTCTGTGATACGTTTGACGGCGTGGTGGTACCTTATGTCGAAACATACGAAGAGGCACAGCAGTTGGCGGCAGCGGCCGTTTATCGACCGTTGAAAGGGATTGTGCTGGACAAGGCCCTGAAAGAGGGGAAGTTCATCAATCAGAAGACGGCCGACTACATCGAGAAAAAGAACGAGAACACGCTGTTCATACCGATGATTGAATCGGTGCCCGGCATCGAGAACCTGGAACAGATCTGTTCGATACCCGGCGTGCACGCGGTCTTCGTCGGTCCCGGCGATCTGACGACCAACATGGGCATCCCCGGCGAGTATGACAACCCGGAACTCATCGCCGCGATCCAGAAAGTGATCGACGTCTCGAACGCACAGCACGTCGCCGCAGGCTGCTGGTTCGGAACCACCCAGCAGGCCCTGCGTACAATCCGCCAGGGCGCCCGACTGGTCGTGTACGCCAACGACGGTCTGATGCTGACGCACGCGATGCAGAGCGCGTTCGGGGAACTGCGCAAAGGGTGATCGCTGTTTGGGCTTGGCGTGCATGTGAGCGGAATGGCGCTAGGTAGCGGTAATATATACAACGCGGCTAAAAATTACCGGCAGCTAGCGCTTTGCCGCTCAGTTGAATTGCTGGGTTTTGATTTAAACGAATGATCTATGAAACAAGAATACTGAATGATCCGGGTAGACTGGATTGTTCGATGAAGAGGTTTTGTTTGTTAAAAGACGAACCTACCGTGAGCGGAATGGCGCTAGCCACCGGTAATATATACAACGCGGCTAAAAATTACCGGCAGCTAGCGCTTTGCCGCTCAGTTTGATGGATGATTTATTTTATGATCGAACCATTCACCTATTTCATTACCTGGACCACTTATGGAACGTGGTTGCCGGGAGATCGACGTGGATGGCGTAAAACGAACAACGGTAATCAACCACCACAACTGTTGCTTGAGCAATGGAGCCGGAATCAGATGCAGCAACGACCGGTTTTATTGAATCAGATCCAGCGAAACAAAGTCGAAACAGTGTGCCATGAACATGCAGAAATCCGAGGATGGTTCATTCATGCAATCAGTGTCCGCTCGAATCATGTTCATATTGCCGTGACCGCGGATTCAGAGCCGAAAATCGTTCGTGATCAATTCAAAGCCAACGCAACCCGCGTGCTGCGTCTGGACCCCGATCCGGTCTCGAATCAGAAAATCTGGTCGCGCGGAGGCGATACGGAGTTGATCGACGGTGGTGAAGAGAGTCTGGAACGTGTTGTGCTTTATATTACAGAGGCACAGGATCGGAAAGACCGTGACCATTTTCAGTAGGGGGACACGACCACTGCCGATGAAGATTCTTGCCGCATACTCGAACCAGGAATAGGCAAACCTACTGTGAGCGGAATGGCGTTCGCCACCGGTGATATATACAACGCGGTTAAAAATTACCGGCGGCTAGCGCCTTGCCGCTCAGTTGGATTGTTGGGTTTTGATTTAAACGGATGATTTAAGAAACAAGAATTCTGAACGATCGGGGTAGACTGGATAGTTCGATGAAGAAGTTTTTGTTTTTTTAAAGACGACCCTACCGTGAGCGGAATGGCGTTCGCCACTGGTGATCTATGCAGCGCGGCTAAAGCTGACCGGCAGCTAGCGCTTTCCCGCTCAGCTTTTTGTGCTGGCTGATGTGCAGCTTTTCCTGTTGGTGCCGATCTGTAGGATGGGTGCGCGCTCCTCTTGTATCAAGTGGGAAGTATCTTGACCAGCGTCGGTGGTGGGGGGGCGTGTTACCGGTGCTGTTTTTTCTCTCAGTCAATTCCTGGGAACGTTCGTCATGTGGAATCGGGATTATTTCGATCGGCACGCAGGCGTCAAGCAGAATTCGGGGAGTGAAATGATTGTGAATTACTTTGAGTTCACCGCGATTGTGCTCCGAAGTGCTCTGAGTATGCTCCGAAATGAGTTGAAAATGTACGAGACAGATCGAACCTGTGCCGTTTGTTTCGGTGAAAAACGCCAAAAATCGACGGCGATTCAGGTGCTGCTGCGTGACTTGTGTCGCGTGTTCCAGTGCACGCATCGTCCGCCTCGCGCGCGAAGCACAATTGCGACACTTTACGATTCGGGAAGTGCGAATCAAGGCCAGTCTGTTCAGGAAAGTGCAGGCAAAGTTCAGTGGAGAAACTTAAGCGATGAGGATTTGTGGAGCGGGCGACGGACTCTCCAGAGAGAGTGTGAGATGCGATTTTTTGTTACGTTGATTCGATCACTGTCGGACGAGCCGACAGTGGCACCTCCTGCGTGGTTCAAATTACGTGCGTGCTCACCCGGGAAAGTAATTAACCGACGGGCGGAGCACCCGTCGGTTAAGCGGTTTGTGCTGTGCTGGTTATGCTCAGTTCGATCCGCCGGCGGAGGTTGTGGCGACTGCGGGGCGGATTGTGGAGAGTTCCGGCAGCTGTTCTTCGAGGTGCCCCTTGGACTTGGACCAGACGAGCAGGCCTTCGATCATCATCCAGACCTGGAGGCCGATGACAGCGACGCCGAAGAGGAACAGGTGCTGTTTTTCCGGGTTAAAGAACCAGCCGGTTTCGCCGTTGAACATGTTCCAGAGCATAGCCCAGGCGGGCATGATCAGCATGACGATCATGGGGACCAGGGCGAAGATGATAGGTTTGTTGCGACGACGGAGGTAGAAGACGATGACCATGAAGGCCAGGCCGGCAAGCAGCTGGTTGGTGGCACCGAAGAGGGGCCAGAGAATCAGGCCGCCACTACCGGGACCTGCCGTGGCGCTGGCGGGCATCATGGCGACCATGCCACCCAGGGCGACCGCCAGTCCGGTAGCCGCATATTTATTGGTGAGCGGTTTGATGTGCACGGTCGCCGCGAGTTCCTGGATGACGTATCGCTGCAGACGCGTGGCGGTGTCGAGAGTGGTGGCAGCGAAACTGGCCACGAGAACGGCGATGATGCTGATACCGAGTTTCATTGGGATGCCGATGGCACCCAGGAAGTTGGCACCGCCGTGAATGAAGGCACCGATTTTGTCTTTCAGGCCGAACGCGCCCCAGCCTTTGCTGGCGTCGTAACGGGTTTCCCAGGCAGCCAGTCCGGCCAGCTGGGTGTCGGTCCCTGTGGCAAGCGTGGGTTGATAGCTGTAGGCAGCTCCTTCTCCGACGCGGGTGAAATCTCCCATGCCCACGCCGGCACAGCAGGCGAGGATCACGATGACGGCCAGGCCCCCTTCGAGGAGCATGGCACCGTAGCCGACGTACTGGGCGTCCATTTCGGATTCGACCTGTTTACTGCTGGTACCGCTGCTGACCAGGCAGTGGAAACCACTGCAGGCACCGCAGGCGATGGTAATAAACAGGAAGGGCCAGATGGGTGGTGCATCGGCGGGGATGTTCGTGGCAACCGCGGGAGCAGACCCGACGAGGTCTGCTTTTCCGGTGGCACCGGCGACCAGGGCTCCGATGAGCAGCAGTCCCAGTGCGAGAACCAACTGGTGGCTGTTGATGAAATCGCGCGGCTGGAGCAGCAGCCAGACCGGCATGACCGAGGCGACGGCACAGTAAGCCAGCAGGACGAAGGTCCAGAGGATGACTGCGTTGGGAAACGGTCCCATGTCGGGGATGCCGAACAGTGTGGCGATATTGATGGGCCAGTAGTAGGCACCCATGTAGATCGAAGCGTAAACAATGACCAGCGCGACGAGCGAGGGGATGAGCAGTTCTGCATTCTGTTTATAGACCATCAGGCCGATGACGATTGCGATGGGCATCGTAATCCAGACGGGGATGACCGTCTCTGGATAGAGCGAGAAGATGATCGCAATCACCAGTCCGAAGATGGCAAGCACCACGGTCAAAGCGAGCAGCAGGATCAACAGGAACAGGATACGGGTGCGGGGGGCAATCAGTCTGCCGGCCACTTCACCGACGGTTTGACCCCGGTTGCGCAGCGACACGATCAGCGCGCCAAAGTCGTGGACGGCGCCGACGAAAATAGATCCGAAGAGCACCCAGAGGAGTGCAGGCAGCCAGCCCCAGAAGACGGCGATCGCGGGACCAACGATGGGTCCGGTGCCGGCGATGCTGGTGAAGTGGTGACCGAAGATGACTTCTTTTTTAGTAGGAACGAAGTCGATATCGTCACGCAGCTGTTTACTGGGAACTTCCGCATCTGCGTCGACGTTAAAGATTTTCTGGGAGAGCCACTTACCATAGGTGTGGTAAGCGATGATGTAACCGATAAAGGCTCCCGCAGCAATCAACAGTGTGGCCATTGGTCATTTACTCCAGCGTTTGTCCCGAAAGTGGGGGTCAGGACCGGATTTGATCCGGAAGGTCTGCTTAATCAGAGGGTGAAACACGAGGCAGGTTCTGATTTTCGCCGCAGTAAATCAAGGTGGGATGCGATGTGCGTCAAATCAGAGCGCTACCTACAAGGTTATACATCTGCAGGGGAATTGGCAATTCAGATTAGCCCCTCGAGGTCCTGTTTATGTCCCTATGTGTGCAAAAATTCATCATCAATGACCAGTCGGGCGTCAAAATCGTTACAGGTGGTACGGTTGGGCTATTCGGCAGAGGGGCATGCATCTTTTCTTAATGTGCTCATTTATCCTATCTTAAAAGGAATCTTCTGTGTGGAAAGGTCGATGTAGTTAGTACCCCCGCGGAACTCATTACTCAGATGCAGGGATGTGGGTCATTGCCGGATCGGGAGTTTTGTGCAGGAACCGCACGGTTCTCCAAGATGGAGTCCCTTCCGACCGGACTGAATTGTTTTTACTTACTTACGAAATGACAACAGGTGACAAGCTTTTAGTCAAATCGATAAGAGGTTTGTCGCCTCTTCAGATATCACCTCATTGGCCCAGAAAAAATAAGATCTACGGAAGGAGTTACTACGATGCTTGTATTGTCGAGACAACGCGACGAGAGCATCATCATCGGTGACAATATTGTCATTACTATTGTCGATATCCGGGGTGATAAAGTACGGTTAGGAATCCAGGCCCCTACAGAAATTCCAGTACACCGTCAGGAAGTGTATGATGCGATTCAGCGTGAAAACGCGATGAAAGAAGCGGAAGCGCAGCGTACCCCATCTCAGTCGCCATCCAAAAATGCCAGCGAGTGATCGACTTTGAACAAAGACGTTCGCCAGGCGGATCAGGGATTGATTTCAATTAAAGACTAATTGAAAACGCCACAGGGGAAAGACTGATACGAAGTCAGTCTTTCCCCTGTTTTTATGTTTGCGCGAGTCGATGCGAGACGGTCCAGTGCCGATCGGAAGTCAGCTGTGCTGCTTCAGGGGGCAGGCCGCAGGTCTGTAGCAGATCTCGAATTTCTGAGAGGGTGAGCGCGGCGTGCAGGGAGTCGGTCAGCATCTGACGCTGGTGCGGTGTGTCATTCGCGGCGTACTGTCTGACGAGTGATTCGAGATCGTCCAGCGAGTGGGGCCGGGCGAGATCGCGGAGAAACAGGAAGCCACCCGGTTTGATCACGCGCAGCATTTCCTGCAGGATGGGCAACGGATCCGCGATGTGATGAATCAGGCTGTTGGCGATGACGCCGTCCATCGAGCAGTCCGGGCAGGGCAGCTGTCTGGCGTCAGCGAGTTCCAGTGAGATGCGGTCTGAGAGTTGAACGCTGCGCAGGTTTTCTGCGGCGACTTTCAGCATTTCGGTAGCGAGGTCGGCAGCGATGATCTGAATCTGCGCGCTACGCTGACAGATTTCGATGGGGATCAGCGCGGTCCCGGTGCCGGGATCGAGCAGTGTGAGCGTCTGAGAGCTATCCAATTCTGAACCCGCGATGAGCGCGAGGACTTCATTCGCGAAGCGTCGATTGACTTCGCGATTGTCCATCGTATTGTAGCCGAGTGCCTCTTCGCGGGTGTCCATGACTTCGGGTTCGAGTTGACGGGGAAGCATGGTCCTGCTCCTTCCGGTTGAATACAGATACAAAAAGAGCCCTCACCACGATAGTGAGGGCTCTGTAAGTTTTATCTCAAGCGATAATCAGAGAGGGAAGTTTAGCCTTCGCCTTCTGGAGAACCACCTTCGCTGGAACCGACGGTTGCCAGTTCTTCAGTTTCGGCCTCGTAGGAACCTTCGAACTCGAGCCGTTTTTCATCGGCGACTTCGCCGACTTTGACGAGCACCTTGTTCTTCCCTTCAAAGGCACCCCGCAGCAGTTCTTCTGCCAGCGGATCTTCGATGTAGCGTTCGACAGAGCGACGCAGCGGACGAGCACCGTAGTCGAGCTCGCCCCCTTCGGAGCCTTTGTCGATGATGAATTCGCGGGTTTCGTCGGTGAGTTCCAGGATAACGCCCTGTTCCTTGAGACGTTTGCGAACCTTGGCCAGTTCGATGTCGACGATCTGCTTGAGTTCTTCGCGGGTCAGTTTCCGGAAGACGACGACTTCGTCGAGACGTCCCAGGAATTCGGGTTTGAACTCTTTCTGCAGGTCGTGCATCAGATTTCGTTTCATCGCATCGTAGCTGGTGTCATCGTCGGCTTTACGGAACCCGAAGGCATCCCCGTGAGCCATACCCTGAGCACCGGCGTTGGTGGTCATGATAAGAACGACGTTTTTGAAGTCGACCTTGCGACCGAAGCTGTCGGTCAGGTGGCCTTCTTCCATGATCTGCAGGAGCATATTGAAGACGTCGGGGTGTGCTTTTTCGATTTCGTCAAGCAACACAACTGCATAAGGACGACGTCGAATCTTTTCGGTCAGCTGCCCCCCTTCTTCGAAACCGACATATCCCGGAGGAGCACCGATCAGACGGCTGACGTTGTGCTTCTCCATGTATTCACTCATGTCGATCTGAATCAGAGCGTTTTCGTCGCCGAACATGAACTCAGCCAGCGTTTTGGCCAGCAGGGTTTTACCAACCCCGGTCGGACCGGAGAAGAGGAAGGCCCCCATCGGTCGTTTGGGATCTTTCAGACCACTGCGGCTGCGGCGGACGGCCTTGGAAACCTGCTTGATGGCTTCGTCCTGGCTGATAACGCGTCTGTGCAGTTCGTCTTCCATGTTGAGCAGACGCACGGTGTCTTCACTGGAGAGCCGGGTCAGTGGAACGCCGGTAATCTTGGCGACCACTTCTGCAACGACTTCCGCATCGACGACACCGTCGACTTCTTTGGATTTTTCACGCCATTCCTGGGTGAGGGTCTCTTTCCGTTTCTTCAGCTTGTCAGCCTGATCACGCAGATTGGCTGCCAGTTCGAAGTCCTGGTTAGCGACCGCTTCTTCCTTGGACTGGTTGAGGCGTTCTGATTCTTCTTCGAGTTCTTTGAGATCGGGAGGCCGCACCATTGATTTCAGACGGATCCGGGCACCCGCTTCGTCGATCACGTCGATCGCCTTGTCGGGCAGACAGCGACCGGTGATGTAACGCGAAGAGAGCTCGACGGCTTTTTCGAGCGCGTCGTCGGTAATCTGTACCTTATGATGCTCTTCGTAGCGTTCCCGCAGACCACGCAGAATTTCTACGGTCTGTTCGTCTGTAGGAGGCTCGACCATCACGTTCTGGAAGCGACGTTCCAGGGCGCTGTCTTTCTCGATGTATTTACGGTATTCGTCCAGGGTGGTAGCACCGATACACTGCAGTTCGCCACGGCTCAGAGCAGGTTTCAGTACGTTAGAAGCGTCAATTGCTCCTTCAGCTCCACCAGCGCCAACGAGGGTGTGCAACTCGTCGATGAACAGAATCGTGTTCTTGGCACGACGGACTTCGTTCATGACGGCTTTGATGCGTTCTTCGAACTGACCGCGGTACTTGGTGCCGGCGACCATCATGGCGAGGTCGAGTACAACGATGCGACGATCGCGGAGCAGGTCCGGAACTTCGCCGTCGACGACCATCTGGGCGAACCCTTCGACGATCGCGGTTTTACCAACGCCTGCTTCACCCAGCAGGACGGGGTTGTTTTTCTGACGACGGCAGAGGATCTGGATGACGCGTTCGATTTCTTTGGAACGGCCGATGACCGGATCGAGCTTCTTCTGCTTGGCCAGTTCGGTCAAATCGCGACCAAAGCTGTCCAGAGCGGGAGTCTTGCTCTTGCCGGCTTTCTGGCTGCCGGTACCGGGAGTCCGTTCGCCAGCCTCGCCTCCTTCCAGGCCGTGACCCAGCAGGTTGAGAACTTCTTCGCGGACTTCTTCCAGTTTCAGACCCAGGTTCATCAGGACCTGAGCGGCGACGCCGTCCTGTTCACGCAGCAGGCCGAGCAGCAGGTGCTCTGTACCTACGTAGTTGTGATTCAGGTTGCGGGCCTCTTCCATCGCGTATTCGATGACTTTCTTGGCGCGGGGCGTCTGGGGGAGTTTGCCCATGGTGACCATGTCTGGTCCGGACTGGACAATCTTCTCAACTTCCAGACGGATCTTGCGCAGATCCACATCCAGATTTTTCAATACATTGGCTGCGACTCCTGAGCCTTCCTTGACTAAACCCAGAAGGATATGTTCGGTCCCGATATATTCGTGATTGAACCGCTGGGCCTCCTGATTGGCCAGCTGCATCACTTTTCGAGCTCGATCTGTAAACCGCTCGTACATAACTCGTTTCTCCTATGGCCCAGTACCATTGCGGGCGCTGTTGGATGAACACTGACTCCCCTGACTGGAAACCGGCGGGTTCAGTCGCAGGGAGCATTTCTCCCAAACTATAATGCTAATTCGATTGTTTCTTGTCTTTTAAAATTCAAAAACGCTGTTTATTTAACCCGAACGGCGTTAAACAACAAACAACGCACTGAATGGATTCGTTGCTGACAGTGATTCAGGAAAGGTTCCCTGAGAATAATACGTCACTCACAAAAAAACGTCGAGGAATTTCCCCAAACTACTGTCAGTTCATCATAGGAAGTAACTGAATAATCACAACTTACTAAAATAAGCTGTCTATCTTAACACGTCGACTTTCAGCGGGTGTCACATTGGAAATACCCCCTCTCTTCCCTGATGAGGGTTAACGGAGTTTTTCATCGTACGAAACCTGCAAAATCCGCAAATTCGACAGGTCCGGTAAAGTTAATTCTAGTACCCATACCCAAATGTAGCAAGATAAGCATTCAATCGGTTAAGCTAAATAAGTTACGATTGCCTGTCGGGACGTCTTTCGAAGCCTACTTACCTCTCCCGTTTTGAGAAAATACCTGAGACCGATGCAACATTTACTTACCGCCGGCGCACAGCGTGCCCTGGCGCTGGCAGAACTGATCGCCAATAATTCAAATGATCAGGTAACGAATCCCCGGCATCTGCTGGCGGCTCTGGCACATGAAGAGTCCCGGGCTGCCGAGATTCTGCAGTCGCATGGAATTGTGCAAAACCTGATACTGCAGGAATTTGAACTGACTCTGCCGGACTCAGAGGCCGAATCCGATCTGTTCGAGACAGAAGTTCCTCTGGAACTCTCCCAGGCCCTGTATCGGTTTCCTCAGTTAAAGGACGTTCTCAATCGAGCGCTGGAACAGGCCAGTCAGACCAGTCTGCCGGTCGAAATCGGCAGCGAGCATCTGTTGTGGGGCGTCTTGAAGACCGAAGGACCTCACACGGATTGGCTGGTGAATCAGGGGGCCATTTCTTCGGATTCGCTGGCAGCCTCATTTCAGGGCGAACATCAGCAGGCAGGCGATCCGATCGATGTCGATTTCGCTTTTCGCACGGTTCCCGCGACTGTCAGCGATCAGACGAATACTTTCCGCACCATCGATGCCGCTGCGAATCGTCTGCGGGAAGGACTGCGGGTGGTGGAAGACTTTCTGCGGTTTACGCTGGACGATGCGCATCTGACGCGATTACTGAAAACCACCCGGCATCAGTTGACTGAAGCGCTGCAGTTCATTGGCCAGGACTCCCTGATTGCCAGCCGCGACACGCTCAATGATGTGGGAACCGCCATCAGTTCGACTTCCGAGTTTGACCGCTCTTCCCTGGAACATCTGGTTCAGGCCAACCTCAAGCGGGTGCAGGAAGCCGCACGGACGCTGGAAGAGTTCGGGAAACTGATCTCCGTAGAGGCAGCCGCTATCTTTAAACAGATGCGGTACTCACTCTATACTCTGGAAAAGAGCGTGCTGACCTGTGTCTCGAGCCAACACCGGCTTGAGGACTGTCAACTCTATCTGCTGGCGACAGAATCGATGTGTCATCATGGTTGCGGACCTGCAATTCGTGAGGCTGTCGCAGCCGGTGTCTGCATCGTGCAGATCCGCGAAAAAGAAATGTCAGATCGTCAACTGCTCGAACATGGCAGGCGGGCCCGGGAATGGACGCGGGAAGCAGGAGCCATTCTGATCATGAATGACCGTCCGGATCTTGCGGTTGCGATAGACGCTGATGGCGTGCATGTGGGACAGGACGAACTGCCAGTGCGTGAGGTCAGACAGATCGTCGGCTCCCGTCGGCTGATTGGCGTCTCGACGCATAATATCGAACAGGCACGACAGGCTGTGTTGGACGGAGCCGACTACATCGGTGTCGGCCCCACCTTTACCACGGCTACGAAACAATTTGCCGAAGAAGAGTATGCGGGACTGGATTTCGTAAAGCAGGTTGCTGCCGAGATCACCCTGCCCTGGTTTGCGATCGGCGGTATCAACGCAGAGAACCTTCCGGAAGTTCTGCAGGCCGGAGCGACGCGTGTTGCCGTCAGTGGTGTGATCTGCAGACATGAGCAGCCGGGTCAGATCACGCGAGAATTATTAGACCAGTTTACCCGTTGATTATTCTGTGAAAGTACAAAGCTGAAGATGACGTCTCAAACGAAAATAAAACCGGTCAGCCTGGGGCCTTACCAGCTCAAATCACCCCTGTGTCAGGCGGCATTGAGTGGCTACAGCGATTATCCGATGCGGGTGATTGCAGCGCGACTGGGAGCGGCTTATACACTCTGTGAAGTGATGATTGACCGTTTGATTAATCAGACACGTCAGGGGAAACAGCTCTCGATGATGTACTGTCATCCGGATGAATATCCGGTGGGCGGACAGTTGATGGGTTCCGAACCGGAAGAGTTCGGTCCTGCTGCACAGAAACTCGTCGACGCCGGCTTTCATGTGATTGATATCAACTTTGGCTGCCCGGTGAAAAAAGTAATGAGCCGCTGTCGGGGTGGCTATCATCTGGGACAGCCTGAAGTGGCGCTGGAGATTATTTCCCGTGTCCGAGATACCGTTCCCGACTCGATTCCGGTGACGCTCAAAATGAGACGTGGCATCGATGACAGTTCTGAATCGGAAGAAAACTTCTTTCGTATCTTTGAAGGTGCCTATGCGCGGGGACTGGCGGCGATTACCGTGCATGGCCGCACGGTCGAACAAAAATATGTCGGCTCCAGCAAGTGGGAATTTCTCAGACAGGTCAAGCAACAGGCGGGCGACAGAATTGTGGTGGGCAGTGGCGACCTCTTCTCTCCCCAGGCCTGCCTGGACATGCTCCGTGTGACTGGAGTAGACGGCGTTTCGATTGCTCGGGGGGCCATCGGGAATCCCTGGATATTTCAACAGGCCGAACGACTGCTGCGGGGGGAATCGATCACGCCTCCCGATGTCCATGAACAGCGGACCGTGATCGCAGAGCATTTTGCACTCGCCCGTGAATTCTACGGCGAGAAAAAAGTCTGCAACACGATGCGCAAGTTTGGCATCTTCTATTCGGAACTGCATCCGCAGCGCAAAGCAGTCCGCGATGCGTTTATCGCCGTCAAAACTTCAGACCAATGGCTGAACGTTCTGAAGCAATGGTATCAAAACAATGCGGCGGGTTGCTTTCCCCCGGTCGAAGCGCCGAACCCGCTCTCGCTGGAGGCGGTTGCTGCAGCCAGCGGTGAGGCACACTGATCCAGAACATGCTGCCAGGATGCTTTCCGCAGCGACCTTTCGCGAATGATTTCTTTCCGGTTGTGCAGGAAATTCTGCCTGGGGCGAAGGGGGCGATTTTATGGATTGAACGCGGATGTCTGACAAATCGGATTGCCGGGTCGAAATATGAGGTGTTCCCCTTAGAATTCTTTTGACTGTCTCTGAAGTGGATCTAGATTTTAACAATTCTATTTCCCTCATATGACAATCATTTTGTGCTTCGAAATGATTGTGGTTGCATGACTTGAAGGCCCCTCATTCAATGTCTTACGAGTTAACCACGAATACGATCTGGGTATTAATCTGTACCAGCTTGGTATTTTTGATGCAGGCAGGCTTCTGTTGCCTGGAATCAGGACTGTCACGTTCGAAAAACAGTATTAATGTCGCGACCAAGAATGTCGTCGATTTCTTTATCGGATCATTGCTGTTCTGGCTCTTCGGTTACGGACTCATGTTTGGCGAGTCCTATCAGGGACTGATTGGAACGACCGGTTTCGCTTTTGCCGACAACAGCGCCACTCACTGGGCCACCGTCGTCTTTCTATTCCAGCTTGTGTTCTGCAGTACCGCGATGACGATCTCTTCGGGCGCAGTCGCAGAGCGTATGCGGTTTCGCTCCTATGTAATCCTGGCTTGTGCCATTGGTGCGGTTGCCTATCCTGTGTTCGGTCACTGGGCCTGGGCGCGGGATGCCGCAGGTGCCCCGGCAGGCTGGCTGGGAAAGCTGGGCTTCATGGACTTTGCCGGTTCCAGTGTCGTGCATTCCGTCGGAGCCTGGTCTGCGCTGGCAGCAGTGTTGATCCTGGGACCACGCACGGGGCGCTTTGGTGCGGGCGCTGATAAATCCCGCTTTTCAGCAAGTAACCTGCCCCTGGCGGCACTTGGATTTTTGATTCTGTGGTTTGGCTGGTTTGGTTTTAACGGTGGGAGCACGCTGGCATTAAACGGACAGGTTCCGTTTATCATATTAAATACGATTCTGGCCGGGATCGCAGGGGGCGTCTTTGCACTCCTCTGGGAAATGTTTTCGTCTAAGCAGATTTCGGTAGAGAATATCTTTAATGGATCACTGGCAGGGCTGGTGGCTGTGACGGCGGGTTGTAACGTTATTTCCTATCCCAGCGCGATTCTGATTGGCTTGATCGCCGGTGCGGTCATGCTGGGAGCAACGTATCTGCTCGAAAAATGCATGCGCGTGGATGATGTTGTGGGAGCGATTCCCGTGCATGGATTCGCGGGTGTCTGGGGGACCCTGGCTGTCGCCCTCTTTGCTGAAATGGAGCACGTACCGCATGGTATCACACGCATGCACCTCTTGGGAATTCAAGCCCTGGGTGCGGCTGTCTGCTTCGTCTGGAGCTTTGGTTTTATCTGGGCTTGTATGTGGACGCTGAATCGCTTTCTACCGATCCGGGTTTCCGCGGGTGACGAAAAAATTGGTCTCAACGTGGCAGAACATGGTGCTTCTACCGAACTGCACAGTCTGCTGGAAACAATGATTGCCCACGAAAAGGGGGACAACTCCTCCCGGGCCGAGGTCGACGATTTTACCGAAGCCGGGATTGTGGGATATCAATACAACCGTGTGCTGGACGCCCAGGAAGTCCTGTTATCGGATGTAAAAGACCGAGAGCTGCGTTACCGCTCGATCATGGACAACGTGATGGATGCCATCATCACCATCAACCTGGAAGGCAGAATCGAAGAATTCAACCTGGGAGCGGAGCACCTGTTTGGCTATCTGAATCACGAGGTGATCGGGCAGAACATCAACCTGTTGATTCCGCCCCTGCACCAGAATCTACAGCACAAATACTCCGAAGGAGACTTGAACCCACAACTGGTCCGTGCGATCGGTTCCCGGCAGGAGATTGTGGCCCAGCGACAGGATGGGTCAACGTTCCCCGCCGAACTGGCGGTGAGTTCGGTTGTTCTGGCGGACCGGGAAATCTTCACCGGAATTATCCAAGACATCAGCGAACGCAAAGAATACGAACGCTCATTGAACGAAGCACGGAAACGGGCCGAGGCTGCCAGTGATGCCAAGAGTGAATTCCTGGCCAATATGAGTCATGAAATCCGCACGCCGATGACAGCCATTCTGGGTTTCACTGATATTCTGCTGGGCAATCTGAAAGAGAAAGAAGACATTGAGGCAGCTCACATTGTCAAACGCAATGGTGAGTATCTGATCGGCGTGATCAATGACATTCTGGACCTGTCCAAGATCGAAGCCCGCAAGATCGAACTCGAGCAGGTACGGGTCAATACACAAGAGATCGTGCGAGACATCGCCGCTCTGATGCAGGTTAAGGCTGACTTGAAGCAACTCAAGCTGAAGATTGAATTTGAGAATCCGATTCCGGAAACAATCGTCACCGATCCGACACGACTGCGTCAGGTGCTGATCAATCTGCTGGGGAATGCGATCAAATTCACCGAGACCGGCTACGTAAAACTCCGCATCCAGACTATCAACCTGGAAGACTCCTGTGCGCAACTCCGATTCGACGTGATTGATTCGGGCATCGGCATCTCGGAAGCGGCACTCTCCCAGATTTATCAACCGTTCACACAGGCCGACAACTCAACCACCAGGAAATATGGCGGCACCGGTCTGGGGTTGGCCATTTCCAAACGCCTGGTCGAAATGCTGGGCGGACAGATTCAGGTCTCGAGTAAAGTCGGCGTGGGAAGTACCTTCACAATCACGGTCAACACCGGCTCTCTCGAAGGGGTGCGGCTGTTGCAGTTGGATGAAAGTTCTTTCCGCAAAGCTGCAGAGGAACAGAAACAGGAGCATCCCATTGAGTCTGGTCGTAGTGTTTCCTCCCGGCGTGTACTGATCGTGGAAGACGGCCTCGACAATCAGCGACTGATCTCGTTTCTGCTGAAGAAAGAGGGCATGAAAGTCGAACTGGCTGATAATGGAAAGCTCGGGGCCGAACAGGCACTGGCTGCCCAGGAAGCCGGGCACCCCTATGATTTCGTGCTGATGGATATGCAGATGCCGGTCATGGATGGTTACACGGCCACCCGCAAGCTCAGAGAGGCGGGCTACAAGCGTCCGATTATTGCCCTGACGGCCCACGCGATGAAAAACGATATGGAAAAATGTCTGAACGCGGGCTGTGATGCTTATGCAACCAAGCCGGTCAATAAACAGAAGCTGCTGGAGACCATCTCGCACCTGGCCGCGCCGCAGACATCAGAACAGGCAGACTAAGTTTCACGACCAGAACTGGCGATCCAGGGTGCGGTAGTTGATTGCTTCGCTGACATGGGCTGCGGTAATCTGATCGCTCTGGTCGAGATCTGCAATCGTGCGGCTGATGCGCAAAATCTTATCGTGCGCCCGGGCAGACAGCCCCATCTCCTCCATCGCAGTTTTCAACAGGCCCTCAGCGTCCGAGGCCAGCTGGCTATGTTTCCTCAACTGGCGGGGCGTCATCCGTCCGTTATGCGACGTCTTTTCATTTGCGAAGCGGCGCGCCTGAATCTCGCGGGCCGCCGACACCTGCTCGCGCATGGTCTGACTGTTGGTGCCTGAAGTCTGGTTTGACAGTTCGCGAAAGGGAACCGGGGGAACTTCGATATGAATATCGATTCGATCCAGCAGCGGTCCACTGATTTTGGAAAGATAGCGTTCGATCTGCATCGGATTACAGGAACATTTTCGTCTCGGATCAGACAGGTAGCCGCAGGGGCAGGGATTCATCGCGGAGATCAGCATCACGTTCGCAGGAAACGTAACGCTGCCGATCGCACGGGAGATGGTGACTTCCCCACCCTCTAAAGGCTGTCGTAACACTTCCAGGGTACGGCGATTGAATTCGGGTAACTCGTCCAGAAACAACAGCCCGTTATGCGCCAGACTGATTTCACCTGGTGCGGGCGTGGAGCCACCTCCCACCAGGCCGGCTTCGCTGATGGTGTGGTGGGGCGTGCGGAACTGCCGCAACATCACCAGCGACTGGTCTCGCGAGAGCCGCCCCATCGCGCTGTAGATCCGCGTCGTTTCCAGGCTCTCTTCCTGGGAAAGTCGCGGCAGAATTGTACTGATCCGCGAAGCAAGTAGTGTCTTACCGGTCCCGGGTGAACCGATCATTAGCAGGTGGTGACAAAATTCCCTTTAACGGATATAATCTATTGATTACTCTTTGATTACAGGGGTTTATGATATGGCTAAAAGAAAAACTGCTTATTCTTACGTTCGTTTTTCACGTCCGGAACAGCTTAAAGGCGACAGCTTAAGAAGACAGAAAGAAGCTTCCCAAAATTGGTGTAAGCAGAACGGATATTATTTAGATGAGAGCCTGAAACTGACAGATAAAGGTATATCAGCCTTCCGTGGGGACAATGCAGTAAAAGGCAAACTTGGGGCATTTGTCGATGCAATTCAATCAGGCAGGGTCAAAAGAGGTTCTGTTCTAATCGTGGAAAGTTTAGACCGTATTTCAAGGCAGGCAGCTTCTGAAGCTTTTGTTCAATTGATGTCGATTCTTGACAAAGGTATCACGATCATTACCCTTCAGCCAGAAGAGGTGCTCACTAAAAAAGATATGGAAGAAACTACAAAAATTCTTTCTGTCATTTTGGTAATGACTAGGGCTTATGAAGAGTCTTCTACTAAATCAAAACGTATTAAGGATGCTTGGGAAAACAAAAGAAGGAAACTTAAGGATGGTGTGAAAATTTCAGGTAGAGTTCCGGGATGGATCGAAAAAACAGGTGACAGTTTTGTTCTTAATGAACATGCCGAAACAGTTAAACGAATTGTAAAAATGTATCTTGCAGGTCATGGACCTACTGCAATTGTCAAAGCTCTAAACGAAGATAATGTTCCTACACTCGGTAGAGGCAAACAGCGGGCTAAATTCTGGAGACAATCAAGCATAAATAAAATCTTACATTCACCTGCTCTGATTGGCGAGTTTACGCCTCATTATGGGAAAAGTAGCCAAGATCAAAGTAAACGTGTAGCTGCTGGTGATCCAATATCTGATTACTATCCTGCAATTATTAGTGAGACTGACTATTACAAAATCAAAAAACGGTTTGACGATCAAAGAACTTCTTTAGCTGGTAGAGTAGGTTCTAGTGATGGAAGAATTACAAACCTGTTTAAAGGAATGATTTATGATCGAAGAGACAAAAGCTCAATGATCATTGTACACAAAGGAACTAAGTCTTCAGGCAGGCAAATTGTTAGCAGCAGGGCAACTACAGATAAAAAAGTAGATTATATAGCTTTCCCTTATGAAGTACTCGAAGAGGCAATTCTGAGATTGGTCAATCAAATTACTGCTACTGATATTTTACCACAAGAAACAACAGACTTTCACGACAAACTAGAAGTTGCTCAACTGAAGAAAGTTAAGCTTGAAGAGAAATTGAAAAAGATTGAAAATCAAATTGTTATAGAAGATGATATTGAACCTTTCTTGCCGCTCATAAATAAGTTCCATGTACAAATAAAAGAAGCTAAGGAAGAAGTAGAAGGATTAGAAATTAAAGCTCATTCATTACTTCCTAGTTCTGATGAATGCAGATCAATCGTTGAACTCATGAAATCTGGAGAAAATGAAATTGATTACAGACGACGTTTTAGGAATGTCTTCCTAAGCATTGCTGAAAGAGTTGACGTTTTGCCAATAAAAGATGGTCACTGGAGGCAGGCAGTTATAACGGTGACATTTCAAAACGGAACACAAAGAACTATCGTAGCTGTTTGCCATAGAGCCAAGTTGATTATTTGTGGTGCTATGAATGAAAGAATTGTTCCTGATGAAAAAGGAGATGTATTTTTTGAATCTTTTAAGGAGATAGAAGACAACTTTAAAGCCGTTAAAGTTAGGTCTGTAGACCAGACAAAAAAGAATCTGGTGAAGATGTTCAAGAATTATTATGAAGGGTTCAATGCATTAGAAGATCCATTTATTTACCCTCTGAAAGAACAACCACCAGCTAAAGATCCAGATCTTTATATTGATGGCGTGAAGCCATCAAAGAAAATAACAAGTAAGAAACGAGCATTGAAAGGAAGAAAGAAACCAATAATTAGAGCAGTTAAGAGCAAATAGAATAGAAGACTTTCTAAAATTTATGGTTTTAAGTTGACCGGGGCTGCTAGTAATCATAAGTCCCTTTAATTCACTCCGCACAGATGCCCTTTATTATGACTGAAGGCTTCCAGACAGTTTTCTATGCATCATCATAATCTCATTTCAACCATGCCCCCCTCACACTTCGATCACATTATCAAATGCACCAGTCACAGGTTTTTCTTTTTGCCGTTTTAAGACTGATTTCCTCTTTATATTTCTTATCACCTTGTGTTTGTACTGCACGCAAAATAAATCTGCATCCTCTTCTGTTTCGAAAATACAATTGATTTTAAATGGCAAACAGCTTTCTTTCACCAGAGCAACTTCTGGTGCTACCCGTTCGATTGTTTCAACGCTTTCTATGTCATCTTTGAAGGAATGCTCCCAAGGAATTACCTGCCCTTTGCTAACCCTCAGTATGTTGATCTTTGTTTTCTCATTCATGTATTAATCCTCTTTTGTGATATTTGTTCCTCTCTTTCTTTTCTTCCCTCACTCGCTCCGCTCCTTCGGAAAGTATGCACCAGCAAAGCTGGCACATAAATTGCCTTCTACCCCTACGGGATTTCCTCTTTTTATCCCACCAGACGCACCGTCCCCGATTCCATCTTTATAAAATGGTATAAACTGCTGTTTCAGATGGGACTTGAATAATCAAATCAGGGAGGGGGACGGTTTAAGAGATCGTTTTGCCTGACTTCTTCAAAAACAGACAAGTCATCTACACCCTCAGTGTTATGTTTATATTGATGAGAGGGTGCAGCAGAACTGAAGTCAGTTTTGATATTGCAGGAAACCAACTCAGGTACATCTGCCTCTACTGTAGATTTCTCTGTGAAAATATTCTTGAAAAAGAAAGGCAATTTCATCGGCTGCGGAGCAGTCGATATCATTTCGAAGTGCTTCTTTGAAGCCTGAGAAATATTGGCCTCTTGCTTCCATTGTTTTTCAAATGGATGATATTTACCCAATTTGTAGCAGTAACTTTTGTTACGTGTTTTGATGTAATCACAAATTAAAATCCCAAGACCATGTAATAAATCCCTGACGTATCGAAATCTATGTGAGTTCCACGCTGTCTCAACTTGCTCAGTTTCAAACAAACAGGTCCACATTTCCTCAGCTCGATCCTCTGGAATCCCGCCATCCCCATGCTTTGATGTTTTGCGGCACTCTTCCATCAACTCAAAGTACTGGGCAATTTCACGAACTGATACTTTTGCATTCCTTTTATAAACTCTTCCATCTCCAGTAACAGCAAGAGTTGTAGGATCGATTCTTAGCCCCTGATGGCTTTCGTGTTTTGCTACATGATTTGTTTGGAATTTCTTCTCTGCCCATTCATATGCACCTGATCTTTCAGGATCAAATTTGAAGGACTTACCCGAACCACATTTGCCAGCGTCAAATGTTCTGGAAATGAAATTCACGATCCCTCGAATTCTGGCTGGTCTCTTATGGTTTACCCATTCACCTGAATAAAGATCGTAGTCCCTGATAAAATCTGTAGCTTCGTCTGCTGTTGGAGGGCGTTTCAGGATATTTGCCAGAATAAAACAGGAGTGTAGCTGCCTTTTTTTGGCGTCTGGCTCGTTTCTTAATTCATCTATTTTACATTGATGTCTTTCTGCAAGCTTGAGTTCGCCCATGTCAATCTGCAGCCTTACAGAGGGCTTTCTGGCAGCCTGAGATACGGTATCTGGTATGACTGCATGCCTGACAGGTTTTGATGTTGAGGTAATGCGATTGGGCGTATGAATCAGGCTGATGGATTTTCGCTTTGGCTGATTCGAAAGTGAGGCATATTTTCTAATCTCATGCAGTGAAGCCTTCTTGCTGACTGAATATTTCCGATTATACGCCTTGTAGAATTCTGAAATGCTAGGACGCCAGTAGTAGTTCCTTTTTTTCTTGATCGTGGTTACATCGAGCGAGTCACGGAATGCAAATCGATTACAGGTGTTTGCAGCCATCTCATCGATTTCGTCAGCAGTAAACCAGACATCATTGATCTTATATTGCTTGGCGTAGGTATAGGCTCTCTCTTTTCCCAGCCTACCTGCATCGGTAAGGAAGCTCTTGTGAGGATGGAGTGGCAACAAACACAGATGATCTTTGGCTGATCCAAATACTTCTATTTCTTTCCCAGTGATTGCAAATATTCGCTCTTTAAAATTATCAGCGACATCAGTCACCATATTTATGGGGATTTGTTTTAGCCCCTTATGGAAAACGAAGTATTTTGTAGAACCATTTATCCGATTTGTCTGCTGAAAAAAGTGATAATCATTCAGCTTAGATAATTCATCGTGGACAACTTCGCAAAGCTTAATGAATTGCTCAGGATCTTCGTCTGAATGACGGTCTAGGTCTGGGGCAAAGAAGGGCAGCGATTTAGATTCTGCCCCTTTGACAATCCCGTATAGCCGCTCGCCACTGATGTGTTTCTTCAAGGGACATAATACGTCCAGTGGATTTTTTACTCGTGGATTGTCCAGAGAAATGGAATTGGTGAATTCTAAATGATCTGGCAAATATCGGGGTCGATAAGTTCTTTTGAATGCATAATGTTTCAGCTCACCTGCCTCATTCGTGGCTAAATACTTTTGGTGGTTGCTACCAGCGGGGAAAAACAGCTTACGTTCGATGAAGCTGTATATTTTTGAATATTCTGATTGTGTCTTATATCTCTTTTGCAATTTATGAACCGTTAATTCTCTGAGTCTGACCACCAGACCACGTTATTGTTTTTCTCTATTTAATATAGTGTCGTTCCATTCATTTTTGGCTTGAAAAACTAGGATAATTTTCGGTCCAGACTTCCATAATTACCGATCATACATTCCGATTACCTCAAATCTCATTCTCAGTCTGCTATAGAAGCATTTAAGCCACGAACAGAATTTCTTTTATCAAATCTCTGAAATAATTCGGGCTAATAACACTATATTAATATGTGTGTAGACCGTGCACTTTTTTGAGCTGCCTCCAGTTTCGCAATTTCTGGGGGCAGCTCTTTTTATTTCTGGACGTAAAAAAAGCCCCACTGATCCCAAAGATCAATAGAGCTTCATCTTCTTCCGTAATTCAAAAGCAGGGCAGCATTATACCCAAATTCAACAAGTAACGTAATACGTGTTTGAATGTTTTTGGGAGCTGATTTTTCGGGCAGAGGTGGGTCTTTAGTTTTGGCGATGCGAAGGATTCATGCCCCACATTGGTCAGTTGATGAGTGGTTAGATTTTGGACAACAAGCAGCCTGTTCCATTTTTGGGCAGGCTATTTTTATTCCCGCCACGGTGCATCCAAATATTTTTTTCGAACTATATGCGTAGAGGTTAACGCCCGTTGTGCTAGATGAAAACATTGCCAGATTTGGGAAATCTCCGTTTACTTCCATTGAACTCTGGGGAAGTGTTCTTCAGACAATTGTTAAACCACTGCCTGCAAAAACATCCGTTTTTTTGGGAGGCAGTAAACACAAAGAAAAAAGGAAGTTAGAGAGATGGTAGCAAAATCAAAGAGAAGATCTGTTATAGATCATGCAAATTATTACGGAAACATCGATGTAAGAGAAGGCTTGCCTAAGGGCTATTGCCATATACGACAAAAGGAAGGAATCAAGCTTACTCATTGGGCTGAGAAATTGAATATTGAATATGTCCCAGCTATGGATGGCTTCATCAGATCAGGCAGAATTTGCAGACCTGATCTCAACGGCATTGTGATTGCTTCCAGATCAAAGCAGAGACTGATTCGAGCCATTGAAGCTAGAAAGCGACAGAAAGCAGAAGCAGCCAGACAGAAAGAATTACTGAATGAACGAAAAATAAATTCTTGTTTGGATGAATTAACAAGTCTGTTTCCACAGATTGATAGAGAGACTTTTAAGCAAGCTGTTTATCAGATCGACTATCGAAAAGGTTTAACCAGCAGACAATTAGAATTCATGCAAGAGAAGGTTACAGAGTGGGAAGCTTTTAAAAATCATGCTTTGGAACTTTTAAAACAGCTTGCTAATAAAAGAAATGAAAAAGCAGATAAAACTTGGCATGTTGAATTTACCCAAAGACAAGGAAAAAACCTGTTAGTTCTTTTTCATAATGAAAGTAATCCCGATATTGATGCCTCTGATTTCTTCCCCGTTATAACTGATGACTGTTGTTGTTGGGATGTACGATTTGATGTTGCCTCTTGTGTTCCTTATGGATCAAAAAGATATCGAAAAAAACATTGTAGAATAGAACTAAATACAACGATTGATGAACTTGCAAATTTTTATAACAGCTAATGGGATTCAAGTACTTAGAGAATCCAACCAGAAACGCACAAATGCACCCAACAATCACCGTAACCACAACCAGCTCCGTCTACTTCCTGACCGCAGATGAATACCTCATAGCCACTGAGAACGGCTTTTTGGATCGTTTGGACGCTGAAGTAATTGTGTCAGTTGAAGAAGAACTGAAAGTGGATTGGCGGAAGATTGGGTTTTGAGAGGCAGTAACAAGTGCTCACATGAACCCTGTCGTTGAGCGATCACCGCTTAACCAGCTCACACTCTTCAATAAGCCTGCTCCATATCTCTGGGGCAGGCTTATTTTCCATAGTGCACCCATCAAAATAATTTTAAACCACTAATATAGAAGGACTTAACCGCTTCTGGCAAACCAAAAAGCTTGACGATTTTTGGCCATCCAACTTTACTTCCCTAGCATTTGATTTTTTTTCAGTGACAAAATTCTTTTATGGGAGAGTAATCCAATGAGAACAGAGACCGAAACCATTAGCCAGCCATTAAGCAGTTATCAAACTAAGCTGCAATTAATACGTGATAGGGTGAGGGGAGTCGCCCAGCACTATTATACTGCTGCCTATCTGGTTGGTAGATCAGGAACCTCCAAGACATACACCGTCCGAGAAGAGCTTGAAAATCTTGGCGTACCACATGTGATTCGCAATGCACGTATGACGCCTATGGGGTTGTTCGATTTTTTGAATGAACATCCAGAACATATTATCGTGCTGGACGATATCGCATCGCTCTTTAATCAATCTGCCGCTCTGCAAATCCTGATGGCTGCCTTGGATGGAGATCCCGACACTGCCCGCAAAGTAACGTACAAGAGCAAGGATAAATCTATGTCATTCAATTTTTCTGGCGGCATCGTTGCGATCAGCAATGTTCCGCTAAGGCATGATCCCCTTGCTAAAGCGGTAGCCAGCAGAGTTGTACAGATAGAACACGAACCGACAGACGAAGAGATCGCTGCTTTTATGCTATTTCTAGCTGCAAAAGGGTATAAGGATCTTTCAGAAAACCAGTGTACTGAAGTTGTAGATTTCGTCATCACAGAGACAAGACAGTACGACCAACGACTGGATTTGAGGCATTTGCGGAAAGCCTTTGAAGATCGCCGTCAGTGGGAGCATGGTAAATCCATCACTTGCTGGAAGGATCTAGTACGCACCAGTCTGCAAAAGCTGATGGTTGGAACGAAACACATTCCATCCAAAGCAGAAGAAATTGAAATGCAAGTCACTCGCATTAAAGAAGTTATAGAGAAATACCCGAATGATCGAGAACGGCAGATCAAAGAGTCAAAAATGAAAAGATCGACGTTTTACCAGCGATTACGGGAAGTGAAAGCTTCAATCTGAAAATCTGGATTTCCAAAAATCCAGAAATCCAGCTAGGAGGCAATTGGTATGAACTGGACGGAAATTGTGTTCTGCGGGGAGCTGTGTTTTTCACAGCATCCCCCAGAACTTCTTGTGGTCTCATTAATAATCACACTTCAGCGGTTAATAATTGTGTCCTTGGATGGCCATGAGTGTTAATAATCTGAGTTGAGGCTGTTGGATTGTCCCTGAAGGGCGTTATTAACGATTAATAGCCGTTATTACTGGTTGGAGGTTGTTCTTGGTTTATGTTCTATCAGGGTAGAGGATTGGGCTGATTTGGTGCAGTAGTGTGGTAGTGATGTGGTAGAGGGGCCAGATCTCTCTGGAGCTGGATTTAAATGAAAGAAAAATCCTTGGTGGGTCCTTCAGATTATTTTCTGGTGGGAATGTAAATGGAATCTGAAATATTTCGATATTGATTTTGTTCTAGTTTCTCAATTGCGTAATTCCCACTCTTCACTTCATTTTTTATCATAATGGATTTCGGAGAGCCATTTACAATCCTTGAACTGAAGAGAATACACTTCCATATAATAATGGGAAATTAGAAAGCTATGAGATAAATAACTTGTATAGTCCATAGAGAAGGAGAATTGGAATCGACATCCCTCCCACCATCATGCCCCATAGCATACCTTGCACAGAGTGAGCAGTAATAGTACTCACCAAAGAATCGCCATCACAGCAAGAGTCTTCATTGTACGAACCCCAGTCACACCAGAAGCACGTTGCATAAATAGCCACAACAATACCCACTGCTAATTCAATCGGCATTGCATCACTGACAATTTTATTACCAAAAATTATAGTGTGCCACATTTCGAAGATGACGTTCTTAATCCAACCCGCAAGACCGAAACCGATGAGAAACAGCATAAAAGTGCTCATCCAAATAGAGTCTTTGGGATCTTCGGCACTCATTTCAACAACATTGTTTTCTTCTGGTTGATTTATGGCCATTTTTCTCTAATCTAATTAGCAAAAAACAACTTGAATGCACCAACTATAACACCAATACCTAATGTCCAAGTCAATAAACATCCTGCCAAAGTAAAGCTCATTAAAAACAGACCGTTTGCGATTGTGCAAAACCTACCTTTTGGCGTTCGAACCCAACGAATCTTCTTGGCCATTACGAAATCCCCGCTTTCATTCCACTAAGTCACGATGTGACTAAAATAAATTCATCTCAATCAATGGTATTGCTACTTAGATTTTTTTTACTATGCCTACAAGTATAAAAAATAGGAAACGTTTTCGTTCTACCTCATAGAATCCCGATGGGTTAATGTATTCTAATTGACGAAGAATCAAACTACCAAACCGCCGTCCATCATCTTCCACATTAGAACTGTTCGGGGAAAGAATTATTTATCACTTGTGTTCCCAAGGCTTTCCTTCGAAAAAACTCCTTTCAGAACTCTGGCATTTATGAATACGTGGTTTTCGTTTTGTGAAAACCATATCCCGCAAATCAAAGAATTCATCTTCTGTTTGGGGAGCGAAGATAACATCTGGATCATCAAACTGATTATCAAAAGAATTGCAAGCAGAGCAGGCGAGTACCATATTTGAATAATCTTCCAGCCACTCCACAGGGATTCCAAGCCGTTTTCCAACAGTAGTTGGAATTACATGATCGACTTGGAGTAAAAGCCAATGTTCATAGGAATCGAATAAATCCATCCCACAATAGGCACATGAAGACAGCCCCGTAAGACGCCGAAGAGTCAACCCGTAACCACGTCTTGAATTGTCGCCAGATCGTTTCCCCAAAAAACGACGCCCTTGATCGGGGTATTTTAAGAATGGGAGTTCAACTTCACTTTGTGGTTCAGTTAGAGAAACTACCACTGGATGTTCAGAGATCTTTTCAGATTGATTTGAAGTATCTGGTTTGCAATGCCCACATGAAGCTAACTCTCCATCGACTGTGCCTGTCGCCCACTCATTGAGTTCATTTACATCGTTTGAGCATACCTTTAGATAGCTCTTGGTTGTCCAGTTTGATCGTTTGGAAGAAGAAATATGACTACAGGACGAACGATGTAAAAAAAGATTATTGGGAGACGGTGGATTCTGGGCATTTACAACATATCCACTGGGATTCGCATTGATCCATCGCAGGTAGCTTTCATCGTCGTTGATTATGAAGATCATGAAATACCTCTCCCAGCCGATGACAGGTAATGTCAACATTATCTGTCTTGATAAAATTCAATCTTGTATCTGGAACTCATTCCAACGTCGTTCTAAGGCCTGTTGGTTTGGTTCTATTATTTCTGCTTGGGGGGCAAGAAGAGTTTTCCCATTGAGATTCCCATATTCGGTGTTAGAAATTGACGCTGAGATATGTACTGTCAAAGAATCGGGTTCGATTCCAACGAGATTACGATCAAATAACTTATGAATGTCGGCACGAAGCAAAAGTCCGTTTGATGGATCATTTGAGCCAGTATTACAATAGGGGTCAATGTGGGCGGCTTCTAGAGCTTCTATTGCATTGCATCCAGTTATTGCACACTTTCCTTCATACATCTGAATAAGCTCATCTCTGAATACTCCCTGCCCAAGTCTCTGCGTGACTACCCGCAATACTCGTTCAAGCTCAATTTGAGATTCAGGTAAAACTACACTAGAACTGTATTCGCTTCCCCCCTTGGCAGCCTTCTGAATTTCCTGATACTGGTCTTCTGTTACTTTCTTGGTCCAGCTCAATCCCTTGATTGAAAGGTCTGAAAGTCGAACTGGATTGTTATACAGAGTAGATTTCTCAACTAAATATGTTTTTTGGGCTTTAGGATACGCTATTAAATCCTCGTCATTTGGTTTTTCCTGACCAACAATTTCGAACTGACCGTAAGCAAGACCGTCTCTGGAGAGAATAATAATGTCTGCATTTTTTGTATCTGTATGTCGATAACGACCATTCTCTTTTGAAAATACTTCACCCTTCAGATAGTTCTTGAAATCCTCAGTCGTTTCAAAACCATGTTCGGATTTATCAGCATTCGGAAATATTCGAATTTCTCTTTCTTGTGGCTTCCTATTCTTGTCATCTGCTGTTTTTAGCTCCTTGACAATCTTGTCGAAGGACTCTTTATCGATCTGGAAGAAAGCCTTCTGGATTTCATAAGCAGGAACTGAAAGGCTACTCAGCCACGGAATGCCATTAGCCTGATAATACTGCCATTCTTCGACATCAATCCGTTGTGCATATCGCATATCTCCCTGAGCTTCAGGTCGCCGCCATTCGTCGTCATAGTCTTCGTAGAAGACAGGAGCGTCTGTATAATGAATAATGCCTGAATCGAATTCATGTGAGCTTCTCGCAGTTAGATAATCTGCGACTGTAGAGACATGTGCATCGGATGTAGCAGGTTTTCTTGGCTTACAGATCCTGCCAAAAGCAAAAAAACCGTTGGGGGTATGTTTCTTCGGAAGATAAGCCACGAACCAGTCGCCCTCATTGATTTCAGGTAATCTTTTCCAGTTTGAAGTAGTGGCTGCCTTCTGTCTCCCACCTTGAAATTCGTTTCCTGACTCGTCTTTATATTGATACTGCATCATCCATAGATTGTGCTCAATGCCGTAAATCATGCATTCTTTGGAATCGAAATTGACACACCAGTATTGAGTCATAGTTGCCACTCTATAATTAAAAAACTTGATCAGGAAGCTACTTTCGCCCTTAACTGATACCGCTTAGATCTTAGACGATGGAATAAACGCAAAGAATTGAATTACTGATCAATTCTTCCATGTGTCAGTGTCCATTTTTACCCGAAGGTTATTGCAGTCTGTAAAGAGAATTTGCTCCAGCCATGATTACGTCAGTTTTTGCTTGGATATGGGCTGTTGGTCTCTGGTTGCAAATAATCTCATAATTAAAGCTATATTTAATCCCCAAAGTATCAAGGGGTAGAGATTTGTTCAATGGTTTGAATTCCGTTGATTGAAGGGGAATTGAAATGGATTTTCCCCAGTGGCACTCACCTTGCTTAAATGGATAGATACGAACTATTTCATCTAACAAGGAGACTGTTATGCCCAATGAACTCAAAAGTGCTTTCCGTTGCCTGCTAAAATTTGTAGTACATGAAGTTGTCAGTGAATTGCAAAATATAGAATGCCCAACAGATCATAAGAATTCAGACCAAGTCTTGGAGACAGATGACCGCTTATTGTTGCGTTCGAGTGAAATGGCAGAACGTCTATCAATTTCAGAGAGGCATCTTCACAGGATGACAGTGGAAAGGGGACTCCCCTGTATTCGGATCGGTCAGTCAGTCCGCTTCAGAGTCGAGGCTGTTAATGAGTGGTTGCTAGAAGCCGAATCAACTGAGGGGTCAAAACAGCAGGTATCCGTAAAAAAGAAAAACATAAAAACCAAGCAACCAAAGATCCCCCAAAAGTCACAACAAAAGAAAGTGAAAAAACAGACGGCTACAAAACCCAAAATACCAGCGAAAGTATCTAAACAGAAGAAAGTGCCAATGAAGAAGAGTGGTTCCCAAAGAACCAACCCCGAACCAGAACAGGAGCGAACAAATCCATTCAGGTTACTGTTGAAAGAGATCGGTGTTGATCGGGATGAATTTGGACCACTTACAAATGGAGAATTAATGCAGATTGCCGAAGTCGATCTACCGACATTTCATGGTTGGATGTATTTAGGGAAGGGGATGCCAGAAGAAGCATTGGAGAAGTTGCGGAAACATTTTTCAAAGACAATCTGAGCTGGATAAGATAATCAATTTGATTTGAATAGAAAATAAGTGAGATTAAATGGAAGTATCAGTCGCTGTGATCTCAGATGTAATCTGCCCTTGGTGCTATATCGGCAAGCGGCGACTTGAGAAAGCAATTGCTGCCTTGGGAGATAAACATGATGTTCAAGTTCGATGGCATCCGTTCCAGCTCAACCCCCAAATGCCGAAAGAGGGGATCAGCCGAAAGGAATATCGCTCCAGAAAGTTTGGTAGCTGGGAACGGTCAATGGAACTGGATGCTAAAGTGGTCGCTGTTGGTGAAGCTGAAGGAATTCAATTCGCCTTTGACAAAATTGGTCGAACACCAAACACTGTTGATGCCCACCGACTCATCTGTCTTGCCGATCAGCATGGCTGTCAGGATGCCGTCGTTGAGGCACTATTCCGAGCTTATTTCACTGAAGGCAGGGATATTGGTAAGCGTGAGGCACTGATTGATGTGGGTTCTGAAACAGGTTTGGATCGACAGGCTGCGGAATCCATGTTGGACAGTGATGAAGGACTGGATGTGATTTCAAATGCCAGAGAAATGTCGAATCAGTATGGAGTTGATGGAGTTCCTTTCTTTATCATCAACCAGAAATTGACTTTGGCTGGGGCACAGAATTCAGAGGTTTTTGTTGAGGTATTTCAGAATGCCCGATAACAACTCCAGACCGACATAACTGCTTTTCGTTTGCAGCAAGAATAAATGGAGAAGCCTGACAGCAGAGAAGATGCCGATCATTAGAATGAATATTTCCAATTACGCTAGGAAATCAAGTTCCATTATTCTTAATCGATCTTGAAACAAAATCTCCCTGCAATCTAGTCCCGATAGCTTCCCCCATCATGTTCCAGTAAAGCCGTTGAGGTGTTTTATTTGTTTTTATTGAAGTGCCTGAGACGAAATGGGCTTGATTGTAGCCTGTGTCGTAACGATCCTGATAAGCCTCATTATGCATCAATGGAACAATACTTCTCACGAATTTAACAATGTATTCAACGGACATACTTCTTTTAATTGAATAGTCTTTTCGATATTTTTTGATAGCCGTTCCTAAACAATTCACGATTATATCAGCGTCACTATCTCTTTCGGTACAGAGTCGATGATAAAGCCCTAATTGAGCACACAATTGACGGGGAATCGATTTGGGAAACCATTCTGGTTTCTCTTTCACTTTGGACACTTCAACTAAAAATTTTTTGCCAGTATCTCTGATATCTTGTCTAAGATATTTTCTATTACCCTTTAAATCTCCTAACAGGTATCCCAAGACACCAAAACAAGTCTGCACACCATAAATCAACCATAAATCACTTTCTGGATTGTGATCTTTTAATCTCCTGAAGAAATTTGGGGAGAATTTAAATTTGTCATTCGTTCTTTTTGCATTGTAAACATTAAATCTACAGCTACTTTCTGCTTCAAGTAACGTGGGTAGCTGCTGTGTTAGCACCTCTATTTCCAGATTCTGAATCAGCAACCAATTAAGGGTCGCCATAAGTGGTTTAGCAACAAGATTCGGAAATACTCCATGTCGCAAATCAAATGGATGTAACTGGCTATCAAGCCCTTCGCAGATCGTTCCTACTTTCATAGGTAGAGATTCAGCGACAAGATAAAGTGTTTTCATTAATCAAGTTCCCAGCTTACAGATAACGATCGATCTTGACTGTTGATAGCCACTTCACAAAACTCAATATCTGACAGTAAGTCTTTCTTAAATGGACGACTTGGATTGGGATGTAATATACTAAACACGTTTGGTGGCTCGACTCCAAGACCGCAAAGTAATAGACCTGAGATAGAACTACGGGCAAATCCTATTTCAGTAGTTTTCTCTGGTCTGAGAAATACAGCAGAATATAGGCTGGTACTTTGATAAACTTCTCCAGCATTTCCTCCTGTATTTTCATCCATTTGCCAAGCAATTCTACCCTCGCCTGTTAATAGCTCTTCTACATGATCCTTATTCATGCAAATTGAAGAAGCCCAAATATGAAACGTACCAATTGCAAGAATTGTTGGGTGATTCATACCACTACATTGTATTGCCTTCCCCTTGCAAGCTGACCATACCGAGTTATTGAGAGACGAATAGTTTCTTGCTCTCTGTTCAGGGATTAACGGAAGATTGGTTTCTTCAATCACTTTCTGTATGGAAATACATGTCACTTCAACATAAAAAACATGACCATCCTTAGAACATCTGAAATCTGGTTGTTTGCCTGATTCATTTAAATTTTCGTTAGGAGTAACGGTTACTCCCTGAAGCTGGAGTAACCGTCGGACTCTTGCTTCACACATTGCAGCTTCGTCATTATTTTTTGTAAATAATATATCCCAGTTTGCTAAATGTTGGGGATCAAATTGAGACAACCACTCTCGATGCTCACCAATTAATTTACGCCAATGTGGATTACTGAGGGGGAACTGCATTAAGACAAAGCCTCAAGGTGTTGATAAACCGTCGGAGATACCATGAAATTGTTAATTTACATAAACTCAACCGCTGTATGATCTATTTTAGCGACTTGCCAACGATGAGTTTCGTTATCTCCAACAGTCTTTACGGAAAACCATACAGAGTCAGCCTGCTTAAATATTTCAATATCATGAAGACCATAATCAACATCCAAAGTCACCCAACGTTTTGAAGGTAGCTCAATGTCTTGCACGTTAAATGGATAATCATCCGAGTAGATTACATCTGGACCGTGATGGAATTCTATCAATGGCGAATGCAGTAATTCATCATGTGGCAGATCGTTTCTAAGTCGTATCTTACATGAATATAGAACGTTCCCTTTTTTCCACCCATCAATAAAAATGACCGTATCAGATGGATCGTTGCCTCGATTTTTCCACATTTCCCAACCATCAACTGCAAATCTAATAGAATGGTCATCTGCGAGAATGGTAGGAAAATAATTCTGGTGCAATTCGGAAAAAGCAAACTGTTCTGCTACCAGTTTCCAATCCAAGAGAATTTCTTTGGAAAATTGAGATGGATCGCTGTCAATCAATTTGGCACATGTCTGACATAGCCAAATACCGTTTTGGGCTGAAGAACGGTATTCTTTACCGCAAAAAGCATCATATCGTGGACCGCCTACTGAAGCGGCAGTAATATGGGCTGCCACACCCACATTCAAGGATTTGTCCTCTGTTGAATGTGGTCCACTCGTCATCTTACGGCAAGATGGATTGGAGCAATGATATCCAACCCTCTTCGCAAGTACGTCTTTTATTCGCTGACTAAAGTTGTCACGCATTTTAAAGAAACTCTAATTTAGCATCGCATTTTTCATCACCATTATTACTTTCAAAATGAAGCGTTATTTCTCCATCAGAACTAACTTTTATTGGTCTCCCTCCCCAATGATAAGCTGATAGAGCAGCTGTAGATCTTGCACCACTCTGCCCGTTAGCATTCGGATGAGATTCTATAATGGCTCCAAAAGCGAGTATTTGACGATTATCAAAAATAACTGCTCCATCGATACTAGCGAGCTCAGTAAGCAATCGTTTATTTCCAAGTGCTTTTGTCGATTCTCCTATTCCAATGTCTCTAACACTGTCAGCAATAAATGAATTTCCTTGCTCTGATCCAGACGAAAGAATACATTCTTTGTTGACAATCTTTTCAATCACTTTCGATTCTGGATCATGTACCAATAATGCTCCATGTCGCTTGAAACTTAGATCAAAAGCAATTTCATAGAGAGTAGCTCCTGCATTATAGCTTTTAACACATTTTGTAATTGTATTCTTGAATGTGTTTTGGTCGTATATTGTCCATATACCTTTGCGTCTTGAAGCAATCATCCCCCAATAATTCATGAAAATCCAATCGCCAGACGATGTCAAATGCACAGAATACTCTTTGTGTTTTAGGACGCTGTGAAAAGGATTTAAGAATTCTGGTAAATACTTATAGGACTGAGAATTCTTTATTTCATCCCATCGAATCTCTTCATAACCAATAATTTTCATACATGGGTCTACTCGAAAGTACGTAAATGGTGAAGTACCAAGTTGGTCCAAGAGTTTTTGGTGTCTATCTAGGTCGATACGAATACCATTTTCATTCTGATCTACATCAATGATCATATTCAATGTCACACGCTGGTTTTCGTATGTCCTTCGTGATAACGCATGAAGATAGAATAATATATCATCCCATTTAACTTCAGAAGAATTATACCCCAGCCACTCAAGCACAAACTGTTCCTGAATAAACTCCCGAACAAGTAGATTTTTTGCATGTTTTGTCGATTTCACATAAGATGTAATCTTGCGATTCATTGATCCCAAGAGTTGATTCAAATTTGGTGTATTGTATATCAGATTATAAAAAGGGTATTCTTCCCCATCGATGCTTAAAGAAAATGAAAATGGACCACAGTCAGCTTGATACCAATTAGGAACAAGATTTATACAGTCGCTTGCTATGTTTCTGTATTTATGCTGATCAGAAGTCATTTATTTTAACTCACAATCCAGTAAACAAGAACAAATATAGTTATCGCTGACAGGAAACACCTCCTCACAAACTCATTCCAGCACCATTCACTCGCAGCCACTGTTTCCGCTCCAGATAATCTGGCAAAATCTTATCAACCTCATTCCAAAATGCTTCCGTATGATTGGCATGAATCAAGTGTGCTAGCTCATGAACCACGATGTAATCAATGATCGTGAGTGGTGCCATAATGCATTTCCAGTGGAAATTCAGCATGCCTTCTGTGGTGCAGGATGCCCAACGATGTTGGAGTTCCTGAACTTTGATGCCTTTGGGGGTGACTCCCATCTGGGAAGCGAAATATTCCACCCGCTCAATGATTTTCTGGAGCGACTTTTCACGATAGAACTCTTTGAATACTTCGTGAGTATCTTCCTGTCGATCTTCCAAGCCAGAACGCAAACAGAGATAACCCTGCTTGAGCATCAATGGCTGCAACTGATCTTCCACGATTTTCAATCGATAAGAACGCCCTAAATACAGGAAGCCTTCACCATTCACGAATTCCCGCTCGACTCGTGTGGCGTTCAGATCACACCACTCAGCTAGATTTTTGTAGATCCAGACCAGCTTGTTTTCAATCAGTGATTCGACTTCTGCATCAGACAACTTCTTCGGAGCAAGTACGGATACTTCACCATCCCGCTCAATATAAATACTGGCGGTTTTCCGATCACTGCGGGAAACTGAATATGAAACATCTTTGTATTGTTTTTTCATGACACAATATCCCGATGACGAACTTTTGCCAGTGATGTAATCTCCGTCACGATCTGATCAGTATTTTCTATAATCGGATCAATGCCCGTAAACAACATCAAATCAGAAAGCCTTCCTTTCAGTTTTTCGACTTCATATGCATTATTCCAAAAATTGATGATATTGATGGTTTGCTGGAACTCTTCTATCACATCACCAATGAGCTGTTTTAACTGCTGGTCATATTCTGCTGGTATTGTATTTTCAAATGCCAGTTGTGCGATCAAGTCATAGAAGGGGGCTTCTGTGGCACTGATCCCTTCGATATCGTCTTTCCGTCCCTTTTCTGCTTCGTCCCGAATAACTGACAGGTCAAAACAGAGTTGATCCCAATCATCCTTATGTTTTTGAATCAACGTCTCCAGCTTCTCACTGAGCTTGGTATAGAATGCGGGATCTTCCTCAAATCGAATTTTGCAGTGCTTACGAATGGCATGTTCCATTTCGCTGGCTTTTGCCTTGGGTGATGTGTTCTTTTCCAGCTCTTCGATGAAGTTAGAAGAAAACAGTTCGACTGGTTTGATCTTGGGATTGATACCAAGACTGATGAGATGTTCGTTGATCAGTTTTCGAACCTTTTCACCAGCTCCAGCAATATTAAGGGAATCATCTTTATAACGCTGTTTCACTTTAGCCAGCAAATAACCAAATCGTTTGACAGGGATCTTGTATTCATTTGCGGCAGAGTGGGGCAGCACGATATCCATACTTTGCAGGAACTTTTTCAGGTAGACTTCAAAGGTCGCCCTGAGCTTCACATCCTTCAGTTTTTCAATGGCCAATTCCAATATATCGAAATTCTTCTGGGTATCATTTATGGACTGCCTGACGAATGGCTCGATCTCATCAATGCCATTATCTGTAAACAGATGAATCAGCCGTTGGTAACGGCTTTCCAAAATAGGAATTTCTGTTGTGATGTTCTTCAGTGAGTTTTCAACATCATCTCGATCATCGCCAGAATAGATGGATAACGCTTCCTTGAGATGGTTTGCTAACCCCACGTAATCAACAATATAACCCCGATTCTTCCCCTTACGAACTCGATTCACTCGGGCAATCGTTTGGAGCAGATTATGTTCCTTGACTATTTTGTCGATGTACATGACCTGTTCGACTGGTGCGTCAAATCCTGTCAGCAGCATATCGCAGACAATCAGGAAACTGACTCCAGTAAGTTCTTTGGATGGATCGTCATAATTGAAATCCCGTTTGAAATTCTCAACAGCCTTGATTTCTCTGGAATATTTACGGGCATGAGTGATAACGGCTTTTTCATTAGTGCCATCTGAAGAAACGACCACTGCTGATTTCAGGAAAGCAATTTTATTGATCAACTCCTGATCTGGCTCAGTTTCTGCCTGACGCTTTTCCAGTTCCTCAGTAAGTGCCTTATCGATGTAGGTCTTGTAGTGAATTGCCGCCATCTTAGAATTACAGACAACCTGAGCTTTGAATCCATTAGGCAGGATGTTGTCGATATAGTGCTTGACCAAATCCTTGGAAATGGCCTCAATTCGCTTTTCTGCTTCAAAGATATCGCCAGTGGCACCATACTTCTTTTTGATGGCTAGTATTTCTTCATCAGTTCGATGTGCAAACAGATCTTCGAATTTTGTATCAAATTCATGCTTTTCATTCAGGGCAGTGTCAGCGGTTTTCCCTTCATATAGAATCTGGACGGTCGCACCATCATCCACGGCGTCCTGTAAACGGTATTTGTCGATATAGCCGCCAAACCGCTCCCACGTCTTCTTAGTATGCCGATCCGTGATCAAAGGTGTTCCCGTAAAAGCCAGCCGTGTGGCATTGGGAAGGGCAGAGAATAGATTGTCACCAATGTCGCCCCCCTGACTACGGTGGGCTTCATCGATCATACAGACAATACGGTCGGAATCATTCACCACTTCCATCGTGGCAAATTCTTGTACGGTCTCCTGTCCCCCTAATGCATCTTCCAGATAGCCAGCGAGTTCTTCTTTATGCTCCTGAAATTTATGGATCATCACCATGTTCAGATTCGAACTGGAAGTCGCTAGTTTCGTCTTTAAATCTTCGCTGCTTTTTATGACGGTGACCTTTTCACCAGTCAGGTTTGCTGTTTCGCTTAGCTGCTCTTCCAGACTGGTTCGGTCATTGATCATGCAGATTTTATAATCTTTCAGATCATCACAGGAGCGGATCTTTCGGATAGCGAACACCATCGTGAGAGATTTCCCTGAGCCTTGTGTGTGCCAGACAACCCCAGATCGTTCCATCGCCGTCGAGCCGTCCCGCATCCGTTCGATGATTTTCAGCATGGCTCTGTATTGCTGGTAGCGGCAGACGACTTTGATCAGTTTCTTTTCGGACACCATGAAAATGATGCAGTTGCGGATGACATCCAGCAGGATTTCTGGAGCCAACAATCCCTGAATCAATACTTCCTGCTGCCGTTCTTTTCCTAACGGGGGAGTGTAATCTCGATATTTTTTGGGATAGATGTCTTTCCAGTTATAAAAATAATCTTCTGAGGAAGTGATCGTTCCCAGTTTGGCTTCATCACCATCTGAGGCAATTAGCAGTTGATTGGTGTAGAACAGTCGTGGTTCGCCCTCTTTGAGACCTGCTTCATGTGTCTCTTCCCGCTGGTCACTGTAGCGATGAAGTTGCTTGATGGCTTCATGCATTGGATTGGCAGTAAAGGCATTGGCGTCCTTACATTCAATCACAACCAATGGCAGTCCGTTGACAAACAGAACGATATCAGGGCGAATATGTCCTTTCCCTTTACTGGGGGTATCAACACGGAACTGATTGATTGCCAGAAAGTGATTTCGTAGGGGATGGTCAAAATCGATCAATTTGACTTCAGGGTTTTGTTCTCCAGTCAGCTCGTTCTCATCGACCGTCGGCTTCCATTCACCATCCCTGAGTAAGAAATGGAGCAAATTCTGATTCTTCTCCAGCAGGTTATTTCCAGAAGGATTAAGCACTTCTTCATACAGGTCATCCAGTTGCTGATCCGTCAGCCATTCCAGTCCCTCACTGGTTGTGTTAAGGGCTTTGACGCTCTGTTTGAAGATCTCTCCTAATGTGACTTCCCGAAAACTGGTACGGTGGCTGAGTGTCGGATCAGTGGGGATCGAATTACCTTGATCGATTATCTGCCAGCCTAAAGCAACCAGTTGATCCAAAAATGGTTTTTCAACGTAGGAGTATTCAGACATTAATTGAATTCCTACTTTTAGACTTCACTTTAATTCTATTACAGTCTGGCATCCAGATTTGCCCACCATCTCCTTCGGAGCCAAATGGTTTCGTTAAACCACATCGATGAAGAGCGGCAACAAGTGCCGCAGCCGCAGCATCTACTGAATCATGATCTTTTAATAAATCACAGTTTAAATCAGGGATAAATTTCTGTAACAAATCAATTCTAGCCATTCTCCCTTCTGGCTTCGTTTTCTTAGGCGGAGTCCCTTTATTTCCGAGTAAATGCCAAAGAAATGTGAACACACCATGAGGATGTGTTTCAATTTTTTTAATTTTGGGGTATTCAGAAAATAAGATAATAGAACGAGCAATCCACCTACTGGCACCTTCGAATTTCATAACTGTATTTTGAGTAGTCCAAAATAATCCAACACCTTCTCTGAACAATCTTCTTTCACATTCACGAATCCCACTGCATGCATTTTTATCCCATCCTTTAGAAATATTTGAGAGTAATCGTGGGCCATTGGTGTCACAGGGGCCATCTATACATACAAGACTAGACTTAACCGATTTTACGTGGTCCCACAAATCATCATTCTTATGGTGATGAAACAGTGGATTCTCAGGAAGTGTGAATGTCCCATTAGAAATTCGAATAGAAAAACTGGGCATTTTCTTCTTGCCGATTGTCATTTTGGAAGCCCAACTCGCCGCTGTCGGATCTACACCTGTAACCACATCATTTATTTCTTTTGGTACAGAGAATCGAAGTTCAAGACTTTCATCAGATGAAGATGATGGAGTAATTGAATGATGAGGCTCATTTTTCTTGCTAGGATGCTCCAAGACTTTTTTCACAGTTGCTTGACCTTGAAGAAATGATTCTTGTGAGTCATAAGACAGTATTTCTGGATCTAGTGGGGATTCCTCATAGATTTCTATTGTCTCAAGTTGGCAAAACATACGGTTGGTGAGCATCCCATAAATAGGCAAGACATTAGAAGGAGTATTTTGCCGCTTAGGCTTATCAGCAACCGTAGCAGTACCATGAAGAATGAGCCTTCCAGTTTCTGACGTACAGAGACCCACTTTTTGTCCTTTAGTTGAACCTGACATTGGAGGAGTTTTATGATTATTTAATAAAAGAAATGCCTCTTTATCATCCTCTACCAATCCTGAAAGGAACGAAATTTCTTCACGTGGATCTGGATAGTCTTCATTCTCTGTAAATCGATAAATCCAATCCATTTTGGTTCCTTATCTAACATAACAATGTCAGTAAATTAGCTGTTCAGTTCTAGTGTTATATAGCGAGACCTTTTGTCCTGCTCACAAATCGGATTACCAGCACAGGAGTCTCACTCATCATCCGCCTCTTTGACAATGGATGCTTCTTGGATTTCTTTTAATGTCGTTCCCTCTTTTGTTTTCCATGCCGTGCGACCATTTGTAGGTCCTCCAGTGATCACGGCTCCTGCTTTGGAAGGGGCAGAGAAAACCTGATTCTGAGTAAAGACATAATGTTGTCCTTGGTAGACGACGATCCCCTGATCAATTAAATCCTTGCGAATGGAAAGATAATGCTGGTTCAAAGAGGGAGTCGCTTCTACCACCATTTGAGATCCCTGCATTACAACAAAACCTTTTGCATCTTCGTAGCCCTTTGCCGCCACTCCTTTTGCCTTGATATAAAGGAGATCTCTTGGTTTCACGCTGGTTTCTGTTTTTTCAAAAACGCTCAGTCCCAGTAGTGGGAAGACATTGAGAATATCAAGCAGGAAGCTTTCCACATCCGCAATTTCTGCTTCTGATAATGAAGGCGGGAGAGACGTTTGGGTATTATCTAATTTGCATTGCTTGGCATCTCCAGCCAGTTCCAATAATCGGGATTCCAAGTGCTTCACATGGGCTTTATTCAAGCTGCTGTCTTTTGTGACGAAAAACACAGCCCAGTCCCAAAAGTCTTTCTTACTATAGTGGCTGTCCAGTCGTGCTTTAACGGGATCACCTTCGCCAATGTAGACTGTGGGTAGGCTGCTCTCTTCCGATGCACCGACCAGAATGTAAACTCCTGTTTTTAGGAATTCATCTCGATTCGCTGCCTGTTTGTAATTCGTGCGTCGAAAGACAATGCCCACACCAGTCCAGTTCGACTTTTCCACAACACGTAAGCCGTCTGGATCACCATCCGGGACGAATATTTTAATCGAAAATGGGCGTTGGTGTTGTTCAAGCATTGGTTAATTCTTCCTCAACTTCATCTACTTTGACTCGGACTTTTCCTGTGAGCAGGTCTTGCATGAGACCAGATTTCAATGTTCGAAGCTTAGTAGCGTTAGCCTCTTCGAGCGAAAGTTGTTTTTGAAATACCTCAACTCTATGACCAATTTCTTTCTGCTCCTCCAATGATGGAAAAGCAATGGGAATCCTTCTTACATCACCCAGATTAATGCCTTGGACTGCAACCCCAAGAGTGTGAACTGCAATAAACCTCTGTGGCTCAGGCATCTCCAAATAGCCACGAATGAATCGTGCATCTCCGCATACGACTCCAATTCGAGCAGTATCTTGAGTAATATTTGCTCCATCGAGTGAAGCAGGGACAAATGCCATCCGACCAACCGTCCCACGAATCGTGAATAGTAAGTCTCCGGCAGTTGTCTTAGACCGTTTGTATTGACTGTCAATTTCCGGTGAAGTCAAAAGTAAATCATCCAACTGAACCTCGCCATTCTTGATATCCTTGACTTTTATGACAGGTATTCCCCCCTGATGGCCATAACCGGGCATAAGTATTCCATAAACAATCGGACGAGATTGAGAAATTGTGTCATTCAGTATCCCTGCCTCCCACTCCTTCGGAATCCATCCCAATGGCGATTCCTTATACAGATGGGGGACTTCTTCATATGAAGGGCGGAGTTTGCCGTCTTTGTCCACACCTCTTGTGAACAGATCATGCATCATCCCCTGTTTGATCGCTTTGTATTTTTCGATCAACGCCTCAGTTTTCTCAATCAGATTATCAACCGTCGTAAGAATACGGGCAATCTTTTTTTGTTGGGGAAGGGGAGGTAGTGATATCGTAAACTCACGCAGGTCTGCTTGGAAAAGATGGGGGACACCGAGTCCTGCCTTCTTTTCAGCGATAAGTTGCTGGAACTCATCACCATTAACTAAGTGATAGAGAAACTCTGGGTAAAGCCCTCCCTTTGTTCGCACGACCGCTGTGGAACCGTTGACCGTTGTTGGACGTGGCAAGCGGCGAACAAAGTTGCTAGTGCCGAGTGTCGAACCATCTTTAACGATCAGAACATCGTCCAGTCGAAGCTGAATTTCAGGGGATTCGTCGTATCGCCATTTTGAGATGTAGTTGACGTTAAAGAAGTCAATTTGATGCCCCTTAAGGTTGGGAGTTGCAAGAAAAATATAACCATCGTCAACATATTCATCTGCTGTCAATCCCTTCCAACCCAAACGAGCCTTGACTGTGGTGTAATCTCCAAGGCGTACCTTATCCCAGCATTTCGGTGAAACAGAGGATTCACTCATAACCCAACTCCACCAAGAACTGATTCAACTTTTCGGCTTCTTTATCACGTTGAGCTAAAATCTCCTTGGCTGTCACAGCATACTTATTGTGTAAATTCTCCACAGCAGCAATCAAAGATCGCTGGTAGACACGAATGTAGCTATCAAATTCTTCGTGCAGTAATCGATCAAAGCGTTCCAGAATCAACGTCTGAGCTTCTTCTTTGGAGATCTTTTCACGGGCGGCTTCAATCAGTTCATCTTTTTTCTTTTCCGACTGACGAATGTTGGCTTTCAGAGATTTGAGTTCTTTATCGAGAGCATTGTGTTGCTCCAGACGCTGGTCAATCTCTTCAATCTGCTGATTGAACTCCTGAACCTGAGCTTCATTGGACTTCACTTCATCTTTTTTCGTTTTGATCTCAGAGGCAGCAACTCCACTGCTTTCCATCCGTTTGAGATCCTGCTTGGCAGCTTTGATATTCTTCTTTAATTCCCGAACATCACCGCCCAGAGTTTTCTTTTGTTCTTTGAGCTTCTTAACCACTGATTTTGGTAGGATTCCATTTTCCGATTCGTCTGAATCGTCGCTTTCATTTTCTTCGTCATCGGCTGCATCTGCCGCCGCAAACAGTCCTACCAGTTCGGCAATACGGGCTTGATCTTCCTCAATCTGCGACAGAACTTCTGGGAACTGGGATTGCAGAATATCAGCTTCTGGAATCAGTTCTGGTCCCCAACCACTAGCGGCTACTGATTTAAAATCGGCTTCCAGACGGTTCATATAGTCCGCAAACGCTCCACGAATTTTATAAACGTCTAGAATTCCCTGAGACTTTAATGCCTTGCTGATGGTTTCCAGAAACTCCCGCCTGAGTTCAAAAACGTTACCTGTTTGAGGCAGGGCTTCGATCTGTGGTAGATGCTTTTTCCACCAGCGTTTGATTGCCTGATGAAATTTCTCATGTTTTGATTGAACGCAAGGGGCTTCTTCGATGATTGATTTAATCGAGTCTTTGGATTCCACAGCAGGGACAAAATCAAGATAGTCCTGATCCCGATCACAAAACAGTTGCTCTCTCAGCCCTTCATAGTTGTCAAAATAATGTGAGAGAGAGGCAACTTCAGTTTTAGGGATACCACCATTCAAGTGGGCACGCACATCATGTGGTTCTGGGGGAGGGCTGTTATCCACATAACGACGGATATTCAGATTGAACTCTTCTGATTCTAATTCTGAAACAGGGACATTGCGGGCATATTTATTGACATCCAGATTTCCACGGTAAACGTGAGTGATCTTTTCAATGTCTTCTGGACGGAGGGAGTTCTGATTTTTACCTTCCTTATATTCCCGATCTGCATTGATAAACAACACACTTTTACGTTTGGCAGCATCCTGTTTATTGATGACCAGCACACAGGCAGGAATTCCTGTTCCGTAAAACAGACCCGCAGGAAGACCAATGACAGCTTCCAGAATACCATCTTTGATAAAGCGTTTGCGACATGCTTTCTCTTCACCCCCACGAAACAAAACGCCGTGTGGCATGACCACCGCCATCCGACCATCAGATTTCAGACTGGCAACCATGTGTTGCACAAACATCAAATCCGCTTTTTTACCACTCTCAGGCATGAAGGTATGGAAACGTTCTTTGAACTTCATGTCAGTCTGAGAATAGTTTTGCGAAAAAGGGGGGTTAGCTATCACACGACTGTATCGTTTTAATTCTCCCCCATCACCAATATGCTGAGGGTCTTTGATGGTATCCCCCTGACGAATATCAGCAGAAATAATGCCATGCAGGATCATGTTCATCTTACAGATGGACCATGTACCGCCATTATCCTCCTGACCACTCAGAGCAAGGTCACGGGGATCACCGCCAGTTTCCCTTACATACTGATGAGCTTGGATTAGCATCCCACCAGATCCAACTGTGGGATCGTAAATTTCCATTCCCTGTTTTGGTTCAATGATCTGAACCATCAGACGGACAACCTCAGCAGGGGTGTAGAATTCGCCCCCTTTTTTACCAGCAGAGTCAGCAAAATATTTGATGAGGTATTCGTATGCCGCCCCCATCAGGTCAGGGAACTCAAAGTCATCATTAGAGAGGGGTAGTTGTTCAAAGTGCTGGATGAACTCAATCAGAGTACTGTCAGCCATCGTTTTCTGACCAACCTTGCGATTGAAGTTAATCCCTTTCAGCACATCTTGCAGCGTATTGGGATTGGCGTCTTCAATGGCATGCAGAGCTTTGTTCAAACCAGAGCCTACAGACTTTTTCAAGTGCTGGATTTTGTTCCAACGAGCTTCTGGGGGGACAAAGAAGCTCTTGTAAACAGCGGGATTATTAAGCTGCTTTTCAATCAGTTCAGGCTTTAATCCCTTCTTCTGGTATTCCGCTTCCATCTGGGCACGGTCATGTTCGAATTGATCCGACAACCGTTTAAGGAACAGCATCCCGAAAATGAACTCTTTATATTCGGAGGCATCCATTTTCCCCCGCAGAATATCACAGGCCGTAAACAGCATGTGCTCCAGCCGTGCTAAAGTCAGTTTTTGTTTGGACATAAGTGGTGGGTCTCTGGTTGATAATTCTTAAATAAATTGTGGCTACAATTTGTTTCCAGAGTACCATAGGATGGAGATTTGTTCAATAATTGGACCTGCGTCGATTTAGACGGTTTGAAAGGTCGTTTTTTGCACTTGGGTCTAGCAGGAAAGTAGTCAAAACGGATGTGGTCGAACTTATTTTCAGTCTTTATTCCCATACTCCTGATGTTTTGCGGCATGGGTGTGACAGTCGCCATTGCTTACATCTGGAAACGAAAACAAGATCTGAAACAACGACAATCACCGCTGACACAGGATTTGATGCGTCCCCCCGGATACTCACTCCGATTAAAAGTAAATGAGCAAAGTGATGAAGTCACCATTTTGTTTATTTTTATGTTGATAACTCCGCTCTTGCTTTATTCGCTTCATCTGAGTCAATCGTATTTCGGTCAGATTCCTGAATCACTTCCCCGCACGATAATCATGCTGGTCATCGGTCTGGGTACCATTACCTTACTGGGACGACGCTTGAGTAAAGTTTTAAATGAAAGGAAAAACAATTCGCTGGGTTTTCAGGGCGAGATGTTTACAGGTGAAGAGCTTAATCAATTGATGCTTTACGGCTGCCGTGTATTTCATGACATCCAAATTGATTATGGAAACATTGACCATGTTGTCGTCAGCCCCAGCGGAGTTTTTTCGATCAATACAAAGATGCGATCAAAGGCCAAAGAAGGAAAGGGTAAAGCAGAAGTAATCGTCGATCACCAGAATAATGTATTACGCTTTTCTGATCGTTCAGAAAAGATCGATGTCGATCAGTTAGAAACCGAAGGAAGGTGGCTGTCAAAATATTTGACTTCGTCAGTGGGCATGCAGATTCCTGTGCGACCAGTTCTTGCTCTTCCGGGCTGGTTTGTAAAACAAAATAATCGCCGAGGTTCATTTTCTGTCATCAATCCCAAAAACTCCAAATGGTTCTTTATGAATGATCAAGTCGAATTGACTTCTAAAGAAATCCTGCAAGTTGCTCATCAGCTGGGGCAGTTATGTCGTGATGTTGAACCAGTATTTCGTGATAAGAAATAATGAAGATGCCTCGTAATATCATCACCTGTCAGTAAGACATACAACCTGATTTAGTTCAGTGAGTCTCATATGTCAAAGAAGAAATCCACAGCAAGCATAAATACCAATGGCAATCCAAAATACCAACCGATGCCAGATCCCTCACCTAAAGAATTCTAGCTACTTAAATTAGATATAGCAGAGAATGGTTTGCAATAGTCTGATCCTTGTTCCGCTTACTTTGGTGAGGATAATCGACCATCTTCCATTTCATACTGCGTATCAAACACATCCAATGAACGATGATCGTGTGTTACGACAATTACTCCGGCCTGCTGGTCATGAGCGACTTGGGCGAAGAGTTCCATCACTTGCCGTCCACGGTGACTATCAAGAGCAGCGGTCGGTTCATCGGCAAGGATTACGCTGGGGCGATTCGCCAGTGCCCGTGCGACGGCGACTCGCTGCTGTTGCCCGCCCGACAGCATTGAAGGAAGGTTCTTCGCCCGGTCGGCAACACCGAGATAATCAAGTAGTTCCATCGAGCGTTTGGACGCAGCACGTCGAGATTCCCCATTAAGTTCCATCGCAATCTGCACATTTTCAGCGGCAGATAGAAAAGGAATGAGATTCGACTTCTGGAAAATAAATCCGATATGCTGTCGCCTAAATGTTCTCAGGTTCGTTTTTGCCTCTGCTCCGTCGAGGACCAGTTGCCCCCGAATGATGACTCGTCCTGATGAGGGGGGATTGATGAGTCCAACAGCCGTGAGGAATGTTGATTTCCCTGACCCGCTGGGACCAAGCAGAGCCACAACCTCACCCTGTCGAACTTTCATCGTAGCGTCTTTCATTGCCACAACTTCCGTATTGCCGCTGCCGTAGACCTTCGTCAACAGTTCGGTTTCGATGGCAAATAAAGCGTTCTGATTTGTGATCATGACAGAGCCTCATTGGGAGAGACTCGCATTGCTTTCCAGATCCCCAGAATACTCGAAGCGATTGAAATCCCCAGTACGATAACGGCAAGCTGTAATACATCTTCGTTGGTGATGATGACTCGACGAGGAAAGAGTGGAAAGACTCTTTGGCCCAGTAGATAGGCAATTCCGAAGCCGATTCCACCGAGCAATAACGCCTGTTGCAGAATCAGTCCAAGAATGACTCTATTGGGTGCTCCGATCAGTTTGAGTAGGGCAATCGAGTGAATCTTGTCGAGCGTCAGCGTGTACAAGATCAGTGCCATGATGATCGCAGCGATAATCGTCAAAAGGACTCGAAATAAGCCAATCTGCCGTTTGATCTTTTCAACAGAACCCCGTAATAGCAGTTCCCGCTGACCATCCTGCGTGTACACTGAGACATCACTCCATCCCCCAATGATTTGCACGACTTCTTTTGCGTTGGCCCCCGGACTGAGCGTGACCATCACTGCACTCAATTGAGGACGGGCCACGGCGGGAAGTTCTCCGGTTGGTCGTCCAGCATTGTCGAGCAAAGCTGGTTGTTTCATGGCGGCTTCAAACTCTTCGCCACGTGATTCACGGGACGCACGTTCGAGGCGAACCGCTTCGCCGGGAATGTCAAACTGAATTGCCTGAGCATCCTGTACGGTCACAAAAGCAATTCCATCGCCATTTGAACTGATGAGATTCTTCGTGGTGCCGACGACATGATACGTTTCTTTCCCGAGTTCGATCCGGCTGCCAACTGGAATTCTCAGAGATTCATCGGCGATCATCTCGAAGTGATTCTGAGAAAGATGCCTTCCTGCCGTGAGTGGCAACCACTCTCCTTTGTCCACGGGCCAACTCAGTCCCATGACGGCGATTCGGAGCGGCTTACCTGCTCGCTCCCGCTGAACCGTATGGTACACAAATTCACGGGCCACTCGGACGCCGGGAACCGCCTGCACTCGATGGACAAGATTTGGCGGCACACGGGAGATCTCAGCAAACGGTCCTCTGGTACTCTTCTGAACAACCCACAGATCCGCCCCCACTCGGTCGATCAGCAACGTGGCATCTTCAATCACGCCTCGGTATATGCCCCCCATCCCCATGACGATCATGAGCAGTAGTCCAATACCTACTGTCGTTAAGGCGAAGCGACCGACATTGTGGCGAATGTCCTTGAGAGCAAGCATCATCGAACTTGGACCCTCCGCCCTTCGGTAAGGGGTGTCACGTCAGTCGGCACCAGCAAAACTACATCACGCTCCGACAGCCCTGATTGCACTTCGACAACCTCTCGCCCATGCACACCGAGTGTCAACGCTTTCCAGCGGGCATTCCCGTCCTCATTTACAAAGACTCCTTCGATATTGTCACGACGATGGAGAGCGATCAACGGTATTGTTAAGGCATTGTTTTGTCGGTGAGTTTCGATGTAGACTTCGGCCCGTTGACCGATGGCCCAATTCTCAGGTAACTCGGAGACTTGAACATCCACAACAAGCTCCCGAGTCTCTCGATCCGCCTGTCTGCTAAGCCGAATCACGGTTCCGGGGAAGTTTTGCTCCGGTTGGGAGCGGAACACAATGCGTGCGGGCTGATCGACGCTCAGCTTCGACATCTCAGTTTCATCGACCCATGCGGAAATCCACAGGACGTCTGTGGAAATTAGCGTCAAGACCGCACTGCCGGGAACAGCAATATCACCCGCCTCTCTCTGACGCTCTACAACTAGCCCAGCGAATGGAGCTTTAATCAGCGTGTCCGCCAGCCGTGCCCGGTGATATTCGAGTGTTTTCTCGGCGGCGAGCAGACTTTTCTGCCCCTCGGTAATGGCGGCTTCAGCCCGTGTCATATCCGCCGTCGCCACCGCCAGCGATTCAACGGCTCGATCCACATCATCCTGTGTCGTAACGTTCTTTACTTTGAGTGACTGCACACGATCATGATGCCTCTGTGACTGCTCTAGCACCGCAATCGTTCTTTTCTTGTCAGCCAAGAGCCTTCCAAGTGCGGCATTCGCCGCTTCCACGTTCGCTAAAGCAATCTCAACCTGTTGCTGGAGTTCTTCGTCATCGAGCCGTACAAGCAACTTTCCTCGCTCGACCTTGTCCCCCTGATCCACGAGGACTTCACCGATCCGCCCGGCTATCTTTGGGCTGATCGTCGTGGAGACCCGAGCCTCAAGCGTTCCGGTTCCCATGACCTCCGACACAACAGTTTTGCGAGTAGGAGAGATCCCTTGAACGCTCATCGGTGCAAATTTTATCTGGTAGACGATACCGCCCATAATGATTGCTAGGACGGGCCAGCGTCCCAGCTTCCATAACCAGCCAAGTTTCAAACCTGCATTCTGTTCACTCATGAATTACCGTCTGCCGATTTCCGTAATATTGTTAGCAGGAAGGAAGAATCTGCGACGGCTTCAAGCTTGTGTGGTTCTCCTGCCGCCAGATAGAGCATGTCACCCGCCCGCAGCTTTTTTGGCTCTCCCATTGTTGTGAACGTTATGTCTCCTTCCAGACAATGCACGATAATTTCGCCGGGGGCTTTGTGTTCTGACAAGATTTTGCCTGCCGGAAGGATCATACGAATCATTTCGATGTGTGGTGTCTGGAAGAGCGTCTTGGTTCTGGACGCCACCAATTGGTCCGTCAGAGGCCGTACATCAATTACTTCACCCGGTTGTGCGTGGGGAATGGCCATAAATACCTCTATTTTTCTAGTTTGGTGATGAGAGATGGGCAGTTTGGATTCCGCCATTCTTGACTTTGTGAAGCTTCGACAGCACGTTTTGCTTTGGAAACCCCAGCGATTTTCCACCGCAGGAGCCAAAGCCCCAATCAGGAACAGAAGTTTCCAGAGAATATTCGGTCATGAGTTTTCAACCTTCTTGAACGAGTGCCCCGTTTTAAGCCCTGCCACGAAAAGGACAAGAGCTACGGCTCCAAAGAAGAACACTGTGTCACCCGGTACTCGCATCCACCTCAAGGTTTGCATTAGATCGGTTTGCATGAATTCGCTGCTCCGGGCAAACCAATAGCTGTGTTCTACGGAAGCTTTTGTTTGTAGAAGTCCGACAGGCAACAGGCTCAGAACACACATCGCCATCAAACCACCGTTCAATGACCAGAATGAGAACCGCAGCAAGCCATCCTTCCATTCCTTGCCGGGGATCAAGACTCGTAAGCAAATGAGCATAAGTCCGATACCCAACATCCCATACACCCCGAATAAGGCCGCATGACCGTGTAGTGGTGTCGTGTTAAGCCCCTGCATGTAGTACAGGGCAATTGGCGGATTAATCATAAAGCCGAAGAGTCCCGCTCCGACCATATTCCAGAAGGCGACTGCAACAAAGAAATAGATTGGCCACTTATACCGTTGTACCCACGGTGATGTTCTGGAACGTCGCAGGTCCTCGGTAGCATCGAATCCAATCAAGACCAATGGGACAACTTCTAAAGCACTAAAGACCGATCCCCAAACAAGTGCGACGGTCGGAGTACCCGAAAAGTAAAGATGATGACAGGTGCCGATGATTCCACCTGAAAGAAAGATCGTGGCCGACAAGAGAGCCGCTGCGGCGGCGATACCCGGTCGAATCAGATTGAGACGCATGAAAATAAAGGCTATGACCGTGGTAGCGAAGACCTCAAAGAACCCTTCCACCCACAGGTGAACCACCCACCATCGCCAATATTCGACCATCGACAGGTGAGAATGTTGTCCCCACGTCAAACCTGCACCATAGAACAATGCAATAGCTCCAGTGGCGACCGCCAAGAGAGCGACCAGTTGTTTTGTATCGCCAGTTTTGCGTAAGGCGGGAAGCAGCACACGGATCATCAGAATCAGCCAGAGCAGTAATCCAACCATCAGGGCGATCTGCCAGACCCGCCCCAGATCGACATACTCGTAACCTTGATGACCAAAGTAGAACGAAACCGTATCGGTCATCTTGTTCTGGATGCTCAACCATTCACCCGTGAGCGATCCGACCACGACCAGTAATAATGCCCCAAATAATACGTTGACACCAAGTCGTTGAAACCTTGGTTCTTCACCGCTGACGAGCGGGCCGATGAATAGCCCTGCCGCCAACCAAGCGGTAGCGATCCAGAACAGCCCCATCTGAACATGCCATGTTCGGGACACGCTGTAAGGTAGCCATTCGGAAAGCGGAAAACCGTAGAAACCGTCACCTTCCACACCGTAGTGTGCCGTCACAACCCCGAGAAGCATTTGTACGAGGATCAGGGCTGAAACGACCCAAAAATATTTGATTGTGGCTTTTTGAGATGCAGTGGCTTCCCAGAGTGCGAGTGGATCATTTTCTGGAGGAGTTGGCTCCTCTTCCTCATTTCGCTTCGAGGCATACCACCATGCCATCGCTGAGATTCCTGCCAGCAGCATGATGATGCTTACGCCGGTCCAGACAACCGTGTCGCCGGTAGGCCGGTTGCCTATCAGTGGTTCGTGGGGCCAGTTGCTGGTATATGTACTGATGTCATTAGGGCGGTCGGTCGAGGCGGCCCACGCCGTCCAGAAAAAGAAAGCCGACAACTTGCGGAGTCGATCCGGGTCAGAAACCGCTCCCGCAGGAATAGCATAGTCAGTGTTCCCTTCCGAGAAGACTTCGGTGTAATGGGCAAGATTGGACTCGAACGCCTCGACTCGAATGGGATCAATCGTGACCGTGCCGGTAGATGGATCGTACGTGTTCGTGTGCAGTAGTTTGGTCAGACGAGCAACAAGTTGAGCCTTTTGTTCGCTGTCGAGTTTTTCGAACTCGATGTTGTGATCAGCTTTCGCCCAACGGTCAAGAATAAAAACGGCTTCCCGATGTAGCCAGTCCGCAGTCCAGTCGGGAGCAACATAGCTACCGTGCCCCCAGATCGACCCGACTTCCATGCCTCCCATTGATTGCCAGACATTCTGCCCGGCAGTGATCTCGCCACTACCAATGAATGTCTGGCCGTCCGTCATCACAATTTTCTCAGGGATAGGTGGCATCTCCTGATAGATACGAGTGCCAATCCACCCAAGGACAAGAAATGACAATACCATCACAGCCACAAACGCCATCCACAATCGTTTCATCTGTTACTCACCTTATGAATAGTTAGTCACAAGCCTTCTTGTTTTTCCGAGGCTCATCGAGTCCCAGCCATAGTGGGCATTCATCTACAGTATTTCGGCCTTCACACTGGTTTATGATTTTTTTCAGCGACCGCTTCATCTTCTGGAGCAATCGAATCTTGTCTTCAATATTTGCGATTTTCTTTTCGGCTCGCTGTCGAACATGGACGCACTTCGTATTCACGTCGAACCACAGTCCAAGGAGTTCTTTGATCTCAGCAAGTGTGAATCCAAGTTCCTTGGCATTTCGAATGAACAGTAAGCGAGACACCACCGACTCGTCATACTGGCGGAATCCCGATGGACGACGCTCCGGTTCGGCTAACAATCCTTGCCGCTCGTAGTAGCGAATCGTTTCGACCCCGACTTCTGATCGTTTTGCAACCTCACCGATTTTTAATGCACTCACTAGTGACACTCCTCATTCGGATACTGATTATACACTCTGTACCATACTACAGAGTCAAGTGTCAGATGGCGATATTATTTACCGGAAGATCAAGATGCTGCACAATTTGGAAAGAGTATAATCATGGAAATCTCTCCGTATGTATCACTCGGATCTCAAAGTCGAAGGAAGCGAAACCAGAACGCAGTCAAGTGGAATGAGAGCACCACGTTTATTGTTGGTCAGATATTATTTGAAATTACAAAAGAGAGTATTTTCTGTTCGAAAAAAGTCTCACTTCACAGACTTAATTAGTGCTTCTTTTGCCTTGCGTGACATCGCCTTAATTTCCAGTTCACGCTTTAAAGCCATACTTCGTGTGGCTTGGATTTCATGGTACACCATGCTGACTGGAAGACGGCTACGGGTATAGCGTGAAGCTGTACCTGCATTGTGCTGCTCACACCTTCGTTTCAAATCAGTCGTAATACCTGTGTACAAGGAATCATCAGCACATCTGAGAATATAGACAAACCAGTCTGTGGGATTGTCCGCTGCATCATCTTCTTTCAGGTCTGATTCAGCTATTTCTATTTTCCTCGATTCCACCATCCTCCGAAACACATCTTCTGGTCTGCCATATCCATCTGATTTTGTCTCAGTAATAGATGACAACAGAAAATCATTCAGCTTAAAACCCACTTCATGTGGTGACATCTGACATTCAATCAGCAAGCTCTGGGCACATAACACCAACTGATTCATCGAGCTGGTCACAGAACGATTTAAGGATTTCGCAAATTGAACCGTTTTAAATTCAGGAACTATAAATTTTCTAAATGCCCATTGATTGGCGTCATCGGCTGTGAAATCCCTGATACAGTTCATTGTTTTTTCAGCAAACCGTTTTTGATTTGTAACACCTTTAGCTGGCATCACGCACGAATACAGTGATTTTGTATTACTCAGTAAAATGTACTGACGACGATTTACTGGAAAAATGTGACACGACCAGTCAGCAAAAGGGTTCTGGTGTAAGGGAAGGGCGTCTAATGTGCCAGCTTTGATTTTCTGATTGAGCTTTTGGGAGAGGCGGAAGATCATGGTGGTTCGCCAAAATTAAGATTATGTTTGAAGAACTGGAGTTGGAGGTGTAATCGACTCGCAGAGCAAGGACAATATCAATAAAAAAAGCCGACGAATCTCGTCGGCTTTATATCTTTCGAAATGTCTTGGTGATTAGATCACATTGACATTTTCCGCTCTTGGTCCCTTTGGTCCTTGTCCCTTGTCGAAAGACACTTGTTGTCCTTCTCGGAGTTGGTCGTAACTCACCCCTTCAAGGTTCGAACTGTGGAAAAAAATGTCCTCACCGTTCCCCAAGTCGATAAACCCAAATCCTTTGTCCGTCAGTTTTTTGATCGTACCTTCTGCCATCTTCAATCCGATTCATAAAAAATAGTCTTTGAGGTGTCACCTGACACAACAGGTTCAGGCTGTTCAACCTCAGGGACGAGTCTAACCAGAAACATGGACAAAGCCAAGGAAACGACCACCACGAATAGGAATTGATGGCTGGGATTCTTTGTACGGATCACCAAGCAGGGCTACAAAAGCGAAGAGGTACCTCATTTCGAACGATGAAATGGTATCACCGTCACTGCATCTAAACTTCATCTTCCGATAATTGATTCATCAATAGGTCCATAAACACGATCTAGGAGATGCTGTAGAATTTGATGGCGAAAAGACTGACAGTCTTCATAATTATTACGCCACGCACTCCCTCTAAAAAATATCGTACGCCCATCACATGCATGCACAGGTGATGGCACATCGAGTACGTGCGATTTTCCTCGGTCAACCAGCACTACAGCTATGCATTGACGAGCCAGTTCTGCAATTGTCATTTCGTCTTCTTGTGAATAGTTTTGGAGCTGGATTTCTTCGAGAATCCGTACTAACGAATACATCACATAACTTGCATTGGAATGATATTTTGAGAGCCCCTTATTAAACCAATTAGCCAGAGGCGAGGAATCTATCAATTTCCACTGAGCATCCCTATATTCAATCAAGAGCTTTAACTTTTGATTAATCTCTTCAATAACCTCTTCTGCCATTCGTTTTTGTTGTTTAGACTCACGCAAGTATCGTAGGTTGTTCTTTACGGAATTCACTAGTTTTCCTCGGTGAGGCTAAGTCCTAAGCAAGTTTAAAAAATAACATCTAGATTCTATAGGAAGTAGTTTTTAAATATCATTTTCCTAAATCATCAAATCTCAAGCGAAACCATTTCTCTTAGCTTAATGTTAAATCTACACCACAGGCCATATCTGTCAAAGTTGGTGACAAGCAGTCAGGGCATTCAATAACCGACATTTTCTCTCCCATTGCTACAACCGAAGATAAAATCACCAAGGATGATTGTGATTGCGAGAACCGAGAAGATACGCATGACGATAGCCCCTATTTATTGTAAAGCATACCCAACAAGAGATATTTCATAACTGCAATTGACGCAGAAAGTAGGAGCGATAAGTATTTATTTGTTACCAAAAGCCATATGTGCACATTCTGTTCTCGGTTAAAGCGAAGTTCAAGCTAAATGTTGAATAATAGAGAAACTCTCAGAATGATTTGCAAAATGGTCTTTTTTTGTATTTGCTTTTTCTTGTGATAGGCATCTGTGTTTTGGCTCTATATTTATCCTCTCAGGATAATTCATAATATTTCACTGTGCCTCCCTCATCATCTGCCTGCACTTCGCAGTCCCCTTTGCATTCTGCGATGATCCCGATCCCATCTGGCAGCTCCGCAAACTCCCCAGCGTCCACTCAGTCACTTCCACTCCAATCAACTCCAAACCCGAACAGATCATTATCCATCTATTGAGCTGGCACTTTGTTTCCAAAGAGGATTTTGCTGCTGACCTATCAGCTTCATCAGATGGCAAATTATCAGAAGAAGAAACCGATGAGCAATATCTTGAATTCTTGGATGATGTCGAAGCGATTCAGAAAGAGCAGAGACAGATGCTGCGATTCTTGATCAAGCACCACAAGGTTCGATCAGTCCATATGGAAGGGCTGACAGAGAAGAATCTGAATGCATTCAACAGTTTTGTAAAAACGCTTCGGGAATTCGAAGTGCCAGATGGTGATGGTGCTTTTGATCTGTTTCTCCGAGAGCAATATCGAAGAGATTTGATGCAACTGGGAGCGGCAGCTCAGTTGAAGATCTCAAATGAACTGAAATATGTTTTGCCTCTGGAGAATGCTGAGGCTTTTGAAGCAGCTAATCCTGTTGGAAAAGATGGTTCGATTCACCTTGATAAAATTGCAGAAGAGAGACGGGAAGATGAGATGCTCAAGATCTTATTGAAGGGGCAGGGGATCAAGGTGATCTTGTTGGGCGGCGGGCATGATCTGACGGATAATTTGAAGCGGATGGAGGTGGATGCAGTTCTGTATGTTCGGGTGAGTACGAAGGCGTATCTGATGGTTGTGAATAACAGGAATTAAAGAATGTCGACAGATCCATTTAATGCAGTGGAATTAAAAAAGCCTGATGCTCTTGAGATTATAGAAGCACTGGATGACATTAATATCAGAGATGATTACGGGGCGACTCTGCTGCATTCAGCCATTGCTTACGACAACACCCCAGTTGGACTGGAACTGATTAGAAGGGGTCTTGACGTTAATGCCAAAACCAAGAAAGGTCTGACTCCTCTGCATTTTTGTGCGATTTATCAGAATCTGGAATTAACCAGAGCAATATTAGAGAATGGTGGGGATCTCTCAATCGCAGACAAAAATGGAAATACCCCCTTGCTGGATGCTGTTGGAAATCCCAAACGAACATACGATCTCTTAAAACTGTTTGCTGAATACTCTAATCCAGAAATTGCCTCCCAGAAAAATAACTATGGAATTTCACCACTAGAGTTAGCAAAAAATATGGGCGATGAAGCAGCTGTCGGTATCATTTCAACTGCTTAATACAGATTACATCTCTGAACATCGTAATCTGCATAATACATCAAACAGATTCCCAATTTAGAATAGCTCATCCACGAAAAGCATCCATATGAGATTCATGAATTCAATTCTTTTGGGTAGCGGTGTGGGAATTGCGATCATATTCATTCCCATTTTCTTTCTTACCAGTGGGTTTGAAAATGCCTCTTACTCAGAAATCCTCTTTAGCTTTATTTCGGCAGTCTTAACTGGAATGACTAGTGTATTAATTGCAACAATTATTTTGCCATCAGAGTTCTCATTTAAGACGTTTATGATGGGCGTAATTGCCTTACCAGTGGGATCATTCATCTATGCGATGATTGTTGGTTTTCTTTTCTTTATAGGCCATCGTTTTTTCGGATCTCCCATGAGGAATATAAGCTTGTTATTGGAAGCCAAAAACGCTGCATTTCTCACAACCTTAGTTTATGGCCATGTCTTTTTCCCATTGTCTTTGATCGCAACCAGTATCGTGCAGTGGTTAATCAGTTTAAAATCGATTCGCTGTTAGAGATTATTGGCAGTTTGGATCAGATCAATAAATAATATTCCAGCCAGAGAATTGACGTGACGTATACACCGATTAATTTCCGAAATGACATGATCCGTGAGATCGAAAAGGGATATGATCCAGTTCGAGTAGCTCAAGTTGCTTTTGTTATTATTCAAGAGTTAGGAGCCAAAATATCTACGGAGTTTCATAACGAAATATTGGGCATAGCGGTGATGGAAGAAGGACCTCAGTTTAAAATGACTGAGGCTCAGTTAAGAGAATACTTGGATAGAATGGTAGGGTTGTTGAGTAATCATGACAAAAGTTGGATTGAAGTAATCAATACACTTAAAGTGGGAGACATCTTAAAAGTCACTGTCACAAAGCATAGACATTTTGGTTTCTTCGTTGATGTTCCTGACACAAAATATGAAGGCCTTGTCGAAATCATGCACATTAAGGATGAAAAAGGAGTGTCACCTATTGATTTTCCAGCGATTGGCTCCGAGATCGAAGCTATCGTTCTTGGTTTTCGAGAACATAATCATCAAATTGTGTTAAGCATAAAACCAAGTGATTTGTCAAAATAACTGGGGCAAATTCATGGCAATTTACGTAACCATATACAAGATCTCTGAGACTGATTCATTTGCCGTTTATGAATATGGCCCAAATGAAGATCGTGTAGGCCAGATACAAATCAATAAAGAAACTGGTGATATTGAAATACTCTCTAATGTCCCCGGTGATGAAAAAATGTTTTATGCACTGCGTGCAAAGAGAAGGCTTTATATGCATTGGCAAAATAGAGAATTTCCAGACAAGACATGCTTTGCTGCCTGATGAAGGTGCATTGAAAATAGGGCAATGGTGCTGATCTTGTATAGTTAAATGAATTGAAACAGCTCAATATCACCAAGTAAATGAGATTGCAGAGCAATGACCGAAGAAGAAATCATCAAGCGATTAGAGCAGGAGCGAGTCAGCTGTTTTCCAGTTAAGGAAGATGGGTCGCTTTTTATCACGATGCAAGGATCTGAAAAGAGTTCAGACGCAATAGCAAATATCTGCAAACAGATTTGTAAATTGGAGCGTATATCAAAGCTCGATTTTAGTAACACTGCATTGCGGGGATCTGGACTGCAAGAACTACAGGGATTACCAAATGTAAAGTATATTGATCTTTCTCGGACAATGATTGCTGGTCTCGATTATAAATATTTGAAATCGTTTCCAAAGCTAGAAGAACTACATTGTTCTCCTATAAGTCGTATTGATGAGGCAATGGTATATATTGGGCAGAACAAGGGGATCAAAAATCTGGGTCTCTTCCAAGTGCGAATAAGTGATATGGGGTTTGAAGCACTTTACGATTTAAAGCATTTGGAAAAAATCGATATTACTGGAGCACCAATCTCTAAGGGATTCAACACTCTTCTTAATTTTAAGAATCTGAGAGAACTAACCATTTCAGAAACACAGGCGGATGATAGCACACTTGAAATGATTGGTCATCTCCTGAACATGGAAGAACTCTTTTTCAACCACACACTTGTCACAAATGAAGGTTTTGATTTTCTCGGTGACTTGAAAAATCTAACGACACTCGGATTCTCAGGGCAGCGGGTTACGAAGGACGGGGTTAAGCAATTGGTGACGGGAGAGGTTGCATCTTCTTTGACGCTTTTTCCACGCTTAGACTACATCCATTTCTGCGATATTCCCTTTGATAGTGAATCGGTCAAAATACTCGCCACTTTAAAAAAAGTCGGCCACATGAATTTTGATAAAAGTTGTCCAATGAGTGATAGCGACAAAATCTTTTTGAAGAACTCACTTCCCAATTGTGATATTTGGTTTTAAAAGTGGAATACTTGTTCTTCCGACACTAAAATTGCGGTTAAAATCGCACCGAGCTAACATGCCTCACCTATAAGTGGCTTAGCAAGCCCACTTCGGCCATTTCCATTCAGACGCTGGTGGGCACTCCTCGTCCATTCATGCCATAAACTCGACTCGTCACCACAACTTGGTACCACCTTGCTAGAACCACAGATCTTGGAAAAATGGTTACAACAAAGGCACGACAGGCAGTGGGATTCAGAAGAATTTCTCCTAGAATATTAGCTTCTAAAATCAATCCTAGTGAGTAACGCACCACAAGATCTTATAAGAAGAGACCTGATGAGTTTTGATGACTTGATTGAAGCAATTTATGCCCGTGATAAGTATGACGACTTTGGAAATCTTGCCAAAACGATTTACACAGACGATCCTGATAAATTTTATACAGATTTCTTCGATAAAGTCAGACAATTCGTCGAGGAAGGCGGCAATATAAATCAATCACGCCCCCCAATGGGTTGGTCATTAATGCATATTGCCTGTGAAAAAAGAGACGTGCGATTAATTAAAGGGATTCTGAATATTGATAGATCATTACTTAATACACTTGCCGATTGTAACTATCCTCCCATATTTCAGGCATTAGATGCTGATATAGATGGTCCCATACAAACTGGGAAAGAAATTACGCTTGAAACCACAAAAGCAATGCTTGAACTGGGGGCAGATTCTGATGTCAAGTATAAAACTTATGAGTCATTGAGAGACTTTGCAAAGAGTTACGGGAAAATAGCCGTTTATAAGTTCGATCATACTATTCAGCCACTTCTCCAATAGGATACCGCTCATTTACAAGTTATTCTGTCATGCATTTTTGAGTCCTGTTAAACAGGGAGTTGATCGAGACTGATACCTCTAAGATGAATGTAACTGCATTCAAATTGAAAAATTGTTAATACTGGAGAAGAATTAAATTGCCCAGTTTATTTATCACCAGCTCGCCTGCATACGGTCAGTGTCAGGGAATCGTCCTATCTACGCACAGTTCTAAAACTGATCCAGCATGCGGTTATGTAAATGGAAATGTAAATGAAAAAGTTAGATGGCAATTTAACTCTGATTTTACGGAGGGATTTAAACCTCCAAGCCTAAAGAGGCAAGCAGAAGAAAATGCATTCGATATATTTTGGTATAAACTCTCAGGTACAGTTAAAAATGTTGAAAATTGTTGCGTAATTACTGAATCGATCAACCAATCAGTCTCTTTTTTTGCTGTCGTCTTAGATGTAGTGCCTCAATCCATTTTTTATACCGCAGTATTCCAATATCACATATGGCTTAGTGGTTACCTCGACGTAGAATTCGATGGTTTTATGGGGAATTTTAATCGGGAACTTGTTGTCGCTGCTAAAAACAGAGCTTTCAAATCAGGCGACCCCATTCGCTTTTGCATAGAATCAAATCCCGAGAAGTACGGGATAGCAATTCTGGAGTCTGAAATTTCAGATACTAAATGGAATGCATCATTATATTTAGTTGATGCAGACATAAGCCTGCTCAAAGGAAGGCGGCTCATTACCAAGAAGATCGGTGGCTTTGAAAGAGAACGCTCAGGCGAAAATATACGTTCTTCATTTGAAGCAGACTTTGCAGTTGTTGACCAAATCAAATCATAGTGACGCTTGTGAAATCAGATTATATAACTAGAACATTGCTCTTTAATGATCCCACCCCGACACTAGACCAGAGAGAATCTAACAAGCTGACGGATTTGATCAATGCTAAATGAAACAGAACTACGGGGACAACTTGAAGCAATAAATCAAAGGATCGCTACTAAGCCAGATGATCCTGAATTGGGTGATCTGCTGATTGAGCGAGCACATATATACGACCGTCTGAAAGATGATGTAGCTTCTGTAAAAGACTACTTTGCGGCGTTAGATGTCACTCGTGATCAAGATAAGATTGTCCATATCAATTCTATGATTTCGTTGGCATTGCTAAGTCATGATAAGAAAGAAGAAGCGTTATGGTGGGCTATGTCTGCTGTTGACCGAGATCCTAATGGTGAAGAGGCTAACTATGTTTTGGGTATGAATTTGGCTATTAGCGAGTTCCACAACATGGCAGTGGAATCTTTCAAAAAAACATTAGATATCAACCCTGAACATCAAGAGGCATTTTTAGCATGGGGCGTGAATGTTAGTAAAAATTTGAAACGATTAGCGGAAGGCAGAGAAATACTGACTGCCTACACTAAAAAATATCCAACAGATGCTAAAGGCCTATTTGAATTGGCATTTGCAACATATATGTCTTCTGTGGGGCCTGATTTTGCTGTCCATCTTTTCAAGGCAAAAGAATTGTTTGAAAAAACTCTGACACTCGAATGTTCAGAAAGACTAGTTCGTAGAATCAGAGACCTTTCAGAAGAAATCGATATATTAATAGCAAGTAATAATTTATAGAACTTGAAGCATAAAGAACATCAATGTCACAAACATCCAAGATTATCATCGGCATGAGAACAGGCCGATGCGGAACGCTTTCGCTGGCGGAAATTCTAAACGCTCAACTGAATACGAATATCAATCATGAAGAAGCTCTCTGGTTATCACTAGATAAGACAAGACTGAAAAATGGAAGATCTTAGAACACTGGTACTGGATACCTTATATGATCGTATTCGAAATGAACGTTCTAATTGCTTTGCTGTTAATGAAGCTGGAATGGAGTTAATAAAACGTGACAATGACGTTCTGCCAATCATTGAATCCATTCTGTCTGAGATCGTAGAGCCAGCTTTAAAGTGTCATGATAAGCAGAAAGACATTGATCTTGCACAAAAATTGCGTGTGGATATTAAATTTGTTAGTACGTCTCCGTTTAGTGGCTTAGCGTATGTTTTAGGTGCTTATTGGATAATCAGTACAAAATCAAACCAACTTGAGCATGCTTTTCAGTTTATGAATCAATGCAATAACGAGCTACTGGCTGAGGCGATAAAGATCATCCCCATATTTTTTATGATAGTAGAGGGTAATTATAATTTTGGAATCGAGCCGCCCACTTCATTACTTAATTTTGTCAAGGAAAAAGAAATCCATGAAAGTGCTCGTGTCCGTGAGGCTGCCGCTCGTGCCCTCCCAAGAATTGATCTCCCCCCCATGCCATATTAAATATCGGCACATCCCGCCCCTTAATTCTAAGATTACTAGGGCAGGTCTAAATAGGATAAAATGAGATGGAGCCTCTCGAATTTTATGTTCTTTGTGAATCAAGATCCACAGAGCTTGCCAAACGCTTTTTGGACACTTTTCTTCCGTTTAGAATTCCCGTAGCTGAGGATTTCCCATTCCCCCAGTATGAGGACGATTCTAAAGCAATATTCCAAACTCCAGAAGAACTTATGAAGTGTTTAGAAGAAAACAAAGATGAAGGCTATTCATTTTATTGGAATTCTCAATGTGAGAGTGGACCAGATCAAGCAATGCTTTTCTACACTGAAGACGGAGCAATGATTGTAGGACTATCTGGTGTAAACTTAGCCCCTGCTGATACCCTTAAAAAAATATCCAAGCAAGTCGAGGGACGATATGGTTATTTTACAATAGAAAGTTGTCCGCCAAATACACGTGACGAATTCATTGAAATCTGCCGTGAATCTACACTGACCAATCTCTTTGATGGTCGGATTCGCAATAAAACACTTTCATGAAATCCGCAATGGCTCACCTATAAGTGGCCTTAGTAATGTCAAGCCTCACTTTTTCTCCAATATCAGATCGATTAACCAACATCCTCTAACGTGTAATACATCTTTCTGGCAATGCTGGATGATTGCTTCTTCCCCACAACCTGCACTCATCAACGCTTCCCGTAATTCTGGCATACACTCATAAGACTGATTCTTATAAATAGACATTGCCAAGTTAATTACCTCTGGTGTTCGCCACGATGGATCAAAAGCCAACTCACGAAATGGATTCCTAAAAATATCCCTTAAGATATCACATTGATATTTCTGCTCAGTCTGATCTGCTAAATCGGATTCTATGCCTATATTGCGTGAGTATTGTGTTGCAGCAAATAAAGCGTAATAGCTGGAATTTAAGGCAGCCTCGTGCGATAGCCCAGGACTGGCGGACTCCCGAAGAGTGAATTATGCGGCCAGTTGTTGAGCGTATATTCTCTCGAACTGGTCGGGACATTGATAGTTTAATGTTTGATGTAAACGTTTTGAATTGTAGAACGTCTCAATGTAGCGGAACACGCTCAGGCGTGCTTCTGTGAGATCGGCATACTTCTCATGTTTGGTCCACTCGTGTTTGAGTGACCAGAAAAATCGTTCCATCACGGCGTTATCGTAACAGCATCCGGTTCGGCTCATGGAGCATGTGATCCCGAGTGTCTTCAACGTCGTTTGATAGAGGTCGCTGGTGTACTGGCAGCCCCGATCACTATGGTGCAGCAACCGCTGGGTCTCGGGCCGCCGGGATTCGATAGCGTTTTTCAGAGCGGTACTGACCAGAGGTGTAGCGAGACTGTCCGCCATAGACCAGCCGACAACTTTGCGGCTGAAGAGATCCAGGACGACAGCCAGATAAACCCAGCCATTTTGAGTTGGCAGGTAGGTGATGTCGGTGACCCACTTTCGATTCGGAGCGTCCGCAGAAAAGTCCTGATTCAAGAGATTCGCTGCGGGACGTTTATCCGGATCGACGACAGTCGTGGTCGGTTTAAACTTTTTGGAAACCTTGCTTTTCAAGCCGATTTCACGCATCGCCAAGGCGACCGTGTTGCGGCAAGCCGTTTCTAAATTGTCATCCGCCTGCATGGCTTCAGCGATTTTATAACTGCCATAAATCTCGTTTGATTGCTCGTGAATTTCTTGTACCGTCTTGCGAATGCGTTCGCTACGCTGGGCCCGCGGACTGGGTACGGCTTTCAGCCATTTGTAAAAACCGCTTTTCGATACGCCGAGAACACGACACATGACAATTACCGGAAACAAGTCGCGATGTTGTTTGATCCAGGCGTACTTCACTGCGACTCCTTCGCAAAGAACGCCGTTGCTTTTTTTAACAACGCTCTTTCCATTTCGGCTTCGCGAAGCTGCTTCCGCAGCCGTCTGTTCTCTTCCTGAAGCTGTTGAAATGTGGCGTCTTCGCCGCACGCCTGGGGTTCGGGAGCGTACTTCTCGTACCATCCTCGCAGGCTGCTGGCACTCACGCCAACGGCTTGTGCAGCACGGTTGAATGAATAACCTTCAACGGCAACAAGATTGACCGCATCCCGCTTGAATTCTTCCGTAAACGATCGCCGGTGCTGTTTCCCTGACACTTTGAACTCCTTGCTCATGATTTCCTCCTAAGAAGATTCTGAAGTATTCTTCAGGAGTCCGCCAGTCCTGGGCTATCGCACTCGATCCCTTTTCGTGCGAGTACAAAACAGACGGATTGCTTTGCACAACCACGTGCATGTGCAATCTCCTCATATGGAAACGCTGGTGGATGAACCCAATCAAACATATATGCGTTTCCTCTGGTTATTCGGCGAACAGACTCTTCCGCTTCTCCATCTGCATACTGTTCTGCAAGTGTGATGGCGTCTTTGGCTTCATCGATCACAAGATGCTGAACTCGTCGGCAGCATCCTACCGCAAATAACCTTAACTTTCTCTTACTCGCATTGGTGCGAATATATTTCAGAAGTGCTGATGGATCATTGCAGTTAAGCCAATCACTTTCATTCTTTAACTGTTCAAGGTCTGACATGGAAATAACCCGTTCACTCGATTTATGAAATGTCTCAGTTGTTTAGCTGCGATCAAAGATTCTATCGGGATGAGTATTAAATGATATTTGCATCTACAGCAAAAAGAGCTTTCTCTGTTGATAAATAAAGAATGTGGGATCGCCCGAAGGCATTAAAATCTTTAATAACCTTACCGTTCTCTGTTACAGGTTTCAGCTTTTTAAGTCGTTTAGTAGGAAGGTAGACCTTGAACAGGTCTTTTCTGTTATTATAGCCTCCTGCGAAAAGCACATTTTCATTTGAAACTGCAAAGGCATGTGAACCAGCAACAGGGATATTTCGCCAGATCCCTGTAACTTTATGGTCTACAAGTTGGACGACGGGAAAATCGGTGTAGTAGTACAACCATGTTTCATGGTTTGAGCAGACATTGAGTGCATAACAATCGTCGATAGGGGCTGCTCCTGTGCAAACAGAATGAAAATCAAAAACCTGTTTTCCATTATGGTCGAGACAGACAAGACCACTTCGCCCCAATTCACTATCTCCGAAGACACCTTCGTCGAAATAACTAATCCAAATCTTTGAGTCTTTCGTCACCTGTACGTCTTCAATCCCATCACCAGCAGGGAAGGATCGAACAGATTCTCCATAAGCTCCAAACACATGGGCATTGTGATCTTTATCCCCCGAAGATCGGCCTCGAACTAAAAGCCATTCTTGGTCGCTAATCGGTTGGACAGAGTGAAAGTTCTCTAATGTCAGAGCAAGATCGACAGAGAACCAGTCTTCTCCCTCGCAGTAATGGATGCGATAGTCATTGGGAGTATCTGATTTATTCTTTGCAAAACTAGCACCAGCAGAGTTTTCTCGTCGGTAATCTGGCAGTTTACCAAGAGAGAGAATGATCGGGTTGAGTTGAGGACCAACCGTTACTGTTATAAGGTTTCTGTCTCCTAACACAGTTTCATAATCGACAAGGTGGCGAGCGATGATATTATCAGGCATATGTGTCATTTTTCTGGGCTACATCCACAACTTTTCCAGCTTCGTGTAAACGTTCATTCAGTTATTTATAACCGCTGGTAAGAGTTACCAATTTCATTTATCAACAAATAAGAACTGGTACAGTTCTAAAGTCTGTCTCCAATCAATTGTTTACATTGGGGATGGTGCAATGAATCTCAAATCCCTCCCACTTTATCCTGCTTTGAATCAAATCATCCAATCATTTCTGATGATCCTGATCTACATACTGTACAGTATATTCTCTTCCAACCCAACCGATCTAAGGCAATCTGCGATCCCCTCTGATCGTCCCTCCCAATGTCGAACCGTCCTCGGTCCCCACCGATCACTCCATCCCATCCTGCCGTGATCAGTTATCAGATTTCAGCCCTTAACTCTTGGGATTTCACCAAGGAAATAAATATTTTTGTGGGGCAAACAAGTCAGAATTCCAGAATTCTGGATTTCCAAGAATCTGATTTCTGGATCGGAAAACAGGACATATTGCATTAAGTCTCATCAGAGCTGCACCTTCCGCCAATTGCAGCCCCAACTCTCATTATCTCATTCGCACCTTCTATCAATGCAAACGCACGATTTTGCAAATCTGAGGAAATGCTCTTCTGATTTGTGTAATTCGCTGTGAGTGTAATCTTCAGCTCGCCTGTGGGTTCTTATCTGAAAGCTGGCTGGAGAACGATCCGATGTGTTTCTGACGCCCCCAGTACAAATGAATTAATTGCCCTAACTGAAGTTGCGGGACCAATCCATCAGGGGGTGTGTTCACTATTACTCACGATTTACTGAGCCGTTGTTTTGCGGCTCATCTGATACTGAAACTCCCCACCAACGTTAGGGGATCTCAAGATTGATAGCCACGCAGAGTTGGTCTCACATGGCACTTTTAAACCTTATTTGTGAAGGAGATTTTATGCCTCGTTTGTCGTTTCAATTCTTTACTGAAACACCCCGTTCTACATCACCAGCAATCTCTACTTTCTGTAGTCAGATTTCAGTAGACCATTCGGTCTACATTCCTGTTGAGCGTCACTCAGATTCGTTCTTTCAGAGAAATACTCTAGTCCGAAATGGAAAGCGAGCAAGAGAAGGGAAACGCAAAGCACGGAAGCACTGTAGTTGTCAATTGGATTGATCCAATTAACTGCTTTGTACCTTTTATTGACAAAACAACATCACTCATAAAAGGAATTCAATCCATGAATAACAAAGCTATCAACAAACTCTTCAGTCTCGGACAAGTCGTCGCCACTCCCTCAGCCTTGAGCTTGCTGGACGAACACCAGAAGACTCCAGCCGAATTCCTAAGCCGTCATCAGTCAGGTGACTGGGGCGAACTGTGCAAAGAAGACCAGCAAGCTAATGACTCTGCTCTGAAACATGGCGACAGAATTTTCTCCGCCTACAAAATTGATGATGCCAAGATCTGGATCATCACAGAGGCAGATCGTTCATCAACTTGCATTTTGCTTCCAGAGGAATACTGAAATATCGATTTCAATTTCCTCGGAAATCCAAAAGCAAAATACATGAAAACAAATTTGGATTTTTAGAAATAGAAAAACTTTTTTGAAAAACTTTAAATTCGCTCCTCTCAGGAGGGACTCCAGAGAATACAAGATACCTCTTCTTAAAAAAATACGCACCACTTTTTTTCGTCAGGCTCACAGGGTTTTTCAACAGCAACAGAAAGGCAACCAGCATGAACGATCTTAGCGACATTCGCCCTACCAGTATCAGTCACGTCGTAGGACAAGAGCACGTAAAAAGCGTCGTGACAGTTGCCCTTGATTTTGCTCACCAAGAGCATAAAAAGTTTGACCATTCCATGATGTTAGGCGGTGCAGGACTCGGAAAGACAGCTCTCAGTCAAATTATCGCACAGGAGATGGCGACTGAATTTATTGAGCTATTGGGGCAGTCGATTAATACGGTCGCAGATTTGAATGCGGTTCTTCTGTCAGCAAAAGATCGTTCGATTGTCTTTATTGATGAAGCTCATGAATTATCAAAATCCCTTCAAACAACTTTGTACCTTGCGTTGGATCAAAGAAAGATCTTAGTCCACGGAGGAACCAACAAAGCACCTATTAGCATCCCGATTGCTGATTTCACATTATTGTTGGCAACCACAGACGAATATCTATTGCTCCAGCCGCTTAGAGACCGCATGAAGCTCGTCCTGCGATTTGAGTATTACTCAACCGATGAACTAACACTCATCCTCAAGCAGCGTGTTACGGGTTTGAAATGGAACGTAGAAGACTCCGTTCTTCATGAGATCGCTGTAAAAGGCAAGGGGACTCCGAGGCTGGCATTACGCCTACTGGAATCAGCTCACCGTGTTTCCAGATCTCAAGGTGAGAATGTCATTACCCAAGACCATCTCCAGCGTGCCTGTGACTTAGAGCAGATAGACGAGTTAGGGTTAGGACCCACAGAGCAGAAATACCTTAAGATCATCTCGTCTGGTCCAACACGCCTAAATGTAATTTCCTCAACTCTGGGATTGCCTACACGCACAGTCAGTGAAGTAACTGAACCCTATTTGATACGTGCTGGTTTAATCGCCAAGGACGATCAGGGGAGACGCACTATTACCTCAAAAGGGCAATCGCACCTGTCAAATAAGTGTCATATTCAAGAACAGAATTAGTCAAATGAGCGAAAATAAACCATCAAAAAGTATCGTGTCCGTGAGCGAAATGGCACGCATGGTTGGACTCAGCCGTCAGCGTTTTCACCAACTGCGTGGGACCACTTTTCCTGAGCCTGATTACGATCCTAAAACCAAGCGACCTTACTACAACGCAGAAAAGCAACAGGTCTGTCTTGATGTCAGGCAACGCAATTGTGGAATCGATGGTAAACCGATTTTGTTTTATGCCAGACGGAATGATGTAGGCGTCGTTCGGAAACCACATAAGAAGAAAACGGTCAAAACACCAAACAGCAAGTTCGATCAAATTGCTGATGCTATCAAAGCCTTGGGGATGAAAACCGACTCTGGAAAAGTCGGCGAAGTGATCAACAATTTGTTCCCTAATGGGATCGAGAACTCAGATGAAGCCGAAGTGATCCGCTCTGTATTTCTTCAACTGAAGCAGTCAGAGAATGATAACGCAGGAGATTGATGTAAAAAACTGGGAAGATAATGTCGTCAAATAAGAGTCATTATCTCCTGAGTTTCGAGTAATAAGTGTCAAATTCTAGTCCAATTGTTGGAGTTAAAGCGTGAAGAATTCATCCGATAATGTTTTTGAAAACATCTCTGTGAAAAAAGACGAAGCCGATCTGTTCTGTCAGTTTCTGGATGCCAACGATTTCTCTGAGCTGACACGAAAAGCGTTCACACAAGATATCCGCAAGTTCGCAAAATGGTTCTCCGTATCTAATCAGGAACCATTTTCCATCAGTCGGGTGACAGTTCGTGATGTAACCGACTTTCGGAAATATCTGAGGGAAGAGAAGGGGCAGGCAGTTTCTACAGTCAATCGGGCACTGGTAACCATCAGACGGTTCTTTGGCTGGTTGGTCGAACAAAATCATCTTTCAACTAATGTAGCCAAGCAAGTCAAAGAACTCAGAAACCAGCAGTTGGCCCCCAAGGGATTAGAGAAATCAGAAGTCCGAAAGTTGTTGCGTGAAATTGAACTCAGGGGTGACATACGGGCAAATGCCATTTTCTCACTTTTACTTTATACGGGATGCAGAGTCAGTGACGTTGTCAATCTGGAGCTGCCAGATTTAATGATCAGCGAACGATCAGGATCTGTTGTCTTTCGATACGGAAAGGGAAACAAACAGCGGTCTCTGCCTCTCTCTCTACCTGCTCGGAAGGCATTGCAGGCATATCTTGATTCACGACCGCCTGTGAGCAGTCAGTCTGTATTCATCGGGGAAAGGGGGCCGCTCACAGATAAGGGAATCAGATCATTGTGTGATAAGTATGGGGCGATCATCGGCGTGAAGATCTATCCTCATTTGCTCCGTCACACAATGGCACATCAGTATTTAGATGACAGCGACAATGACTTGGTTGGTTTGGCTCAGATTCTGGGGCATGAGAACCTCAACACGACTGCACTTTATACGCAACGAAGTCAGAATCAGCTTTCTGATTCAATTGACAAACTAAACTATTAAAGGAGTACAAACATGATCGAGCTACAAGCAAATAGAGTGGGGTCACACGCACCACGCTGGGTAATAAAATCCAACAAAGATCTCTTCTGGAATGGGGGCGGATGGACCCCTTACCAGAAAGACGCCTTACTTTTCCATGAGTTGAGTGAAGCTCAGGAAGTAATTTCTGAGCTGCTGGATGCACTTTTAGATGCGATGACCACTTGGACGTACAAAGCCACAATTGAAATCGAAGTGAAAGGAGTTGAAAAACCAACGTTGTGGTCGCTCCGTAAACATCTAGAAGAGCACCATAGTGTTTCATCCGATCTAAACGTTGATGGTCCCAAATCGACTTTGATATTTCCCAAAGTGAATTGGGACAACCTGAAAGAGATCAGAACTTAGGGCTGAATGCTCCTTCTTGTCCTGTCTGTTGATGTGTTGTTTCTCGTATCGCAGTTTGACCATAACCTCATTTTTTTATCAAAACGAATTTTTGTTGTAGGCATCAAATGAGACTCTTTGTTACTCCCCAGATCTCTGTTACCGAATTTCTATCAACCGATGGAGATGCAATCATCCAACACCTTGCTGATCGGGAAATATGTGACCGCACAATTGGCATTCCGTTTCCCTATGGAGCTAACGAATGGGACGAAACGATGGTCATAGCAGTCGAATGGGCAATGGAATTCCGTGGTGAGCCTCTCCACCTCGCTATTCGTGATGGCAACGATTATCTAATCGGAGTCGTCGTTTTTGCTGATGTGATTATAGGTCACAAGGCAGAGGTTGGATTTTGGCTTGGGAAGCCATATTGGGGACAAGGTATCATGTCCAAAGTGATGCCTGTTGTCTGCCGCTATGCCATAAACTGCTGGTATCTAGCAAGAATTGAGGCGTCGGTCTTTGATGGAAATGCTCCATCACAGCGTGTACTGGAAAAATGTGGCTTTGAATATGAAGGGATGGCCAGAAAATATTTCTTCAAGGACGACCAGTTCATTGACTCGCTACAATACGCACTGCTGAATGATGTGTCGCAAGTGCCATTTTAGGGGATGGATGATGAAAGTCACTCAACACTCACTCCTCATCCCTAAAAACCGATTCTGTACTGGATCTGAATATCACTGCCAAAATAGCAACCACA